>CBFGON010000098.1:0-9044 GCA_965650395.1 uncultured Qipengyuania sp. | reverse complement strand
CGACTCTTGATCCCGTTCGCGCGCGCCGCGATTGCTTCCAGAGGATCGTCATAATCGGACCAGCGCGGCATTCCATCCACCCCTGCGGTGGGGCGGAAGCTGGGGCTTTCGGTGCGCCAGCCGCTCGCTGGTGCCTGCGCAGCGTAGATTTCTTCCGCGCTCATGCCTTCGAACCAGTCATATCCAGCGTTGAATTCACGGACATGCTCCAGGCACAACCAGCGCCACTGCCCCGGCCCGTCAAAACCATGACTGTTTACCCCGGGCGCTCTAAACTCGCCCGCCTCGGTGCAGCCGGGATAATCGCATATCCGACCTGATTCTTCATATCTTCCGTGAAACTTTGACTGGCGCATTCGTTCTAGGATGGGGACCGTTTCCATGTATGGAAAGACCCGGAAAGGAGATTCGAGCGCATGTCAGGTCCGGTCCAGCAGGAAATGGAGCGCCTTCTGACGGAGGCATTCAACCCCACGCGGCTCGAAGTAATCAACGACAGCGCGAAGCATCATGGCCACTCTGGCGACGATGGCAGCGGCGAATCGCATTTCACCGTAGTGATCGAAGCCGCGGCTTTTGCCGACAAGAACCGCCTCGAGCGCCAGCGCATGGTCAACAGGGCGCTGGGCGATATTCCGGGCGATCGTGTCCACGCCCTCGCCATTCAGGCTTCCGCGCCGCAGCCAGCGGGAGAGGCGCGATGAGCATTTTCGAGCTCACCCTTACCCCGACAACGCATGATCTCGGCCAGTTCGAGGTCCGCCGCGTGCTGCCTGCACGGGCGCGCAGCATGGTGGGGCCGTTTATCTTCGTCGACCAGTTCGGCCCGGCACAGCTCGATCTGGGCACCGGCATGGATGTCCGCCCGCATCCACATATCAATCTCGCCACGGTGACCTGGCTGTTCGAAGGCGCGATCGATCATCGTGACAGCCTGGGAACTTTCTCAACCATCCGTCCGGGGCAGGTCAATTTGATGACCGCGGGCCGCGGAATAGTCCATTCGGAGCGCACGCCCATTGCCGAACGCAAGGATGGCCCGAAACTCTATGGCATGCAGACCTGGCTGGCGTTGCCCGACGGGCGCGAGGAAATCGACCCGGCTTTCGAAGCGGTAACGCAGCTTCCCATCGTCGAGGACGGGCGCGCCCGTGCAATCGTCATCATGGGCGAATTATGGGGCGAGCGCGCGCCGGTCACCACCTATGCCGACACTATCTATGCCGAAATCATGCTCGAACCGGGCGGTGCGATCCCGATCGAGGAAGATGCCGACGAACGCGCGCTGATGCTGGTTGGCGGCGAAGCCAGCGTCGATGGCATCGATCTCGTGCCTTACGAACTATCGGTGCTGCGCCCCGGCCGCGACATGACGCTGGAAAGCAAATCGGGCGCGCGGGTGATGTTGCTTGGCGGCGAGGCTTTCGAATCCACTCGCCATGCCTGGTGGAATTTCGTCAGCTCAAGCCGCGAGCGGATCGAGCAGGCCAAGCGTGATTGGCGCGAAGACCGCTTTCCCAAAGTGCCAGGCGACGAGGAAGAGCGTATCCCGCTGCCCGAAGGCGAACCGAACACCGTCACCTATCCTTAAGCCGGAGGAACCATGAACTTCGAAGGCAAGACCGCCTGGATAACCGGTGCCAGCAGCGGCATCGGCGCGGCGCTGGCGCGCGAATGGGCCAGCCGCGGTGCCCGCATCATCCTGTCGGGGCGCGACAAGGAGCGGTTGGCAATGGTTGCTGCCGCCCTCGATACCGAAACGCTCGTACTGCCCTTCGACGTGCGCGATGAAGACGCGATGCTTGCGGCGACCGTGAAGGCGGTGGCGTGGAAGGGCGGCGTCGATATTTTCGTCGCCAATGCGGGCATCTCGCAGCGAAGCCCGGCCGTGAGCACCGCCATGCAGGTCTATCACGACATTATCGACGTCGATCTGACGGCGCAGATCGCCGCGACACAGGCGTTGTTGCCGCATTTCGCAGAGCGCGGTAGCGGGCATCTGCTGTTCATATCGTCCATCGCGGGCAAGGTCGGCGTACCGATGCGCACTGCCTATTGCGCGGCCAAATTCGGGCTGATCGGCTATGCCGACGCGCTGCGGGCAGAGCTGTCACAATCAGGAGTGTCGGTGCATGTCATATGCCCCGGCTCGGTCGCCACTTCTGTCAGCCGCAATGCGCTCACCGCCGACGGGTCGAAGCGCGGGCGCAGCGACAAGGCGATCGAAAATGGCATCCCGCCAGAGGAGGCGGCACGCACCATCGTCGAGGCTGTATCGCGGGGCGAGCGTGAGATCATCGTGGCACAGGGAATGGAAGAGGCGATGGGCGAAATGCGCCGCACGCCGGACGCACTGCTCGATCAGGTCGCTGGCATGGTGGCAGCGGGCTATATGGAAAAGATGCAGGCGGAGGAATAGTAATGGAGCAGCAGCGCGTTACGCTTGCGAACGGAATCGAACTCGATGTGGTCGACACTGGGCCGCGCGATGCACCCGTGCTGATCTTCCTCCACGGCTTTCCCGAGAACCATCGTACATGGCGCCACCAGATCGCGCATTTTGCTGACCGCTATCGCTGCATCGCGCCCGACCAGCGCGGCTATCGCGGATCGTCCAAGCCGCAAGCGGTCGAAGACTACACGCCCGACAAATTGATCGGCGATATTTTCCTTCTGGCCGATGCGCTGGGTGTGGCGCAGTTCACCATTGTCGGCCATGACTGGGGCGGCGCGATTGCCTGGGGCACAGCCCTGATGGGGCAGATGAACGGGAGGGTGACGCGCTGCGTGATCGCCAATGCGCCGCATCCCGCCATCTTCCAGAAACTGCTCTACACCAACAAGGTCCAGCGCGAGGCGAGCCAATATATGCGCGGCTTCCGCGATCCGGCCAATGATGCGCTGGTGCGCGAGCACGGGCTAGCCGCGCTGCTAATGCAGGAAATCAAATGGGACCGGGCGGATGTCATGCCACCGGAAGAGCGCGCGATGCTGTTTCAGGACTGGCAGGACCGCGATGCTGCCTTCGGAATGCTCAGTTGGTATCGCGCCAGCCCGATAGATATTCCGCCAGTGGACGCGCCTTACGAACTGCCCGCTGGCTGGGCCCCGCCGCCGCTGCCACCACTGACCATTCCGACACTGGTGATCTGGGCGATGGACGATCTCGCCTTGCCGCCGGAAAACCTCGAAGGGCTGGACAAGGCGATCAGCGATCTCACCGTAGTCGAGGTGCCCGACTGCGGGCATTTCGTGCCGTGGGAAGCGCCCGCTGCAGTCAATGCCGCGATGGATGAGTTTTTCACGCGCACTGGCTAAACTGCCAGCCACTCCACCCATGCGCCATGCGGATGGGCATTGGCGAGATGCACCGGCTGCGCGCCGCCCGGCCAGTAGCGCACCCATAATTCGTGTGCGAAAGTCTCGCGATTGGTTTCAAGCGAGACGTGCGCCAGCGGGTGAACACTATCGGCCCGCTCGCCTGCCTGTTGAAGCGCCGTCTCGATCCGCTGCTGGCTTTCGTCAGACAGATATTGCCACATGATAGAATGCGCGAGCACGCGGGTGACCCCTTCCCCTTGCTCGCGCGTCAACTCGCACTCGACCCAATCAGCGGCTTCCATCGCTTCGAGCGCCGGTGCCTCCTCCTTTGCCAGCGCGATTGCTGCGTCGATCCGCATCATTCGTCCGGTCGCTTCGGGCCAGACGTAGCTTTTGAGCCGGAGCGCCTGCGCATCGTCGGTAAGATCGACCGGAGCAATGTCATTTCCGCGCGCGCTTGTGAACCCGATCTTGGTGGTTGGCGGCGGGTTCCCGCGCCACTCAGGCTCAATGCGCATCGGGCTGGTTGCCGGCCCGGTCGTCACCCCGCCGAGATCGTAAAAATAGCGCCCCATCATCGTGTTGATGCCCGCACTTGCGCCCATCTCGAGCAGTTCGAAGTTTGCGGTCGTGTGCCCGTCGGCCAGCCACAGCAACCCGGCAATCAGGCTGGCGGAACGCCCCGCCTCATTGGTCTGCGGCGGGCCGTCGAGCCACGGCAGCAACCGCGTGTCATGCGTCTCGACGATTTCGCGCACCAATGCGTCAACGTCGGCCTGCGTTACCATCAGACCAGCATAGATTTCGTGCAGCCGCGGCTCGTCGCCGGTCAACAACAGATTGTGAATGCCGCCCGCTATGCGCAGCGGCATGGCATCGCGCAGGCTCAGCCCCTGCCAGGCGAAAATCCGCCTTGCGGTGGCGCTCTTGCTGGTTTCGAGCGCGAGCAGGGCGCGGATGATGCGTGCTGTGCCTGGCGCGCCGTTCTTCTCGGCATGCTGCGCCTGCCATTCGATCGCTTGAGGGACGGAAACGATATCCATCACCGCTCTATCGCCCATATTCGTTGCCCTTTCCCGCCTGCTTGCCTATCTGCGCGCCCCATGACCGAGCGTCTGACCTTCGCCGTGCCCAAGGGCCGCATCCTCGACGAGGCGCTGCCCGTGATGGCGCGCGCGGGCGTGGTGCCGGAAGAGGCGTTCCACGACAAGGCCAACCGTTCGCTCACCTTCGGCACTACGCGCGAGGACATGCGGCTGATCCGCGTGCGCGCCTTCGATGTGGCAACCTTCGTCGCGCATGGCGCTGCGCAGCTGGGCATCGTCGGTTCCGACGTGATCGAGGAATTCGACTATGCGGAGCTCTACGCCCCGGTCGACCTCGACATCGGCCATTGCTACCTCGCCGTTGCCGAGCCGCAGGGTAGCGAAGCGGCGAACGGTGCCAGCCACCTGCGCGTGGCGACCAAATATCCGAACATCACCCGCCGCTGGTTCGAAGCGCGCGGCGTGCAGGCCGAATGCGTCAAGCTCAATGGCGCGATGGAAATTGCGCCCGAGCTGGGGCTGGCGGGGCGCATCGTCGACCTTGTTTCTTCAGGGCAGACCCTGCGCGAAAACGGGCTGGTCGAGACTGGTCACATCATGGACATTTCCGCCCGGCTGATCGTCAATCGCGCCGCACTCAAGACCGATCCGCGCGTTGCCGCCTTGGTCGAAGCCTTCCGCGCTGATGGCGAAGCGCGAGGCACCGCCTGATGCAGGTACTCCGCATTTCCGACGCCGATTTCGAGGTGAAATTCACCAGGATCGTACGCGACCGCCGCGAAAGCGATGTGCAGGTGAGTCGCGACGTGGCGACCATTCTCAATGAAGTGCGGGAGCGCGGCGACAAGGCGCTGGTCGATTTCACCGCGCGTTATGACGGGCATGGCCTCTCCACCGATGGCGACTGGCAGATCGATCAGACGGCGTGCAGACTTGCGTATGAAGCGCTTGATTCGGCACTGAGCAAGGCACTGAACACCGCTGCAGAGCGTATCAATGCGTATCATCAAGGCCAGTTGCCCGAAGATCGCGATTATACCGATGAAATCGGCATGCGGCTGGGTGCGCGCTGGAGCGCGGTCGATGCTGCTGGGCTCTATGTCCCGGGCGGACGCGCGGCCTATCCGTCATCGCTGTTGATGAATGCCATTCCGGCCAAGGTTGCGGGCGTGAAGCGGCTGGTGGTCACCACACCCACGCCCAAGGGCGAGATTAACCAGTTGGTGCTGGCCGCCGCGCATATTGCCGGGGTGGACGAGATCTGGCGGATCGGCGGCGCGCAGGCGGTGGCCGCGCTCGCTTATGGCACGCAACGCATTCGGCGCGTCGATGTCGTCACCGGCCCGGGCAATGCCTGGGTGGCGGAGGCCAAGCGGCAGCTCTACGGCGTGGTCGGCATCGACATGGTGGCCGGGCCGAGCGAGATCCTGGTGATTGCCGACAAGGACAATAATCCCGAATGGATCGCCGCTGATTTGCTGAGCCAGGCCGAACATGATCCATCCAGCCAGTCGATCCTCATCACCGATAGCGAGGCTCTTGCGCGCAAGGTCGAGGATGCGCTGGATGTTGCCCTGACGAGGCTCTCCACCGCCAAGACCGCCAAGGCCAGTTGGGATGCGCACGGGCTGATCGTGCTGGTCGACAGTCTCGATCAGGCCCCTGCCCTGTCCGACCGGCTTGCGGCAGAGCATGTCGAACTGATGGTCGATAATCCGCAGGCCCTGTTCGACCGGATGCGCCATGCGGGCAGCGTCTTCCTTGGCCGCCATACACCCGAAGCTGTGGGCGACTATATCGCCGGGCCCAACCACGTCCTTCCCACCGGCCGCCGCGCGCGCTTTTCGAGCGGGCTGTCGGTGCTCGACTTCATGAAGCGCACCAGCTTTATCGATGCTTCGCAAGCCGCGCTTGCAGAGATTGGCCCTGCCGCCGTGCGTCTGGCAGAGGCCGAGGGCCTCCCCGCGCACGCCCTATCTATTTCGACGAGACTGAAATGAGCAACAATCCACGTTCACAATCGCGCAGCACCGCACGCCTTGGCGCCGTGCAGGCGCTTTATCAGCAGCAGATGGAAGGCACCGCGCTTGTCCGCCTGCTCGACGAGTTCCACCAGCACCGCCTGGGCAAGGAGATCGAGGACGATCACTATGCCGAAGCTGACGTGGCCTTCTTCGACGATCTGGTGCGCGGCGTGAATGCGCGACGGGCTGAGATCGACGCGCTGCTGACCAGCCGCCTTGCCGAAGGCTGGACGCTGGCCCGGCTCGACAAGACCATGCTCCAGATCCTGCGCGCCGGAACCTATGAACTGATTGCCCGCAACGATGTGCCCAAGGCCGCCGCGATCAGCGAATATGTCGATGTCGCCAAGGCTTTCTTCGACGACCGTGAAGCGAAATTTGTCAACGGCGTGCTGGATGCGGTGGCGAAAGAGGCGGGACGCTGAACGAACCCGAATTCATTGCCGCGCTCAAGGCGCTGGCGAATACTCCCGCAGCGCGCGGCCTGGCTGACGATGCCGCAGTGATCGACTTCGGCGGCGAGGCGCTGGTTCTCACCCATGATACGCTGGTTGATGGCGTCCATGTCCTCGAAGGGCAGGACCCGGCCGATATTGCATGGAAGCTGGTGGCGGTGAACCTGTCCGATCTCGCCGCAAAGGGCGCGGAGCCGCTGGGCGTGCTGGTGTCGCATATGCTGGGCGACGATGACCACCGCTTTGTCGAAGGGCTACGCGCCGTACTGGCCGAATATGATGTGCCGCTGCTGGGCGGTGACACCGTGCGCGCAGAGGGCCGCCGGGTGTGGGGCTGCACTGCCATCGGGCGGGCAACGCATACGCCTGTTCCCTCACGCTCTGGCGCGCAGCCCGGCGACGCGGTCTATGTCGGCGGCAGGATTGGCGAGGCGCTGCTGGGTTTCGAGGCTTTGCGTGACGGGACCGGGGCCGATGAAAGCGCCTATACCCGACCGCGCCCGCAACTCGCGCTGGGCCGCGACCTTGCCCCGCAGGTCAGCGCGATGATGGATATCTCGGACGGGCTGCTGCTCGATGCCTCGCGCATTGCAGCCGCCAGCCAGTGCACCATCGCCATCGACAGCGCGGCTGTGGCGCAGATCGCGCCCGCTGACCGTCTCGGCGAAGCCATGCGCTGGGGCGACGATTACGTCCTCCTTGCCACCGGCCCCGCCAGTCTCGCGGCCCATTTCGGCCTCCACCGCGTCGGCAGCGTGCAGGCGGCGGGCGAGCACCCGCTGCTGCTCGACGGAGCGCCGCCGCAAGGCCCGCTCGGCTATACGCACTGAACTTTTGGACAACGTGCGCAAAAAGCGCCGATTGCTGCGTTTTGAGGCCTTGCCACGCAACGCTCGCCCCTTATACCCCTCGCCCACATGCTCCGGCGTTTCCCGCGACGGGCCGCATCAAACATAAAATCAAACGGGAGGGGAAATTTTCCGTGGACCTTGTAACCATATCAATCCTGCTGGGACTGCTGGCCATCGTGTATGGCTTCGTTACCAGCCGCCAGGTGCTGAATTCGGGCGCCGGCAATGAGAAAATGCAGGAAATCGCCGCCGCCATTCAGGAAGGCGCGCAAGCCTATCTGAAGCGCCAGTACACCACCATCGCCATTGTCGGCGTGGTCGTGGCCGCGCTGGTGGCATTTTTCCTCGGGACCATCCCGGCAACCGGCTTTGTCATCGGCGCGATCCTTTCGGGCGTGGCGGGCTTTATCGGGATGAACATCTCGGTCCGCTCGAACGTGCGCACTGCCGCTGCCGCGCAAAGCGGTTTGCAGCAGGGCCTCACCCTCGCCTTCCGCGCAGGTGCAATCACCGGCATGCTGGTGGCGGGCCTCGCCCTGCTCGCGATTGCGGTGTTCTACTGGTACCTCACCGGTCCCGGCGGCCATGCGGTCAACAGCCGTGAAGTGATCGACGGTCTCGTCGGCCTCGCCTTTGGCGCATCGCTGATCTCGATCTTCGCGCGTCTGGGCGGCGGCATCTTCACCAAGGCTGCCGACGTCGGTGCCGATCTTGTCGGCAAGGTCGAAGCGGGCATTCCCGAAGACGATCCACGCAACCCCGCCGTTATCGCGGATAATGTGGGCGACAATGTGGGCGACTGCGCCGGCATGGCCGCCGACCTGTTCGAAACCTATGTCGTCACCGTTGGTGCAACCATGGTTCTCACCGCGCTGCTGATGAAGGGTCTGGGCGACCAGCTTGCCCCGCTCATGGCGCTGCCCCTGCTGATCGGTGGTGCCTGCATCCTGACCAGCATTATCGGCACCTATTTCGTCAAGCTCGGCAAGAGCAACAATGTGATGGGCGCGATGTACAAGGGCTTCGGCGTTACCGCGCTGCTCTCGATCCCGCTGATCTTTATCGTGATGCGCTATGCCCTTGGCGATATGAACGCGGTCATTGGCGGCGAAGGCGCAGTTGGCGGCTTCACCGGAATGGATCTGTTCTGGTGTTCGCTGATCGGCTTGGCGATCACGTTCCTGATCATCTACATCACCGAATATTACACCGGTACCAACTATCGCCCGGTGAAGAGCATCGCCAAAGCATCGGAAACGGGCCACGGCACCAATGTGATCCAGGGTCTGGCGATCAGCCTTGAATCGACCGCGCTGCCCACGATCCTGATCGTGGCGGGCATCATCT
>CBFGON010000097.1:0-9048 GCA_965650395.1 uncultured Qipengyuania sp. | reverse complement strand
GCAAGCCGATACATTGCAGGAAGCTCTGACCGAAGCCTATCTCAAGAATCCCACGCTGGCCGCCGCCCGCGCAGGCCAGCGCGCCACTGATGAAAGCGTGGTGATCGAAAAGACCGCCGGTCGGCCCGATGTCGCGGCGACGGGAACCTACACCGAATTCCTGTCTGGCGCCTCGACCTATGGCCCTGACCGCATCCTGACCGGCGGCGTCGATCTTGGCGTGCCGCTCTATTCGGGCGGGGCGGTCAAGAACTCGATCCTCGCCGCGAAGAACCGGGTCGAGGCAGGGCGCGCCGATTTGCGCGCGACCGAAAGCGCAATCTTCACCCGCGTAGTCGCTGCCTATATGGACGTGCTTCGCGGCGAAGCGCTGATGGCGCTGGCAATCAATCAGGTAGAAGTGCTTGACGTCAATCTGCGTGCGACGAGCGATCGCTACGAGATTGGCGACCTTACGCGCACCGATGTCGCACAATCCGAAGCTCGCCTTGCGCTGGCTCAAGGCGATTTTCGCAGCGCACAAGCCAATCTGATCGCTGCGCGTGAAACCTATATAGCTCTGGTCGGATCTGCACCTGACAATCTGGCTCCGCCGCCTACCCTTCCCGGCCTGCCGGCAAATGCCGATGTGGCAGTCGACATCGCACTCGAACATAATCCCGATCTGATCGCCGCCCGCGAAAACGCCGAGGCAGCAGGCCATGACATCGACGTTGCCGGGTCCGGCCGCCTGCCGCGCATTTCTGCATTTGCCGGTTACGACTATCAGAACACTCTGAGTTCGCTTCGCAGCGCTGACCCCACTGTAAACCCGCCGCAAACCGATACCGCCGCGCAGGCTGGCATCTCGCTGCGGATACCGCTGTTTCAGGGGGGTCTTCCTGCCGCCCTCGAACGGCAGGCTCAGGCACGCTCGGCGGCAGCGCTGGAAAACATCGTCGCCACCGAGCGCGACGTGATTTCACAGGTTCGCTCCGCATGGTCCAGTTGGCAGGCAGCGATTGCAATTATCGAGAGTTCGCAAAGCGCAGTTTCAGCTGCCGAATTGAGCCTTGAAGGTGTGCGGGCCGAGAATTCGATCGGTAACCGCACCATTCTCGATGTGCTCAATGCCGAACAGGAACTGGTACAGAGCCAGGTGCAGCTCGTCACGGCCCGCCGCAACGCCTATGTCGCGGGATTCTCGCTTTTGGCGGCGATGGGCCGTGCTGAAGCGCGTGATCTGGGACTGGTCGAGGAAGGTCTGCTCTACGATCCGGTGACCAATTACGAGCGTGTCGAAGGCAAGTTCTGGGATTGGGAAAGCGATCCCGATCCGCAGGTCCAATCACCACGCACGGTCGATATTCCGGCCGCAACCGCCGGAATTCCCGAGAATACTGTCTCGCCGGAAAACCCTGCGCTATAAAGGTCGTCCCGATTCGGGATTGCGAAAGGCAACAGGGGCCAGGCTGAATGCACAATCAGGGCGAACCATCGGTTGAAGAGATTCTCGACTCGATCAAGAAGGTGATCGCGCGCGATAGTCGCGAACGTGACGAGATGATTGCAACCAGGCGCGGCCGCTCGCTGGTTTCCGAAAGCTCCGATGCGATCGGCCTGCAGGAACCCCATGTAGAAGATGAAATTCTCGAATTGGGCGAGGATCTGGGCGAAGAGCTGGTCCACGAAGATGTGATCGAAGAGGTCGAGATCGACTTCACCGATGAAGCCCAAAGCGAAGGCGAAGAGGACGCGCTGACCCGCGGCGATGCGCGTGAGGCGATGCGCCAGAACTTTGCTGCGCTTTCGATGCTGGCCCAGCCGGGCAAACAGCCGCAGATCGTCCGCCAGGGCGAAACCTCGCTCGAAGGGCTGACCCGCGAATTGCTGCGCCCGATGCTGGCGCAATGGCTCGACGATAACCTTCCCGCCATGGTCGAAGAACTGGTCAAGGCCGAAATCGCCCGGATTGCGGGCAAGAAGAGCTAAGCCCTTACCTTAGATCACGCTCCGCGCTACACCGCGCGGCCATGACACAAATCAACAGGGTCGCCTTCCCGCTCGCCAGCGCATTCGCGCTTTTCGCCACGCCGATCGCCGCTCAACAGGCGGCTACGCCGATGAGCGCGGAAGACCTCATCACCATGCCGCGCCTTGGTGCGCCGGCGGTCGATGCCAATGGCACAATGGCGATCTATTCGGTCACTTCGACCGACCCGGAAAGCTACAAGCGCAGCGGCAAGCTGTGGCTCCACCGGCTCGACGATCCGGCCGCCAGGCCCGTCGCGCTCGAGCTTGATGGCAGCGATGCCGTGTTCGGCGGCGATGGCTGGCTCTACTATCTCGCCGATAGCGCCGCTGGGGGCGAGGGGGCCACGAGTCAGGTCTGGCGCGCGCATGTCGCCGCCAATGGCGCGGTGAGCGATGCCATGCAGGTCACGGACCTCGCTCGCGGGGTGGACGGGTTCAAGGTCGCACGCGATGGCGGCCATGTGGCTGTCTGGGCCAGCATTGCACGCAGCTGCGCCGAATTCGACTGCGACGACAGCGCCAAGGGCTATCTCCCCGGCCCGGGTGACGGGCGTCTTTATGATGGTGCTGGAGGGCTTTACCGCCATTGGGACCATTGGGAGACGCCGGGCACGGTCAACCGAGTCTTCGCTTTCCCGCTGGTGGATGGCAAGGCGAGTGGCAAGGGCATCGCGCTCGATGGCCCGATTGGTGCGGGCGGTCCCAATGGCGATACGCCGACCATGCCCTTCGGCGGAGGCGAGGACATTGCCTTCGCGCCCGACGGCAAGGGTGTCTATTTCACCGCCCGCGAAGCCGATGCGCGCGAGCCGCATTCGACCAATCTCGACATCTGGTTTTCCGACCTCTCGGGCAAGGCCCCGAGCAATGTCACACATGCCAATGAAGCGCTTGATTCGCTCCCGACACCATCGCCGGACGGTCAGTATCTCGCCTATGTAGCCATGAATCGTCCGACTTATGAGGCGGATCGGCAGGTTCTGATGCTGCGCGACCTCAAAAGCGGCGTGGTTTCCGCACTGACTCAGGATTTCGATCGCAGCGTTGGCAGCATTGCCTGGACCCCCGATTCACGCTGGCTGGTAATCACCGCGCAGGACGTGCTCGATACACCGGCCTTCCGCGTCGATCCGCGCAGCGGCAAGGTCGAGAAACTCGATCTGATGGCTGGCAATGAAGCGCATATCGGCAATGTCACCCCGCTTCACGGCGAGCGGCTGCTGTTCACTCGCGATTCGATCGGGGCGCCTGCCGAACTCTATCTGTCGCAGGAATGGGAGCAGGCCGCGCCGCTGACGCAAATCGCCACCGAACGCATGGGCAAACTTGCCCCTGTGGTGGTGGAACGGTTCAGCTTTGCCGGGGCCAATGGCGACACCGTATGGGGCCAGATCACCAAGCTTGACGGGCAGAAGGGCCCGATGCCCGCGATCCTTTATGTCCACGGCGGCCCGCAGGGCTCGTTCAACGATGCATGGTCGAGCCGCTGGAATCCGCGCGTGCTGGCCAGCCAGGGTTATGCGGTCATCTCGGTCGATTTCCATGGCAGCACCGGATACGGGCAGGCCTTCACCGATGCGATCAACCGTGACTGGGGTGGCAAACCGCTGGAAGATTTGCAGCTGGGACTTGCCGCCGCGCTGAAACTCGACAAACAGATCGACGGCAGCAATGCCTGTGCCATGGGCGCCAGCTACGGCGGCTACATGATGAACTGGATCGCGGGAAAATGGCCCGACCGGTTCAAATGCCTGGTTCAGCATGACGGGTTGTTCGACATGCGCAGCTTCTATTACACGACCGAGGAGCTGTGGTTTCCCAAATGGGATTTCGGCGGCAGCTATGCCGAGCAGAAAGAGCTCTACGAGCGCTGGAACCCGGTCAACCACATCGACCAGTGGAAGACGCCGATGCTGGTGGTCACCGGCGAAAAGGACTTTCGCGTGCCTTACACGCAGGGCCTAGCCAGCTTCACTGTGCTGCAGGAAAAGGGCATTCCCAGCCAGCTGCTGGTCTTTCCGGGCGAGAACCACTGGGTACTCAATGCCAAAAATTCGCTGCAATGGCACAACACCGTGTTCACCTGGCTCGATCGCTGGCTGAAACCGGGTGAGTGAACGCGAGCAGGAACTCGCCAAGGCCCGCGAAGCGCTGGCCAAGATCGGCGGCGAGCGCGTCGAGCGCCAGATATTCCTCTGCGCGATGAGCGAGAAGCAGAAATGCTGCTCGCGCGAGGAAGGCGAGGCCGCGTGGAAGTTCCTCAAGCGGCGGCTGAAGGAGCTTGGCCTTGTCGGCCCCGCCGGCAAGGTGCAGCGCACCAAGGCCGATTGCCTGCAGATCTGCGCCGGCGGCCCCATCGCGGTCGTGTGGCCGGAAAACGTCTGGTATCATTCCTGCAATGAGGGCGTGCTGGAAGCGATCATCCAGCGCCATCTGATCGGCGGCGTGCCCGTAGAGGAATACCGGTTGCGCGGGGCAGAACCGGCCTAGTCAGGCTTCTTCCACTCATCCGGCCCCGGATCGTCGATCGCTTCGTCGTGGCCAGTTCCCGATGAGAGGAACACCAGTCCCATCAACGCGCTTGCCAGCAACATGGTGAAGCCGATGCCCAGCGCGATGGCGATGTAGAAATGGACCGAAACGGCGTTGTCGAACTTGTAAAGCAGCGCCATCGCTATGGCGACGAGGCCCAGCGTCAGCAGCAGCATGAAGCGCATGATCCGGCGAAAGCGCGCCCAGGCGAAGGCGGCCGTTTCCGGATCGTCGAGAGGAGATTTGCGGGCCATCGACGCAACCAATGCAGTTATGCGACCCGGGTTTCAACGCCCCGCGCAAAGCGGATTCGCATTTGCGCTGCAAAAATGGCATTCTTGCGGTCCAGACACAGGAGAAATGCCGATGGAAGTCTCCCGCCTGATTGCCGATCGCCCGGTTACCGATATCATCGCCTGCAACGTCGATACTTCGGTTCGCGAAGCGGTCAGGCTGCTCGCCGAACGCAAGATCGGTGCCTTGCCGATTACAGCGGGAGAGCGGGTCGTCGGGATCTTTTCCGAGCGCGACGTGGTGTATCGACTGGCGGAAGAGGGCGCATCCTGCCTCGATCGTCCGGTGGGCGAAGTGATGACATCGCCTCCGATAACGGTCGATCCCGCGACGAATACGCTCGAGGCGCTGGCCCTGATGACCCGGCGCCGTATCCGGCACCTTCCGGTAGTCGAGAATGACGAGTTCCGCGGCTTCCTCTCCATCGGCGATCTCGTCAAATCGCGGCTCGAGGAAATCCAGCACGAAGCCGAAGCGATGCGGATGTATATCCAGACCGCTTGAGTCGGTCGCTGCGAGTTCCTATTTCGCCCCTATGGCCGAAATGCTTACCCTCACACCCGCCGCTGCAGCGCGCATCTCTGCGATTGCCAGCAAGCAGGCGAAACCTGCGGTCCTTCGCCTTTCTGTCGAAGGCGGCGGCTGTTCCGGATTCCAGTACAAATTCGATCTTTCCCCCGGTGCCGAAGCGGAAGATTCGGTGAGCGAGACCGATGGCGTCCAGCTGGTCGTCGACCCGGTCAGCCTCGATCTTGTCGCGGGTAGCGTGGTCGATTTCGTGGAATCGCTGGGCGGGGCGGCTTTCAAGGTCGAAAACCCCAATGCCGCCGCGGGTTGCGGCTGCGGGTCGAGCTTCGGGATTTGAGTTAGACCCGCGCGCAGACTTCGGGCATCAGGTCCGCCATGCGTATTGCCAGCTTCAACATCAATGGCGTCAAGGCGCGTCTGCCGCGGCTGCTCGAATGGCTCGAGGAACGCCGCCCGACGGTGGCCTGCCTGCAGGAAATCAAGAGCCAGGACGAAGGCTTTCCCGCCGCAGAGTTCGAGAAGATCGGTTATCACGCGATCTGGCACGGGCAGAAGAGCTTCAACGGCGTGGCCATCCTCGCGGACGGGGTGAAACCGGTCGAAACGCAGCGCGGCCTGCCGGGTGACGATGCCGACGAGCAATCGCGCTATCTCGAAGCCGAGGTAAACGGTGTGCGGATCGGCTGTATCTATCTGCCCAATGGCAATCCGCAGCCCGGGCCGAAGTTCGATTACAAGCTGGCCTGGATGGCGCGGTTGCGCGCCCATGCGGCATCGCTATGGGCGCAGGAAATCCCGACCGCTCTGGTGGGTGATTACAATGTCATTCCTGAAGACAAGGACGTCTGGGCGGTCAAGGCAATGGCAGATGACGCATTGATGCAGCCGCAATCGCGTGATGCCTATGCGCGCCTTCTGGGCGATGGCTGGACCGATGCTCTCGATACGCTCAACCCGCGCGGCGGAGTGTGGACCTATTGGGACTATCAGGCAGGTGCCTGGCAGCGCGATCACGGCTTCCGCATAGATCACATGCTGCTGTCACCCGAACTGGCTGATCGGATGGTCGCCGCCGGGGTCGACAAGGAGTATCGAGGACGCGAGAAGGCCAGCGACCATACGCCGGTCTGGGTCGAAGTCAGCGACGCCTGAGGCGCAAGAAAAAGGGGCCGACGGACAATCCGGCGACCCCTTTTTGCATATTCCGGCTGTCGATCAGCGATAGAAGATATGGCTGTCGATCGTGGTGCGCGCGATCTTGCGCTTGGCCCAGCTTGGCTTGACGTAGCGGGCGTGGAAATAGAGCGAATCGTCCGCAGCGCTGTCCCACAGGCCCTGATGGGCGATCTGGGCAACCGCCTTGGCGCGTTTCCACGCCGAAGAACCGGTCTTGATCCGCGGCATCGAACCGCCGCGCACGAAGCTGAACTGCGCGCGCTGGTACACAACACCGCAATAGCTGGAAGGGAAAACGCCTGATTCGGTGCGGTTGATGACAACCTGCGCCACCGCCAGCTGGCCTTCGAGCGGCTCGCCGCGCGATTCGAAATAGACTGCGCCGGCAAGGCAGCGCATTTCTTCGGAGAGCTTGCCTGCATCGGGCATTTTCGCAACGAGCTGGCGCAGCGAATTGGCCTTGGGGAGCGTGGGGGAAACGGGGCTGGATTCGGCTTCCGCTGTTTCGGGAAGCTCCTGAACCACTTCGCTTTCGACGAAAACCGGCACAACCTCGTCGGTCAGGGCGGCTTCGGAGTCAGTGGTTCCGGCCGTCGCATCTGCGATCTGGGCCTGAACGCCGGTTTCTTCCGCACCGGCAAACGTAGCAAGCATCGTCGCGGCGGCAGCCGCGATGGCCAGGGTTCTTTTACGCATTGTCTCTAAAAATTGGGCGGTGAGCTTACTGGCGCAGGCCGGGATCCTTTGCGCCTGTGGCGCGTCGTTGGATCGGACCCTTTGGCGGGCCTGCCGTTCACTCCCCGTCTGCGCGCTAGCTTGCCGACCCCATTGTCGTGCACGCCGCCTGCGCATCCAAGTCGGGCGGCCAAATAGTCACATCTGAAACTGAGTCAAGTTAACGTTCCGGTGGATCGACGAACCGTTCCGAATTCGCGCTATCCAGTTCGACGAACCATGCATCGGGATCCTGCTTCATCCGGCGCGCCAGATATTCGCTGAAATCATGCTTGTTTTCAACATCTTGTTCACGCGTGCAGAGGAACTTCCGCGTTCCGTCCATCTGCGGCATGCGTTCCCACAGGCGCGTATAATGCCCATTATGTGTGGTTAATATCACCAGGATGCCCGCATCGCGCTCGCCCTTTTGCAGCACGGTGCCAAAGCCGCCTTCGGCCTGTATCCGTCTGATAAGCCCCGAAACCTCGACATGGGCGGGGAGCCGGGCATCCTCCATCGCGCTGCTCAGCCCGAATAGCCGGGCAGGCTGGAGAGCGCGATGCGCGATTTCATGAATGTGCCGGTGCCGCGGCCGATTTCCTCGCCTTCGGCATCGACCAGCCGCGATTCGGCGACGAACACCCGCCGCCGCCCGCTGACCCAGCGCCCTTCGGCCACCACGCGGCCTTCGCGCACCGGCTTGGTGAAATGGAGGTTGAAGGAAGTCGTCAGCAGGAAACGGTCGGTCACCAGCGTATTGGCGGCATAGAAAGCCGCATCGTCGAGCATCTTGAAATAGATCGTGCCATGCGCCGCGCCGGCCGCGTGATAGCTTGCTTCGGTCACGTCGAAAGTGATCCGCGCGCTGCCTTCGCCCGTCACTTCGAGCTGCGACTGGAACAGGGAATTGACCGGGGCGGACGCATAGAGGCTTTCGAGCGCGCGATAATGCCGCCCGGCTCCACTGCCTTGCGCCCCGACCATCAAATCGCCTCCGTCAGCGCGGTTCGACCCAGCCGATCGACCCGTCAGCGCGGCGATAGACCATATTGTGCCGCGTGGTACCCGCGTTCTTGAAGAACACTGCATTGGCGTTCTGCAGATCGAGCAGCATCACCGCGTCGGCAACCGAGCATTCGGGGATGAGCGCGCTGGTTTCCGCGATCACCGGCGGGCTATCCGCTTCGATCTCGACATCGGCATCGGGCTCGGGCGCCGCAAAGATCGTATAGGCCGCCTCTTCCTCGCGCATGGCGTGCTGGGCCTGTTCGTGGCGGTCCTTGATCCGGCGCTTGTAGCGGCGCAGCTGCTTCTCGATCTTGCCTGCTGCCTGATCGAAGGCCTGATGGACATCATGCGCTTCGGCATGGCCCTTGAGGATCAGTCCCTGCATTACGTGGGTAACTATGTCGGAGGAGAAAGCACCGCCCGGCGCCTTGCCGAAAGTGACGTGCGAACTGATCGCCCGGTTGAAATATTTGTCGACGATGCCCTGCATGCGGTCCTCGACATGGGTCTGCAGAGCTGCGCCGGTGTCGATCTGGTGGCCCGAAACACGGATATCCATTTTCTCTTATCTCCTTTTTCGTACCCCAACGATCCATTTCCGGCCCGTCCGCCGGTTCGAGGCTTGGGAAAGACCTACCCCCAGAGAGGGTTTTCGATCCCGGCCATAAATTCCCTGTGCCGCGCAATCTCTTCGGCACTTGCCGCATGCAACCGCGGTTCGCGCCGCGGACCTGCGGTCGCCTGCCGCACGGCGACTGCCTCCGCCTGCTGGGCTGCGGC
>CBFGON010000096.1:0-9154 GCA_965650395.1 uncultured Qipengyuania sp. | reverse complement strand
CCGTTCGCTTCCCAATGCGCGTACCAGCGCGCTTCGATTTCGGCGGGGTCGAATGTCTTGGACAGCTCTGAAGTCATGCGCCGCCCATGCCAGCGCATATTGTGCGATGCAACGCCGGATGGTGCTGCGCGTGATACATGCTTGTTATACGCCTGATTTATCCGCATACCGCCAAGCGAATGACAGGGCTTGCCGAATATGAGCTGACCGAAGGGGAGGGCGGCGCCACGCTGGCGCTGCGTGGCCCCTATCTCGTATCCACCATAGGTGTAATCGACGACGAGTTGCGCGCGATCGATACGCCGTTGAAGCGCGTCGATATTTCAGGCGTTTCGGAAATCGACACGGTCGGCGCCTGGCTCGCCTGTGCCATCGCCTCCCAGCATGACGCCACGGTCGAAGGCGCCAGCCCGCGCGCCGAGCGACTGATGGGCGCGCTGGAGGGCGTGGGGGGTGAAGAACATTCCACCGCTGCGCCGCGCCTGCCGTTTTTCACCCGCGTGCCCGAGGCTATGGGGGAGAAGATTTTCAATGCCCGGAAGGGCATTGTCGGCAATCTCAGCTTCCTGGGCGCGCTGCTGGTAGCCAGCAGCACACTGATCCGTCACCCGCGCAAGTTCCGCATGGTCGCGCTGGTGCGCCAGCTTGAACTGGTGGGCGTGGCGGCGCTGCCGATCATCGGCCTGATGAGCTTCCTGATCGGTGTCGTGATCGCGCAGCAGGGCGCGGTGCAGCTGGCCCAATTCGGCGCGGAAACGCTGACCGTGAACCTTGTCGGCCGTATCACCTTGCGCGAACTGGGTGTGCTGATGACCGCGATCATGGTCGCAGGCCGATCGGGCAGCGCCTTTGCCGCCGAGATCGGCACGATGAAGCTGACCGAGGAAATCGACGCGATGCGCACTATCGGCATCTCGCCGATGGAGGCGCTGGTGGTGCCGCGCATTCTGGCCGCGATCATCATGATGCCGCTGCTCGGCTTCTATGCTTCTGCCATGGCGATCATCGGCGGTGCCGTAATCGGCGAAATCATGCTGGGCATTCCGTTCTGGACCTTCCTCGCGCGCATTCAGGAAGTGGTGCCGACCTACGACCTCTGGGTCGGGCTGGTGAAGGCACCGGTGTTCGGCCTGATCGTGGCGCTGGCTGGGTGTTACAACGGCATGCAGGTGCAGGGTAATTCCGAGGAAGTCGGACGGCGTACCACGCAGGCCGTGGTTTCGGCGATCTTCGCGGTGATCGTGCTCGACGCCTTCTTCGCCGTGTTCTTCACCAAGATCGGCTGGGCGTGATGGCAGACGAGGCCGAACAGCGCGCATTGGGCCGCCACGAGCGGTTTCGCGGCGAATATCCCATCGTCGTCGAAGGGCTGGAAAACTGCTTCGGTGACCAGACCATCCACGAAGGGCTCGACCTCAAGGTCAAGCGCGGCGAGATCCTTGGCGTGGTCGGCGGCTCGGGCACGGGCAAATCGGTGCTGATGCGCTCGATCATCGGATTGCAGACGCCGACTGCGGGCGAGATCAAGGTCTTCGGCAAATCGATGACCGAGGGTGATCCCGATCAGGAAATCGGCGTGCGCAACCGCTGGGGCATATTGTTTCAGGGCGGCGCGCTGTTCTCGACCCTGACGGTGGGCGAGAATGTCGAAGTGCCGCTCAAGCAGTTCTTCCCCGACATTTCGGACGAATTGCGCGCCGATATCGCACGCTACAAGGTGCTGCTGTCGGGCCTGCCCGAAGAAGCGGTGAGCAAGTTTCCGTCCGAACTTTCCGGCGGCATGAAGAAGCGTGCCGGCCTTGCCCGCGCGCTGGCGCTCGATCCCGAACTCCTGTTCCTCGACGAACCGACCGCCGGGCTCGATCCGATAGGGGCTGCGGCCTTCGACAATCTCACGCGTGAACTGAAGAAGTCGATGGGGCTGACGGTGTTCCTGATCACGCACGACCTCGATACGCTGCACGAGATATGTGATCGTGTGGCAGTGCTGGCCGACAAGAAGGTCATTGCGGTCGATACGATCCCCAATCTGATGAAACTCGACCATCCCTGGATACAGGAATATTTCAACGGACCGCGCGGCCGTGCCGCGCTGCAGGCCAAATCGGAGCCGGTCAAAGCGTTGGACAAGGGCAAGAAAAGCGGGGCATAAGCGAAGAGCATGGAAACGCGGGCAAATTATGTTTGGGTGGGGGTGGTCACGCTGGTCGTGCTGGCTGCGCTCGCGGCGTTCATCGTCTGGCTGGCACGCTGGGGCGAAGGCGACCAGAAGGAATATGACATTTTCTTCAAGCAGTCGGTCTCCGGCCTCGCCAACGGCAGCCAGGTGGCCTTTTCCGGCGTTCCCGTGGGTCAGGTCAGCGAAATCGTGCTGTGGGACAAGGATCCCGAATTCGTCCGGGTGCGGATCAAGGTGAAGGAAGAAGTGCCGATCCTCGTCGGCACCACCGCCACCATCCAGGGCAGCTTTACCGGCGTTTCGACCATCATGCTCGATGGCGCGCGCAGCGGCGCTCCCGAGATTTCCTGCGAGACTACGGCCTGCACCGAAGGCGTGCCGATCATTCCGCCGCAGGATGGCGGGCTCAACGCGCTGCTGTCCAACGCGCCGCTGCTGCTCGAACGGCTGGCCACGCTGACCGAGCGGTTGACCCAATTGCTGGATGACAAGAATCAGGGTGAAATCGCCGGGATTCTCGCCAACACGAATGAAATGACCGATAGTTTCGCGCAGGCTGCCCCCCAGATCGAGCGGACCATGGCCGAACTGCAGGTAACCCTGCGCGAAGCCTCCGAAGCGCTTGACGAGTTCCAGAAAGTGACCGCGTCGACTGACCGGCTGCTCAACCAGGAAGGTGCACAGCTGGCGCAGCAATTGCGCGCAACGCTCGATTCCGCCAGCGGCGCAGCCAAGGCGCTCGAAGGCACGCTGGAAGAGGCGCGGCCTGCGACAAAGCAACTCACCGAAAGCACTCTCCCCGCTGCCGAAGCAGCGATGCGCGACCTGCGCGCGACCAGCAAGGCGTTGCGCGCCGTCACTGAAAAGATCGACGAGAAGGGCGCAGGCGCATTGCTGTCCAGCCAGCCGCTGCCCGAATACGAGCCCAAGTGAGGATAATGATGAAGCCCGCCAAGACCCTCGCGATCCTCGCCCCGGCACTGCTGCTGGGCGGATGCCTCAGCTTTGGGGCAGAGCCGCCCGCCAGCCTGTTGACGCTCACACCCACCGCAACCGCACCTGCGGGCACCGGCGGATCGAGCGCCGCTGGCACGGCGCTGGTGCTGAGCGATTTCGAAGCCCCTGCGGCGCTCGATGTGACGCGCGTGCCGGTGCAGGCGAGCGATACGGAAATCGCCTATCTCAAGGATGCAGTCTGGGTGGAAAAGCCCGCCCGTCTGTTCCGTCGCCTCGTTGGCGAAACGATCCGCACCCGCTCTAACCGTGTGGTGATCGATGGTGACGATCCCGGTGCGCTGGCCGATACCCGCCTCACCGGCACATTGCGCCAATTCGGCTATGACGCGCGCACATCCAGCGTGGTGGTGGTGTTCGACGCAGTGCGGCCGGGCGAAGGCAATGCCGTGACCACTCGCCGTTTCGAAGCGGTGGTGCCAGGCGTATTGCCCGAAGTAGCCAGCGTCGGTCCCGCGTTGAACCAGGCGGCGAATGATGTCGCCGGACAGGTGGCGGATTGGGTGAGTTAGGCTGATCGGCTAAGTCCGTCACATCGAAGGGAGTGCGTGGCCCCGCGAGTCGGGCCGCTTCAGCCGAGTGACAGCAATTGTTCCATAGAATGGCGCGGTCCGGTAATGCGGTCGGCAGGATATAGCCTATGAAGATCACGCATCCCGTATTTGCTGCTGTGCTGCTGGCATTCGCGCCGCCGCCACTCCTTGCACAAGAGCAAGCTGGCTCGGTGGCGGCGCCTGCACAGCAAGTCGCTCCGGCGATTTATGCGGCCGAAGTGGTCGCACGCCATCCACATGACCCGGCGGCCTATACGCAAGGTCTGCTGTGGCGCGACGGGGCGCTCTACGAAAGCACCGGGCAGGAAGGGCAGTCGCAGGTCCGGCGGGTCGATCCGGCGACCGGCAAGGTGCTGGCGAGCCAGCCGATTCCGCCTGCGCAATTCGGCGAAGGGCTGGCGCTGTGGCAGGACGAGCTGATCTCGCTCACCTGGCGCGACGGGGTGATCCATCGCTGGAAGGCGGCCGATCTGTCGCATGTGTCGAGCGTGCCTTACCCGTGGGAAGGTTGGGGGCTGACGAGCGATGGTGCATCGCTGATCGCCTCCGATGGCACCGCCACTTTGCGCTTTCTCGATCCCGAAACCTATGCGCTGGCCCGCGATGTGCAGGTGACGCTGAACGGCCGCCCGCTGCGCCAGCTCAACGAGCTCGAATATATCGACGGACTGATCTACGCCAATGTCTGGATGACGCCCTATATCGTGGCCGTGGATCCGGCAGATGGCACGATCCGCCGGATCGTCGATCTAAGCACGATCGTGGCGGAAAATCCCTCTGCCGACAGCAATGCAGTGCTCAACGGCATCGCCTGGGACGCAGATGGGCAGCGCCTGTTCGTCACCGGCAAACGCTGGCAGTGGCTCTACGAAATCCGGCTGGTCGAGCAGCCCTGATCGCTCAGCCTTGGGCGCCCGCGATGTAACGGTCGACGTTCTTGGCCAGCACATCCATCGGCACATTACCGCCAAGGATGACCGCGTCGTTGAATGCCTTGAAGTCGTAGCCGGTGCCGAGTGCGGTCTGCGCGCGGGTGCGGTTGCGGGCGATTTCGCTGTGGCCCAGCTTGTAACCGCAGGCCTGGCCCGGCCAGCTGCAATAGCGGTCGACTTCGCTTGCCACTTCGTCGGGCTTCGATCCGTTCTCGTTGACGAAGAAGTCGCGGCCCTGCTGGCGGGTCCAGCGCTTGGCGTGCAGGCCCGTGTCCACCACCATGCGGCAGGCGCGGAAGGCGAGTGACTGGAGATAGCCGAGGCGGCCGACCTTGAATTCGTCATAGGCGCCCAACTCGTCGGCAATCTGTTCGGCATATAGCGCCCAGCCCTCGGAGAAGGCGTTGAAGGCGAGGATCGATCGGATCAGCGGCAGGCGGTTGGAAAATTCGCCTTCCCAGACATGGCCCGGGATCGTTTCGTGATAGGCGAGATCGGCAAGGTCGTATTTGCGGTGCAGATCGGTGGTGTGGAGATTGATCCACATCCGCCCCGGGATCTTGCCATCCTTGCTGCCCGCACCGCCATAGGCGCCGGGCGCACCGGGCTCTTCGGCCAGCGGCAGGCGGCGAATCTCCATATTGGGATCGACCAGCGTGTTGAAAGCGCGCGGCATCTGCGACTTGATCCACGCCACGCGTTCATGGAGGAAATCCATGATCTCCTTGCGGCCCGGATCGCCTTCGGCAAATTTGTAGCGCTTGTCTTGCGCCAGCGCCTGCATCCGTTCGCCCACACTGCCCTTGGTATAGCCGATTTCCTTCAGGATCGGGTCCATCCGTCCATGCAGATCGGCCAGTTCGCGCAGACCCTGCTGGTGGACCTCCTCCGGCGAGAGCGAGGTAGTGGTGCTGGCGCGCAGGGCCCAGGCGTAATATTCGTCGCCGCGCGGCTGTGCCCACATGCCGGCGTTGGATTTGGCAATCGCGCGCTCTGCCTTGAGTTCGTCAAGCTGGCGGGTGAGCGCGGCGACAACTTCGCCGGTTTCGAGAATGCGGACACGATTGGCGTGGCTCGCGGGCATGCCTTTGGCGGCCAGTTTTGCTGCCAGACCCGAGGCGAACAATTCGCCCTTGCCCGCGCTGGTCAGTGTGGTTTCCATTGCGGAAATCGCCTTGTCGAGCAGGAAGTCGGGCGGGACCATGCCCATGCCACGCGCTGCCTTCATCCGCTCAAGCTCGCCATCGAGCGCCGCGGGCAAGGCTTCGATCCGAGCCACAAAGGCATCGGCATCGTCGCCGTTTTCCATCGGTTGCGAGGAATCCATGAAGCGCGGCATATCGAGATAGGTGCCGACGTTCTGGATCACGACATAGGGGGCATTACGCCAGCTGCCCACGGCGACATCGCCATAAGGCAAGGCAAAGCCGTCAAGCGCGGTGGCATAGGCGCTCTCGACCACTTCGAGATTGGTTACGCTTTCTGCGTCGAGGCCTTCACGGGGATAGGCGCGGACCCGATCGAGATCCTGCCGCAGCGTTGCGGCAAAGGCGTCCTGTCCGGCCTGTGACTGGTTCTCCAGCCTGCCGCGCAAACCCGCATGCATGCCGGTGTCCACACCCAGCGATGTAGCGCGCTCTGGTTCGTGGCCCAGCAGATTGTAGCCGACCACATCGAGCAGCCTTTCGGCACCGATCTTCTGCGCGGCGGCAACGCCTTCGGGACGCGGGGTGAGAGAGCAGCCGCCCAGCGTGAGGGCGGTGGTCGCACCAAGGCCGGCTAGGGCCTGGCGACGAGTGATGTCGAAGGTTTGAAGAGTCATGCACGGGGTCTGCTCGCCCCGCGCATGACTGTCAAATATTCACATCAATCGAGCAGGTTGGCAGGCACCTTTCCGCCATTGGCAGCCAGTTCGGCCATTACGCGCTTGTGCAGCGCGATGTTTTCCTCGGCGCTGCCGCTGTAATCGGCATCGCCCAGTTCGTGGGCCAGTTCCTTGCGGTTTTCATAGCTTGAATCGATCCCGACCAGCTTCATCAGATCGACCACCGAAGTGCGCCAGTTGAGACCGTCTGAACCCGGCATCGCATCGAGCTGCGCTTCGACATCGACTTCCTCGATCGCGGTCGATTCAACCACCGGAGCATCGGCCCAGGCATTGCCGGTCTTCACTTCGCCGGGAGCTTCCTGCGCCTGCGCTTTCTTGCCGAAAATCGCGTCCTTGATCTTGCTGAAAATACCCATGCATTATCTCCCGTATCGATGCGCGACGGGGTGCCGCACCACAGGGCATTAAACGGCAATGGCGGGGGTGCGTTCCGAAATGTTTTCCTACAGCTGCATGACGCGCTAGTGAGTGGCCATGCTTGATGCCGTGCTCTCGATCGTCGTGCTTGCTGCAATCGCCCTGCTGGCGGGCGCTTTCCTGCTGTGGCGTCGGACGGGCAATATCAGGAATGCGCTGCTGATGGTCTTCCTTGCAGCGATTGCGCTGGTCAATGTGGCGATCTGGACGGTGCCCACTGCAGATGGCGAAACCCCGCTCGACAAGGTCGAACGGGGTTCCGGTTAGAAGCGACCCTCAGGAGGATTATTCGGGTATCTGCCACAGGACCGAGCCGCTGTAGCTGCCGGCCACAGGTTGCCCTGCTGAACCGCGGGCAGGCTCGAAGCGGGCGCGGCGCTGGACCAGTTTGCAGGTTGCTTCGTCAAGCTCGGCGTGCCCTGTCGAGCCGGTAACACGGCAGCCGGTCACGGTCCCGGTAGCCGAGATATCGAGCCGGAAGCGCGCCGAGCCCGCCATCCCACGCCGTAGCCAAGAGGGGCGATAGTCGTTCTGGACAAGCCATGCGGAAGGATTGTTGCGCGGCTTGGCACCGATGGGATCGAAAGTCGCCGCCGGTAGAGACGGGGCAAGCGGCGGATCGATGACAGGCTGTCTGGGCTGGATGACAATTGGCCGGTCAGTGACGGTTTCAGTTGTCCTGTATTCTGGCTTCGGCTGGTCGAGGTTGACCTTGGGCTGCGGGACGGTGATCGGCGGCTCGATTGTGTCTTTCGGTGTGTCCTGCGTCGGTTCAGGCGGCGGGGCAGGTGGCGGCGGCTCGATTGGAATATCGAACACATCGGTGCGCGTTTCGGGCGCACGTGCGATCTGCGTGACACTGAGTCCGACAATCATCGCGGTGCCTATCGCCAATTGGACGACGAGCGCCCCTGCCATGCCCGTGGGCGACGGACCGCGCTGCTGGTCGACATAAGCCATTGGTCACTCCTCTCCTGTTGCGACTCTATGACAGAATGATACAACATTACAAACGCCACAGCAAGAGACATTATTACATTCAACTTCCAATGCCGATGGACGCGCAAGTCCCGGGCCGACCGCCCGCCCGCAGGCGCCCCGCAGCGGAGCGGAGGGAACAGCGCCGAGGACGCGGCCGCGGATGCGGGTGCGCAAAACGAAAAAGGGGCCCGCAACGCGGACCCCTTTCAAACTTCAACGGTGGTGCAGGATCACTTGATCGGGCAGCTCGGATCGAGACGGAAGTCGAGATAATTGTCGACCGCCTTCATCAGATCTTCCTGTTCGTTCTCGAAGAAGTGGTTGGCGCGCGGGATTTCCTCGTGATGCACGGTAATGTGCTTCTGCGTGCGCAGCTTTTCCACCAGCTTGGTGACGGCATTGGGCTGCACCACCGTGTCCTGCGCGCCGTGGATGAAGATGCCGCTGGCGGGGCAGGGGGCGAGGAAGGAGAAGTCATACATGCTGGCAGGAGCGCCCACGCTGATCCAGCCGCGAATTTCGGGGCGGCGCATCAGCAATTGCATCCCGATGAGCGAGCCGAAGCTGACACCGGCAATCCAGGTCACCTGCGCTTCGGGGTGGATCTGCTGCACCCAGTCGAGCGCGGCGGCGGCATCGGACAATTCGCCCACGCCATTGTCGAAGCTGCCCTGGCTGCGGCCAACGCCACGGAAATTGAAGCGCAGCGTGGCGAAACCACGGTTGACGAAAGTCTTGTAAAGCCGCTGCGTGATCTGTTCGTTCATCGTGCCACCGCCCTGCGGATGCGGGTGCAGGATCATGGCAACGGGCGCGCGCGGGCGCGGTCCGGGGGAGTAACGGCCTTCAAGGCGGCCTTCGGGGCCGGGAAATATCACGGTCGGCATGGGTGTTCCCTGTCGGAAAAATGTCGGTACGCTTGCACCGATGGGGCTTGCGCGAGGTCGCGCGCTATATAGGGTTTCGCGCGCAAATCGCAATAATATCGAGCATCTGCCATTTCGGAACGTATCTATCTCGACCATGCCGCCACCACCCCGCTCCGCCCGGAGGCGCGCGCGGCGATGGAACAGGGCTTTGCGCAATGGGCCAATCCCAGCAGTCCGCACGCCGAAGGCCGTAAGGCCAGGGCTGCGCTGGAAGATGCGCGCGAGCGGGTGAAGGCCGCGCTCGGCTGGACCGGCGAGGT
>CBFGON010000095.1:0-9373 GCA_965650395.1 uncultured Qipengyuania sp. | reverse complement strand
GGACTCGACTGATGTTTTTCAATTTCGTCGACGAACTTCGCGCCGCGGGCATTCCGGCTAGCTTCAAGGAGCACCTCACATTGCTGGAGGCGCTCGACAAGGATGTGATCGAGCAGACGCCCGAGGCCTTCTATTACCTTTCGCGCGCCACCTTCGTGAAGGACGAAGGATTGATCGACCGGTTCGACCAGGTTTTTGCGAAGGTCTTCAAAGGCATTCTTACCGATTATGGCCAGAACCCGGTCGATATTCCTGAAGACTGGCTGAGAGCGGTCGCCGAAAAGTTTCTCTCGCCTGAGGAAATGGAAGCAATCAAATCGCTCGGCTCGTGGGACGAGATCATGGAAACACTCAAGCAGCGGCTCGAGGAACAACATGAACGCCATCAGGGTGGCAGCAAATGGATCGGGACCGGCGGCACCTCACCTTTCGGCAATTCGGGTTACAATCCAGAAGGTGTGCGGATTGGGGGCGAGAGCAAGCACAAGCGCGCACTGAAAGTGTGGGACAAGCGCGAGTTCAAGAACCTCGACAGCACCAAAGAGCTGGGCACGCGGAACATCAAGATGGCGCTGCGCCGCCTGCGCCGCTTCGCCCGTGAAGGCGCGGCGGACGAGCTGGATCTCGACGCCACGATCGATGGCACTGCGCGGCAGGGCTGGCTCGACATTCACATGCGGCCCGAACGGCACAATGCGGTAAAGCTGCTGCTGTTCCTCGACGTGGGCGGGTCGATGGACCCCTTCATCAAGCTGTGCGAGGAATTGTTCAGCGCCGCCACGGCGGAGTTCAAGAACCTCGAGTTCTTCTACTTCCACAACTGCCTCTACGAAGGCGTTTGGAAGGACAACCGGCGGCGGTGGCAGGAGCGGACCAAGACCTGGGACGTGCTCCACAAATACGGCCACGACTACAAGATCATCTTCGTGGGCGACGCGGCCATGAGCCCCTACGAAATCACCCACCCCGGCGGCAGCGTCGAGCATATGAACGAGGAAGCGGGCGCGGTGTGGATGCAGCGCGTGGTGAACACCTATCCTGCGACCGTCTGGCTCAACCCCGTGCCCGAAAAGCAGTGGGGTTATTCGCAGTCGACCAAGGTGATGAAGCACCTCGTCAACGATCGCATGTATCCACTCACGCTGGAAGGCCTGGACGACGCGATGCGCGAATTGAGCCGGAAGCAAGGTTGAGCGCTTGAAGCACACGCGCTTCGAGGCTGTCCGGCTTCGCCTAGAATCCTTTGACCCCGGCCCGGGCTGGCGGCTGTGGCTCTACGAATTCCTGCTGTTTGGCTTCAAGCAGGCTTGGGCGTGTCTGTTTGGCGGATTGATGCTGGTACTCCTGCTGGCAACGCATTTCCACTATCCCGATCACGCTGTTCTGAATCGGTACGACTTCCTGACCGTTGCAGCCATAACGATCCAGTTGGGGATGTTGGCTTTCCGGCTGGAGACCTTTGGCGAAGCCAAGGTAATCCTGATCTTCCATGTTGTCGGCACCGTGATGGAACTGTTCAAGACCGCTGCCGGATCATGGGTCTATCCCGAAGCCAGCGTTCTGCGCATCGGTGCTGTGCCGCTGTTTTCAGGCTTCATGTATGCTGCTGTTGGCAGCTACATCGCGCGTGTCTGGCGTATCTTCGACTTCCGCTACAGCCACTACCCGCCGCGCTGGGCGACCTATGCGCTGGCCGCCGCGATCTACGTCAACTTCTTCGCGCATCACTGGCTGCCCGATATCCGGCTGGCATTATTTGCAGCCGCTGCGGTGTTGTTCTGGCGAACGCGGGTCCATTTCCGCAATTGGCGCGCGCATCGCTGGATGCCGCTGCTGTTGGGCTTCTTCCTCGTCGCATTGTTTATCTGGTTTGCCGAAAATATCGGGACATTTGCCAATGCTTGGACCTATCCTGACCAGCACAGCGGTTGGCAAATGGTCAGCCCAGCCAAGCTTGGCAGCTGGTTCCTGCTGATGCTGATCAGCTTCGTGCTTGTAAGCCTCGTGCAGCCCGTGCGGCCACCCGATTAGCCTTTCCGGTCGAGTTCCTCGTTAAGTCGAAGGCTGCATCGCCAGAAGAAGAACGCCGGAATCAGGCCCAGGAAGGCTGCGCCATATAGAACGTAGCGCACGCTTTCATCACCGAATTCCGGGCGCAGCCAGTCCGACAACATACCGAAGAATAGCGGGCCCAGCCCCAATCCGATAAGATTCTGGAAAAACAGCAGCACTGCCGCAGCGATGGCGCGTGAGCGCAATGGCACCAGACCCTGAGCGGCTGAATAGGTCGGGCCGTAATAAAGCGAATTGCACAACGTCGGGACGGCGATCAGCGCCAGCGCAATCTTCCAGTCCTGCGCCTGATACGCCATGAAGGCGAGCGGCACGGCAATTACCATGCCCATGGCCGGAGCAGTCAGTACATGGCGGCGATTGGTCGCACCGTAACGGTCGGCGAGATAGCCACCGAACCACGTTCCGAATATTCCCGCGGCACCGTTGATGATCCCGAACCACAGACCGACTTCGCCCGGGCTGAGGCCGTGGGTGCGCTGGAAGAAAATCGTCGTCCACGTGGTCTTGCCATAGGCGAGGAAAGCAGCCGCCGAGCCTGCTGCCAGAAGGAGCACAAATGCCCGCGAGCCGATCACTGACTTTATCGCGGCGCCCATCGGCATCGTATGGGCAGCATTTTGCTGCAGTGTTTCGATTGTGTGCGACTGGCGCGGGTCGCGCAAACCGAACCACACCAGTAACGCCAGTGCTACACCCGGCAGTCCGACAATCAGAAAAGCCATGCGCCACCCGACCCAATCGGCCAGGAAGCCGCCAATCATCATACCCAGCAGTGTCCCGATCGGTATGCCAAGGGCGTAGAACGCCAATGCCGAACTTCGTTTTTCTGCCGGCACCATATCCGCGATCAGCGAGTGCGCAGGCGGTGTGCAACCTGCCTCACCAACGCCGACACCAATTCGGGCGAGCAATAGCTGAATGAAGTTGTTGGCCAGGCCACAAAGCGCGGTCATCGCCGACCATGTGGCCAGCGCCGCCGCAATCAGACGCGGTCTGTTGGTCGCGGGACGATCAGCGTAACGCGCAATCGGCAAACCCAGCGCGGTGTAAAACAGCGCAAAAGCCAGACCGGTCATCAACCCGATCTGCGTGTCATTCAGATTGAGATCGCGGGCAATCGGTTCGGCAAGGATGTTGACGATCTGCCGGTCGATGAAATTGAAGATATAGACGATCAGCAGTATCCACAGGGTCACGCGCACTGTCGATGAATTCGTGCTCGTCGCCGCGACGCCTGCCATATCGTTCTCCCGCCGTGGCCTTGCAGACCCGTTGCTATCTGCAACAGGTTTCCTGCTAACACGCGCGAGGTCAAGCAGCGATTTTGGGCTGCGGGATCAAATGTATATGAGATGCGGTGCGATGGTTTCGCGCCAGGCTTGTTCATCGGCATTTGCCAGTTCGTCCAGGTCGATCGGTTCAGCCTCGCTGTCATCGACCCATTGCCTGAGACTGGGCCCACCGTTGATCACGTCAATCGCCAACCGGTCGAATTCATACTCGTAATGGAAATCGCGCCAGATCTCGTAGTCGGGATAGAGGTTTCGGATCGCCTTGAACGCCAATGCCTGCAATCGCCACGGCTTGAATTCGTGGTGGTCGTAAAATGGACCCTCTGCGTGTATCATCAGACCATTGCACAGTGACCCTGCATGTTTGTGGAATGTTGGCTCGAACCAGCATTCGCGCAAAGCACATCCGCGTAGCCACATCGGCGCAACACGGTGCATTTCAGCCAGTACGGCCTTCGCATCCACATCGGGCGCGCCAAACAGCACCTCGAGCGGACGAGTGGTCCCCCGCCCCTCGCTCAGCGTCGTGCCCTCCAGCATCACGGTACCGGCATAGGACCGCGCCATATTGAGGTTTGCTGCATTGGGACTGGGATTGATCCACACGCGGTCTTGCGGCCAGCCATACCCCGGTGCCTTGCCCGGCTTCCAGCCTTCCATCTCGATAACGCGATAGCCAACATCGAGCCCGAAATGCTCGACAAACCATTGTCCCATTTCGCCCATCGTCATGCCGTGGCGCATCACCATCGGCGCGGCACCAACGAAGCTCTCCTGCCCGGGAAGCAGCAGCGTGCCTTCAACCGGCCCGCCGGCGGGATTCGGCCGGTCGAGCACCCAGACTTCCTTGCCCGTCTTTGCCGCCTCTTCAAGCAGATAAAGCAGTGTGGTGACGAAGGTGTAGATGCGGCAGCCAAGGTCCTGCAGGTCGAAAAGGAACACATCGGCGGTGGACATCATCTGCCCGCTCGGGCGACGCACTTCGCCATAGAGGCTGAATACGGGAATGCCGTATTGCGGATCGGTCTCGTCCGCCGTTTCGACCATGTTGTCCTGCTTGTCGCCCTTTAATCCGTGCTGAGGCCCAAAGGCGGACGTGACATTGATCCCGCGCGCTGCCAGCGCATCAAGCGAATGGGTCAATTGGGCAGTAACCGACGCAGGATGCGCGACAAGCGATACACGCTTGCCTTCTAGTGGAGCACGCAGTTCATCCTCGGTCAGGAGGCGGTCGATCCCGAATTTCATGCTCTGCTGGGTGCAGCAAGCTCTGCCACGAAGCAAGCCGGATCGTGGAAATCAGGTTGGTCTTTCCCGTGTTCGATGGCCCAGTAGCTTATTACTCCGCCCTCTTCCTCGATGACGCAGGTAATATTCATCGCGCAGGCCACCTGCGGCAAACCGCTTGCGGGAATGGCCGCATCGAAAATTGCAAAGCTGCTTCCCTGGCGCAGCGTGCAGTCGGGTTCTCGCGGGAACGGCCGTTCGGTCATGCCGTCCCGTTCGGACGAGAAGTCATAGGCGTTCCAACGTTCTGAGGGAGCGAGGTTGAGTTCGCAATAGGATTCGCCGCCCGTCGGCTTCAGGAACAGTTCGAAACAGGTAGTCCGCCATAATTCGTCTGCCCTTCCGCGTCCTGCAAATTCCGGAACGACGATACTACCCGCCCCTTCAATCCGCCAGCGCAACCGCAGCCAGTCGGCATCGCGTCCGATAATCCGCGCTTCCACGCTGGTAACTGCGAGTGGAGGGAAAGCCTTGTGAGCAATCAATCGATGCGTTTCCATGCGGCTCCTTAGCTGCTAGCGGGCGCTGCATCATGAGCACCTACCAATCCGATCTCCTGCGTCTGCTTCAAGAACGCGGCTATATCCACCAGATTACAGACGCCGAGGGACTGGACGCCCTTGCCGCGCGACAGATCGTGCCAGGCTATATCGGTTTCGACGCCACTGCCCCAAGCTTGCACATTGGCAGCCTGGTCCAGATCATGATGTTGCGTCGCCTTCAGCAGACCGGACACAAGCCTATCGTCCTGATGGGCGGAGGGACAACGCGCATCGGCGACCCAACAGGGCGTGATGAGAGTCGCAAAATGCTCACCGACGAGGCGATTGAGGAGAATATTGCCGGTATCCGGAAGGTGTTCGAGCGTCTGCTGACGTTCGGCGATGGGCCGACCGACGCGGTGATGGTCGACAACCAGGACTGGCTGGGCCAGCTTGGCTACATTGAGATGCTGCAGAAGGTCGGCACGCATTTCACCGTCAATCGGATGCTGACCTTCGATTCGGTGCGGTTGCGGCTCGAACGCGAACAGCCGATGACGTTTCTCGAATTCAACTACATGATCCTGCAAGGATACGATTTCCGGCATCTTTCGCTGGAATTGGGCGCTCGCCTGCAGATGGGTGGCAGCGACCAGTGGGGCAATATCGTCAACGGGATGGAACTTGGCCGCCGGATGGACGGTAGCAATCTCTACGGCCTGACAACGCCCCTGCTCACCACTGCCGATGGCGGCAAGATGGGCAAGACCGCAGCGGGCGCGGTGTGGCTCAATGAAGAACAACTGCCGAACTACGATTTCTGGCAATATTGGCGCAATGTCGATGACCGCGACGTAGGACGCTTCTTGCGCCTATTCACCGATCTGCCACTGGACGAGATTGCTAAGCTGGAAGCGCTCGAAGGCGCAGCGATCAACGAAGCCAAGGCATTACTCGCCAATGAAGTGACAACGCTTGTGCGTGGCGCAGACGCCGCACAGCTGGCTGCACGCACTGCCGAAGAGACGTTTGCGGGTGGCGGAGTTGGAGAAGACTTGCCCTCGCTTGCGGTTGGCGCGGACGGCATGCGTATCGGTGCAGTGTTGACCAAGCTGGGCTTCACCGCTTCCAACGGTGAAGCGAAACGCAAACTTGTCGAAGGCGCGGTCAAACTCGACGGCGAGACGATTACGGATCCAGGACATTTGATTTCAGTGGGCGATGGCCTCGAAATGCGCCTTTCGCTGGGCAAAAAGAAGCACGCGATAATCCGCCGCTGAGGCCCGACTGGAAAATAATCCCTACCAGAAAACCGGATTCGGTTTACCAATTATTCGCCTTTTTGCGCGATTGTTTCCCGGTTCTTAGGTAATCGAATAAGGGATCCATCGCATGAGCGCCGGAGCACAACTCAGCGTAACCGACCAGCGGCGCATGGCGCGCCACCCGGTCGATCACCCGGTGATTGCAGAGCATTACGGCAAGGGCGACATGCGCATGCATATCGCCAATATCTCGGCCAATGGCTTCATGATCGACGATGCAGCCGATGTTGCGCGCGGTGATCGCGTGGTGGTGCGGCTCCCGGTGATCGGCCGGATCGAGGCTTACTGCATCTGGAACCGCGACAACCGCGCCGGTTTCCAGTTCGAACGCATCATCCGGGTCGACGATTTCCTCTCGCTAATCGATACACTGCAGCCGAACCCGCGTTTGCGCAAACTGCGCTGACGCTGAAGAATCAATTCTAAGATCGCAAGCAGGCGCCTCTTCACAAGCGAAGGGGTGCCTGCCATGCGATTGGGGTGAGCGAAACAATATCCCCCACCGCAGTCGTCAACGAGAACGCTTCTCCGCTACGAATCGCCAATTTCCGCGCCTACTGGATCGCCCGGCTTTCGATGACACTGGGCCAGTATGCGATGATGTTGATCATCGGCTGGCAGACCTACAACATCGCGCGCGACAGCGGCATGGGCGTGGCCGAAGCATCGGGCCAGCTTGCGCTTATCGGCCTGCTTCAATTCGTACCCTTGTTCCTGCTAACCCCATTTTCGGGCTGGGCTGCCGATCATTTCGACCGGCGCAATCTTGGCAGGCTGACGATACTGCTTCAACTTGCCTGCGCCGCGACGCTTGCGTGGTTGACATGGAACGATGCCGTAACGCTGGGCTGGATCTTTGGCGTGGCAATCGTTCTGGGCATAGTGCGCGCCTTCAATGGCCCTGCGCTATCGGCTCTGGCCCCCAATCTGGTACCCAAGGCAATCCTGCCCAACGCCATCGCCCTGTCGAGCATTTCCTGGCAAACGGGCATGATCGTCGGCCCCGCTGTGGGCGGTTATCTCTACGCAATACTTCCTTGGCTTCCCTATGCAGCCGCCGGACTTCTGTTCATCTTAGCGGTCACGTCTCTCTCCTTCATCGGCGCGGTCCCGCAGCCACCCCGCGCCATCAACCGGCGGCCTATCCACGCGATGGTTGAAGGCTTGCGCTATGTCGTGAAGAACAAGATGGTTCTGGGCGCCATCACGCTCGACCTGTTCGCCGTGTTCCTCGCTGGCGCAACGGCCCTGTTTCCGGTCTACGCGCGCGATATTCTCCAGGTCGGCGAAACAGGGCTGGCGCAACTGGCCATGGCACCAGCTGTCGGTGCAGCGCTGACCGCCTTGTGGTTCTCATTCCGCCCGCTCAAATCCGGGGTTGGTCCCAAGATGCTATGGGCCGTGGCGATATTCGGCGGCGCGACGATAGTCTTTGGGCTATCCAAGTCCATGCCCCTCAGCCTCGTCATGCTGTTCATCGTCGGCGCAGCGGACATGTTCAGCGTCTATATCCGCCAGTCTCTGATCCAGTTGCACACGCCGGACGACAAGCGCGGCCGCGTTTCATCGGTCAGTCTGCTCACAATCAGCGCCTCGAACGAGTTCGGGGATTTCTTTTCGGGCAGCCTCGCCTATGCATTCGGGCCGGTCGCGGCGGTAGTCGGCGGCGGTGCGGGTGCTATCGTTACCGTGGCGGTGTGGACGCAGATATTCCCGGTTCTGCGCACCACGCGGACCTTCGACCCGCCTGAAGAATTGTTAGAAGAAACACCTGAACAACAGCTCCAGGAGCAAGTGCCATGAAAGCCGAATCCGTTCTCGCCACCATCGGCAACACGCCGCATATCCGCCTTGCGCGACTGTTCCCCGACCATGAAGTCTGGGTAAAGAGCGAGCGCGCCAATCCCGGCGGTTCGATCAAGGACCGCATCGGCCTTGCGATGGTCGAGGATGCCGAGAAAGACGGCAGACTGAAGCCCGGCGGCACGATCATCGAGCCGACAAGTGGCAACACCGGCATTGGCCTGGCGATGGCCGCTGCGGTCAAGGGCTACAAGCTGATCCTCGTCATGCCTGAAAGCATGAGCCTAGAACGGCGCCGGCTGATGCTGGCCTATGGCGCGACTTTCGATCTCACGCCCAAGGAAAAGGGCATGAAAGGCGCGATCGAACGCGCACAGGAACTGGTCGAGCAGACCGACGGCGCGTGGATGCCGAGCCAGTTCGACAATCCGTCGAATTATGAAATCCACAAGCGCACCACCGCGCGTGAGATTCTCGAAGATTTTTCTGACACGCCTATCGACGTGCTGATCACCGGCGTTGGCACGGGAGGACACCTCACCGGCTGCGCGGAAGTACTCAAGCAGTCCTGGCCGCAATTGAAGGCCTATGCGGTAGAACCGGCGCTTTCGCCCGTCATCAGCGGCGGCCAGCCCGGACCACACCCGATTCAGGGCATCGGCGCAGGTTTCGTCCCGGCCAATCTGCATACGCAGGCGATCGACGGCGCAATCCAGGTCGATCAGGAAGATGCAAAGGAATGGGCGCGGCAATGCGCACAGAAAGAAGGATTGCTGGTTGGCATTTCCAGCGGTGCGACGCTGGCTGCCATTGCAAGCAAACTGCCCGATCTGCCCGCCAGCAGCCGCGTGCTGGGGTTCAATTACGACACCGGCGAACGCTATCTTTCGGTGCCGGACTTCCTGCCGGAGTGATGGAGGGCTTCGAGGAGAATTCTTACACCGACGGCGCGCAACAGCTTCGCGGCTACCTTGCGCGCCCCGCAGGCCCGCCGCGCGCTGCGGTGGCCGTGTTCCCGACGATCATGAACCCTACCGCGGCGGTGGCGGCCAAAGCGCGCGCCTTGACCGAGAAAAGACATCTGGCGCTGGTTTGCGACCTCTCCAAC
>CBFGON010000094.1:0-9382 GCA_965650395.1 uncultured Qipengyuania sp. | reverse complement strand
CCGGTTTCCGCCGCCAGTTCGGACGCACTGACCCTGCCCCCGCCGCACTGGCGGGCAGCCTGGCTCATCGTGACGACGGCATAATCTGCAAGGTTGGACAGGCGCATGATCTTAAATCGGACTATTTCGTTCCGATTAGGCAGCTATGCGCGCTGACGGCCTATTTCAACGAAAATTGCCTTGTTGCGAGTCGTTAGCAGCTATCGCCTGCTCACTTGCGCCCCAATTGTTCATCCTGGCTGCCGCCGAACAGATCAACCGAGCTGTAACCGTCGGGACCGAGCATCTCGTTGATCACCGAGTTTTCCTTGGGCAGCAAACGCCGCGGGGTGCGCCCGGTAAAATAGCGGATTTCCTTGATCATATGCGCCTGGTCATAAAAGGCATCGCGGATTTCGCTCTCCAGCGCGGGGTCGAGATTGGGCATCGACAGCAGGGTGGCCGCGCGCACCGCGCGGTATCGGCGGATCAGCCGCACAGGGGGCTGGCCGAAGAAGCGTGTCACCAGCCGCTGCACCTGCCGTTCGGAATAGGGCAGCTTGTCCTGCAGATCCTCGATTTCAGGCTTGAACGAGGACGACAGCCATTCGAGCGTGGTATCGATCACCTGATTGTGGCGCGGCGCCAACGGCCGGAGCGCGTCGCGCAATACCGAAGCCATTTCGCCGAGCGCATCGCGTTCGCTCAACTCGCCGCTGCGGACCCTGGGGGCGATCGATGCAATTCGCGCTGCCAGCGCAGGCGGCAGCACCGTGTCGATCGGCCGGAAATCGTCGTGGTGCTCGTTGATCGGCAGCCCCGTAATCGCCGCCCAGCCGCGGAAATTGAGCGATGCGCCCAACATCAGAGTAGGAGGAATAAGCTCGAACTTCTGCGCCTGGAGGAGGGTGCACAGGAAGAAAGCCTCGATGGTCTTGCCGGTGCCGCGACCATCGAAATGCATCTGGCCGGCGCCTTCGACCATGATCAGCAACTGACCCGAATAGGCCGGCAGCATCTCGTCCACCGCAACCTTGGGCGCGCGCAGCACATAGAGCGAGTTGAGATAGGGTTGCAGATCCTCGGGAGCTGCGACGAATTCAAAGCTGTACGGCGGTTCGCCGCTGTTTTCCTCACCCACGGGTACGACCTTTGCACTTGTCCTGGCGCGACCCGGGGGCAGTTGGATTTGGCCCTTTAGCCATGTTGTGCGATCCGCGCATCGACATTTTCTTGCCTGAGCGAAAGCGGTGCCCGCCCGCTCTCATGCCTGTCTCGGCGGAAGGTCCGGGTGCTGCCCGCACAATCGCGGCGCGGACCATTGGCGAATCCAGCGCCGCATCTGCAGCCGAATTGCGGAATACCCAACCCATGAAGCGCCCCTGCAACCTTATGAGTCGATACATTAGGCACGGCTGGGCACGCAGGTAAATAGTATAAATCCGACAACCAGTATGACAGGTCATTGAACAGATTAAAAAAAGGGCGGCCCGTTTCGGGGCCGCCCTCTAGAGGTGAGAACTCGTTGCAAAGCTGCTCCGAGCCCTTCGGGTCGCATGGATTGGCTAAGCGGAATCATTCATTTTTGATTGTATGCAAGCGACACAGCAGAAGCCGGACAGCATTTTGGCGAAATTTTACAAAAGCGGTCCCGCTGCGGCACAGTGCGTCTCGACAGCGTTAAGGGCGTCGGTCATAGGCGCGCACCATGCTGTTCGAAATTGCCCGCCCCGCGCTCTTCGCGCTCGACCCTGAACGCGCCCATCGGCTCACTTTGGCGGCGCTCAAGGCCGCACCGCTCGGGCACCCCGCCCGCGCCGGCAAGCTCGCAATCGAAGTGGCCGGCATCGCCTTTCCCAACCCGCTCGGCATGGCCGCCGGGTTCGACAAGGATGGCGAGGTTCCCGACAAGCTCCTCGGGCTTGGATTTGGATTTGCCGAGGTCGGCTCCATCACCCCGCGCCCGCAGGAAGGCAATCCCAAGCCCCGCCTGTTCCGCCTCGTCGAGGATCGGGCCGTCATCAACCGTATGGGTTTCAATAACAAAGGTGCAAAGGCAGCACGGCAAAGGCTCGCTGCCCGAGCAGGTCGATCCGGCGTGGTCGGGATCAATATCGGCGCAAACAAGGACAGCGAGGACCGTGTCGCCGATTATGTGGCCATGACCCGGATCATGGCGCCGCTGGCAACCTATCTTGCGGTCAATATCTCCAGCCCCAACACGCCCGGCCTGCGCGCATTGCAGGACGAAGGAGCACTGACCGGACTGCTCGATGCCGTGATCGAGGCACGCGGCAGCGAGGGGCCGCCGATCTTCCTCAAGGTAGCCCCCGATCTCGAACCTGCCGACGTCGATGCGATTGCGCGCATCGCGCTCGAGCGGAAGCTGGGTGCGCTGATCGTCTCCAACACCACCATCGCCCGTCCGCCGCTACGCTCGCACCATGCGAGTGAGCCGGGCGGCCTATCGGGCGCTCCGCTCTGTGGCCCGGCGCTTGAGCGGCTGCGCGATTTCCGCAAGGCTACGGACGGTTCGATCCCGCTGGTCGGCGTGGGCGGCATAGCCAGCGCCGAGGATGCCTGGGCACGGATTCGCGCAGGGGCGAGCCTTGTACAGCTTTACAGCGCGATGGTGTTCGAAGGGCCGGGACTGGCCAAGCGCATCGTGCGGGGTATCGAGCAGCTGATGATACGCGACGGGTTTTCTTCGATTGCCGAGGCGGTTGGAACCGAATAGCCTCGGCCACATGTTTCGAACGACTATTGTATCGCTCGTCGCTCTTGGCCTCGCAGGCTGCGCGACGCTTCCCGTACCCGTCACAACGCCGGCCGCTCGGACTACGGTCACAGGTTCGGTGAGCGCCGCCGATCCGCGCGCGCAGGCAGCGGGTGAGGAGATTCTTCGCCGTGGCGGAAATGCGACCGATGCAGCGATTGCCGTCATGCTCGCACTAACAGTTGTCGAGCCGCAAAGCTCGGGCATTGGCGGCGGGGGCTTCCTGGTGCGGGGCGAGGCGGATGGCGATGTCACCACCTATGACGGACGCGAAACGGCCCCTACTGGCGCTACACCGCAATGGTTCCTCCATGCCGATGGCAGCCTGCCTCCCTTCGGAGAATCGGTCCGCAGCGGGCTGAGCGTAGGCGTGCCGGGCAATATCGCGCTCGCTGCCAAAGCTCATTCGGCGCACGGCAAGCTACCGTGGGCCGAACTGTTCCAGCCCGCCATCGCGCTGGCCCGCGAGGGGTTCCGCATCAATCCGCGCCTCAACGGCTCGCTTGACGACACGCGTGATCGTGCCGGCTGGACCGAACATGGCCGTGCGCTGTTTTTCGACGCCGCCGGAAATCCGCGCCCGGTCGGCGATCTGGTCGTCAACGAACAACTAGCTCAAACTTTCGAAGCTATCGCCGATGCCGGGCCCGATGCCTTTTACGAGGGCGCGCTCGCCAGCGATCTGGCGCAGAAGGTTGCTGCCGAGACTCCGCATAGCGGAGCAATGACCGCATCCGATGTTGCAGGCTATGTCGCAAAGGAACGTGAATCGGTCTGCGGAAATTACCGCCGCCATCGCATATGCGCGATGGGGCCGCCAACGTCGGGCGGTGTGGCCGTGATCCAGATGCTCGGCCAGTTGGAGCGATTCGATCTGGCATCGCTTGGCGCGCAAAATCCGGTGACTTGGCACCTGTTCCTCGAATCGCAGCGACTCGCCTATGCCGACCGCGAGCTTTATCTCGCTGATCCCGACTTCGTTCAGGTGCCTGTCGATGGGCTGCTGGACCCAGACTATCTCGCCAGCCGAAGCGCCTTGATCAACCCGGACAGCACCATTGCCGAAGTACGTGCCGGCACGCCCCGCGGCGCCTCCCTGGCACAGGCGGATGGTGACGAGCCCGAGGAAAATGGTACGTCGCATCTGGCCGTGGTCGATTCCGAAGGAACAATGGTTTCCTACACTTCGACGATTGAAAGCGCGTTCGGATCAGGGTTGATGGCAGGCGGCTTCTACCTCAACAACGAACTGACCGATTTCAGCCGTTCGCCGGAAATTGACGGCAAGCCGGTCGCCAATCGTATAGAAGCAGGCAAGCGGCCGCGCAGTTCGATGGCGCCAGTGGTGATCTACGATCCGCAGGGCAAGCCCTTCATGGCTGTCGGCGCTGCCGGCGGGGCGACCATTCCTGTCCAGACAGCACGCAGCATAATCGGCGTAATCGATTTTGGCCTTTCCGCAGAGGAATCGCTCGGCCTCCCCTTCCTGATGGCATTCGGCAACGGCGTCATGCTCGAGCAGGGCACATGGTTCGAGGCTTACGCAGACTCATTTCGCGCCCTTGGCCATAGCGACCTGACGTTCCGCCCGGCACCGGTAAAGGGTGGCGCGGTGCTATACCGCAACGGCGCATGGGAAAGCGCGCGCGATCCACGGATCGAGACGCAATTGCTGATGCCTTGAGCGCGCTTGCCGTTACGGCGACACAGGCCTAAGTCGCTCGGCTTATTGGGATAGAAAACAGAATAAATTCGCGAGGAGCCTGCCTGTGCTGTCGGACATCGATTCCGCCAACAATCTCGTTGAACTCTTCCTCAAGCGCGCCGATGCCAAGGGTGACAAACCCTTCCTCGGCGCCAAGATAGGGGGGCAATGGCAAACGATAAGCTGGCGTGATGCTGCAGATCAGGTCTGCCTTCTGGCAGAGAATCTGCGCGCCATCGGTCTGAAGGACGGTGATCGTGTCTGCCTCGTCTCCGAGAACCGCCCCGAATGGTGCATCGCCGATCTGGCGATCATGGCAGCCGGCTGCATCACTGTGCCCGCCTATGTCACCAATACCGAGCGCGATCACGTTCATATCCTCGACAATTCGGGAGCCAAGGCGGTGATCGTCTCGACCGACAGACTGTCGGTCCCGCTGATCCCCGCGATTTTCCGCACCGGCATCGCCGAGCATCTGATCCCGATCGAAAGCGTGCGCGCCTATCAGGGCGGAAATATCACCGCCCATCCCTGGTCGCAGATGACCAGCGGCGATGCATCAGCCGCGCGCAAGGCGGTGGAAGAACGGATCGCCGGGATTACCCGCAGCGATACCGCCTGCATCATCTACACCAGCGGCACAGGCGGCGCGCCACGCGGCGTGTTGCAGCATCATGGTTCGATCCTGTGCAATGTCGCGGGAGCAGCGGAAATCCTGATGGAAGATTTCGGCATCGATGATCATGAGCGCTTCCTCTCCTTCCTGCCGCTGAGCCACGCGTACGAACACACCGGCGGGCAATATCTGCCGATCAGCGTTGGCGCGCAGATCTATTACGCCGAGGGGCTGGAGAAGCTCGCCAGCAATATCGAGGAAACCCGCCCGACCATCATGGTTGTGGTGCCGCGCCTGTTCGAAGTCCTCCGCACGCGGATCATGAAGCAGGTCCAGAAGCAGGGCGGGCTGGCCGAGCGTCTGATGAATACTGCGCTGGGCGTGGGCGAACGGCGCGCTGCCGGCAGCCGCAAATTCGGCGACGGTGTGCGCGACATGGTTGTCGGCCGCCTGCTCAAGCCCAAGATCCGCCAGCGTTTCGGAGGCCGGATGAAGGCGATGGTTTCGGGCGGCGCGCCACTCAACCCCGATGTCGGCATCTTCTTCGAGGCGATGGGGCTGACCATGTTGCAAGGCTATGGCCAGACCGAAGCCGGGCCGGTGATCAGTTGCAACCGCCCCAAAGCAGGAATCGCCATGCATTCGGTTGGGCCTGCGATGCGTGGGGTGGAACTGAAAATCGCCGAAGATGGCGAAATCCTCGTTCGCGGCGAGCTGGTGATGCACGGCTATTGGCAGAACGAAGCGGAGACCGCGCGCGCCATCCAGGATGGCTGGCTGCATACGGGCGACATCGGCCATCTCGACGAGAAGAACCGGATCGTCATTACCGACCGCAAGAAGGACATGATCGTCAACGACAAGGGCGACAACATCGCCCCGCAAAAGATCGAAGGCATGCTCACGCTGCAACCTGAGATCGGGCAGGCGATGGTAGTGGGCGACAAGCGGCCCTATCTGGTCGGGCTGGTGGTGCCAGATGCCGAATGGATGGTCGACTGGTGCCGCGCGCAGGACAAGAAGTTCGACTGCAAGGAACTGCAGGATCTGCCCGAATTCAGATCCGCGATCCGCGCGGCTGTGGATCGCGTGAACAAGGATCTCTCGGTGGTTGAAAAAGTCAGACAGTTCGCCTTTGCCGACGAGCCTTTCACCATCGAGAACGAGGAAATGACTCCCTCGATGAAAATCCGCCGCCACAAGATCAAGGAGCGCTACGGCGAAAGGCTGGACGGGCTGTACAAGGCTTGAAACGACTTGCAATAATCGCCGCTCTCGGGCTGTGTGGGTGCGTCACCGGCGCTGCCGCGCGATCCAGCCTACCTTCTGCGCTGGAAGCTGGCTGGGAAGGTCAGCCTGTTTGCGAGAAGCAGCATGAAACGGAAACGCACCGTGTGCTGCGCTGCAGTTTCGCACCCGGCATTGGGCATGTGCGGCACTTCCACCCCGCGCATTTCGGCTATGCACTCAGCGGAGGCACAATGCGGATCACTGAAGAACACGGCACGCGCGAAGTGGACATCGCCACAGGCTCGAACTTCTCCAGCGAAGGCATAGGCTGGCATGAAGTCTTCAACGTGGGCAAAACCACGGTGAGCTACATCATTGTCGAGGAACGCTGATCCGCCTCACGGAACGATGGTGGTGAACAGATAGGTGGCAAAAATCACCAGATGAATTACGCCTTGCACCACCGTCGTCCGCCCGCGTGACAATGTGAGTGTTGCCACCAGCAAGGTTAGCGCCAGCAATACGATCGAACGCATCGACAGGCCCAGTTCAAGTTCCAGTCCCAACAGCAACGCCACTAGCGCAACTGCAGGAATGGTCAGCCCGATGGTCGCCAGCGCTGATCCGATAGCGAGATTGAGACTGGTCTGGACCCGGTTTGCCTGAGCAGCGCGCACCGCCGCGAAACCTTCGGGCGCGAGCACCAGCGCGGCGATAATTATACCGACCAGCGCCCTCGGAGCGCCGAGCGCGGCGACGCCCGCCTCGATCATGGGTGAAAGATTCTTGGCCACAAAAACCACGCCTACAAGTGCCGCCAGCAGCATCACTCCGGCGGCATAGGCCTTGGTTTTCGCAATTGGCTCTTCGTGCGCGTGGTCACCGCCCTCCTCTTCGTCGAACAGGAAATATCCGCGGTGTCTGATGGTCTGCGCCATCACGAAAGTGGCGTATATAATCAGCGAAACTACTGCGACGAACACCAGCTGCTGGTCCGAATAGAAAGGCCCCTGTTCGCTGGTGGTGAAATTGGGCAGAACTAGCGTCAGGACGGACAGCGTCGCCAGCATCGCCAGCCCAACACTGACGCCATATTGCGTATAACTCTGTTCGTGATGAATGCGCCCGCCTGCCAGCAAACAGATGCCGACAATGCCGTTGATCGTGATCATGATCGCCGCGATCAGTGTATCGCGCGCAAGAGCTTGTGCCTGCGCGCCTTCGGAGAGCATGATCGAGACTATCAGCGAAGTTTCGATGACCGTCACCGCCAAGGCCAACACTAACGTGCCGAAGGGCTCGCCAAGATAGTGCGCCAGCACTTCGGCATGATAGACAGCTGCCAGGATTGCTGCGCCCAGCAAAGTGCCGAGCACGATTGCGGGAACAATCCCCTCAGGCTTGCCGAACCCGACCGCCAGGAGGACAAGGAACGGCGCGACCACGGACCAGCGCGCCAGTCCGAATGGTTTTTTCATCGGGTGTGGATCAGAGGATGCTGGAGACATTCCTCCAAGCTAGCGGCAATTTGCCTTGCCGCAAGCGACGCGTCTCAAGCAACCAGCTCTTCGATGAATTCGGGATAGAAGCTCGGTGCGCGGTCTGACCAGCCCGGAGCGGTGGCAGCGGCTTCGCTCAAGCTCTGCAACAGCATCTTGCGGCGTTCGGGGCGGATCTGCGGCAGTGCGGCAGCGGCGCAGAAGGCGCTGGGCAGCCAGGGACGTGCTTCAGCACCCAGCAGACGTTCGTAGAGAAAACGGAAAGCTGAGAAGCATTCGAGCCGTTCCTGCGCCAGATCGAAGGCCGCGACGCGGGTGATCTTGCCGATAAATCCTTCGATTGCGTCTAGGGAGGAATCAGCAGGGATCGACTGCCGCAGTGCCTTCAGCTCCTGATAGGCGACATATTGGCTGCGAATCGCGGCAGTTTCTCCTGCAGTGCGTCCCCAGACCCGAAAGGCATCGCAGCGGCCAAGGCCGATATCGAGGCTGCGGCGGATATAGCGCTGTTCTGCAGCGGTAAAGCTGGCGAACTCGCGCATTTCGGCAATCATCAAAGACGCGGCATTGGCAACGGCCATAGGTCGACACCCCCTGTTACGAGGGTGAGTGTCTCCGAAGATGGTTAATTTTCGATGATTGGCTCAGATCAGCCCGGCGAGTGGGCTGCTGGGATCGGCATATTTGCGCGTCGCCATGCGGCCAGAGAGATAGGCGTCGCGCCCCGCCTCCACCGCCAGCTTCATCGCGCGCGCCATGCGAATCGGATCTTTCGCTTCGGCGATGGCGGTGTTCATCAGCACTCCGTCGCAGCCCAATTCCATCGCCACAGCCGCATCACTGGCCGTGCCGACACCGGCATCGACCAGCACCGGAACCTTGGCGCCTTCGACGATCAGGCGAATGGTGACGCGGTTCTGGATGCCGAGGCCCGAGCCAATCGGCGCACCCAGCGGCATCACCGCCACCGCGCCCGCCTCCTCCAGCTGCTTCGCGGCGATCGGATCATCAACGCAATAGACCATCGGGTGGAAACCCTCCTTGGCCAGCACTTCGGTCGCCTTCAGCGTTTCGCGCATATCAGGATAGAGCGTGCGCGCTTCGCCTAGCACCTCGAGCTTGACCAGATCCCAGCCGCCCGCCTCACGCGCCAGACGCAAGGTGCGGATCGCTTCATCGGCGGTGAAGCAGCCTGCCGTGTTAGGGAGATAGGTGATCTTCTTGGGATCGATGAAATCGGTCAGCATCGGCGCCTTGGGATCGCTGACATTGACCCGGCGCACCGCCACAGTGACGATCTCAGCACCGGACGCTTCGAGCGCGGCGGCATTCTGGGTGAAGTCCTTGTACTTGCCGGTGCCGACAATCAGGCGCGAAGTAAAAGTGCGGCCCGCTACGCTCCATGTGTCCGCCTGTCCGCCGCCGACGAAATGGACAATTTCCAGCACATCACCTTCGGCCACGGGGTGGCTCGCAAGTTCGCTGCGCGGGGCAATCACGCCATTACGCTCGACCGCGACTTGGGCCGGGTCAAGCTCAAGCTCGCGCACAAGTTCGGCGATGTTGGAAGCGTTAGA
>CBFGON010000093.1:0-9786 GCA_965650395.1 uncultured Qipengyuania sp. | reverse complement strand
GGGTTGCCGGACAGCGCAGCCTCCACCAGCCGCGTCAACTCGGGATCGCCGAGCAGCAGCCACCATTGAGCGACAACCGGATCAGATGCGCTCACATCACTGCCAGCGCGCACAAAGCGAGTGCCCGTGTCTGCTGACACAACTTCCGGGGGGCCTGCATAATCGGGCCCTGCCGTGCATCCAGCTAGCAAGGCGATAGTGACAAGCGGAGGTAGCAAGTGGCGCATAATCTCGGGCTCAGTGCATCGAAAGGGAGACATTTTCCGGAAGCGGCTTGAGGAACAGAACAAGCGGGACCGTCGCGAGTGTGAGAAGTCCCATCACCAGAAAGACATCATTGTAGGTCATGATGAACGCTTCGCGCTGGAGAGTGCCGCCGAGTGCCGCCATCGCTCGTTCCATATCGCCCAAGCTTCGCGCCAGTCCGTCGAGATAGGTCTGCAGCGAAACGCTGTTCGCATTCAGCGTTTCTTCCATGCGCCTCGTATGGTGCCAAATTCGCTGGTCCTGGAACGAAGCGAGGGCCGAGAGGGCGAATGATCCGCCAAGATTGCGGGCCGCGTTGAAAATGCCCGAGGCATCGCCCGCGTCTTCCTTGGCCACCGACGCAACCGTTGCCTGATTCAGGAACATCATCGCAAGTATCATTCCGGCCCCGCGGATAAGCTGACTTTCAGTGAAGACAGCGCCGCCGGATTCGGCGGTCAGACTCGTGCTGACAAAGCAGCTGATCGCCATCAGCAGCATTCCGGTGCCGACGGCAATGCGGATGTCCACCTTGCGGATCATCAGGGGCAGAACCGGCATCAGGAGAAAGGCCGGGACACCCATCCAGAAGATGACCAGTCCCGTCTGAAAAGCATTATAGTCAGAGATGATCGCCAGAAACTGCGGAATGACATAGGTCGAACCATACATCACCATGCCCAGGGCGAGCGCCATGATCGCGACGCTGGCGAACTGTCGATTGAGCAGAAGCCGAAGTTTCAAGACCGGCTTGCTTGCTTTCACTTGTCCGTAAATCAAACAGGCAAAGCCGATAATGGTCACCACCGTTAGCCAGCGAATGAGTGAGGACTCGAACCATTCCTCACGGTGCCCTTCCTCGAGTACAACAGTCAGACCGCCCAGTCCGAGGATCAGCCCGAGAATGCCAGCCCAATCGGCGTCCGTGAGATATTCCCACTTGGGCTTCTCGTGAGGCAGCCCGATAAACAGCAGGAGCAGCAGGATTGCGCAGACTGGCACATTGACGAAAAAGGCATAGTGCCAGCTCAGGTTCTCGGTCAGCCAGCCGCCGATCAATGGCCCCATCACGGGGCCAAGAACCACAGTCATGCCGAACAGCGCCATTCCGATTGGCTGTTGGTGCGGCGGCAATCGTTTAGCCACAATAGTCATTGCGGTCGGAATGAGGACTCCGCCCATGAAGCCCTGGCCCGTGCGGCCGATGATCATGGTCGTAAGGTCGGTGGCTACACCGCATAGCACAGAAAATGCGGTGAACGCGCTGACCGCGATGATGAGGAGGGTTCGCAGACCGAACAGCCGTTCGAGCCAAGCGCTCAGTGGAATGACGACAATCTCAGCAACGAGAAATGACGTAGCAATCCAGGTGCCTTCGGCGCCTGTGGCACCGATCTCGCCCTGAATGACGGGGAGTGCGGAATTGACGATTGATATGTCCAGCGTCGCGAGCATGGCGCCGAGCGCGCCCGCGGCCACAGCGACCCAGGCAGTAACGTCTGCGTTCTTTCGGCTCCCGGCCGGCCCGATCGAAGTGTCCTGCGCTGCCAGTATCTCGGTCATTGAGTCCGACTCGAGATCTCTTCCAATTCGCCGGCAGCATTCCGGGTGTCGACCGTAGCCACTACCGACATGCCGGGAACGAGCAGACGCCGCACTTCAGGGGGAGCATCGATAGCGATGCGGACGGGTATCCGTTGAACGATCTTGGTAAAGTTGCCGGTGGCATTTTCGGGGGGGAGGATGGAAAATTCCGCGCCCGTTCCCGGCGATATGCTGACCACTCGTCCCGCGATCTCAAGGTCGGGTAGGGCGTCAACTTCGAGCCTGACGCTTTGGCCGGCCCGGATCAGGCCGACCTGCGTTTCCTTGAAGTTTGCCGTCACGTAGATCGCCCTCACCGGAACCACCGTCATCAAACGTTGACCCGGTTGCACGAACTGGCCCACCCTCACCGAGAGATCGCCGACGCGTCCGGCCTTGCTGGCGCGCAGCAAGGTCGATTCAACCGTAAGGTCGGCTGTTTCCAGCTGAGCGCGAGCAGCGTCCGCCTGCGCCTGGGTCTGGTTGATCTGCTCGAACAGGGTCCCTCGGCGCGCGGTCGCGGCAGCCACCGCCGCCTGCGCGGCGACGAGTTCGGCCCGCGCTTGCCGCGCCTGCGCCTCATACTGGTCTAGCTTTTCCCGCGGTTCGGCTCCTGTCGCGGCAAGGGGCCGATATCGCGCCACCTGGTCGTTCGCGAGGTCCAGTGCTGCGCGCGCGGCGGCGAGTTGGCCCCGCGCCTGGCGAATGGCTGCATCCTGTTCGGCTACCTGAGAACGGATTGTGTCGGCACCGGCCAGGGTCGCAGCGATCTGTGCGCGCGCCTGTTGCGCTTGCGCCTGATAATCCCGCAGATCCAGTTGTACGAGGGCTCCGCCGCGAGCAACCTGCTCGTTCTCCCCCACGAAGACCTCTTCGACGTATCCCGCTACCTTGGAAGAGATAACGACGCTGTCGGCAGCGACATAGGCGTTATCGGTCGACTGCATGTACTGTCCGTAGGTTACGTGCCGGTAGTACCACCAGATCCCGCCAAGCAGCACGGCAAGACCAACGATGATTAGCACGATGCGCAAGCCACGCCGCGATTGCGGTTTCGTTGGGGTTGTGCCCTCCTGCTCCGGTTGGTTGGAGTTATCGGTCATCTGACTCTTTCGGCAGCCTCAGTAAAAGGTGAACGCGTCTCGCGCCCTATGAGCCGTGAGTCAGATAGTAAAGGCATTTAGCAGTTTGCATTTGGGCATCCGAGGCTATCCGACTACACAGCGCTATGGATGAAAAACCAGATACCATGTCACGGTCTCAGCGTCGGCAGAAGGTCATCACCGATGATGACCGCATTCTCTATCTTATGGACGAGATCAGTCGCGGCGCGCGCAGAGTGTACGATGCGAGGGTCGCCAGGATCGGTCTCAATCAGACACAGTGGAGGATCATCGGACAACTTCTTCGCGATCCTGCCCTTACGCAGGCTGAAATCGCCAAGAAACTGGAACTGGAATCGGCGACCATCGGCCAGGCGGTTGCAGGTCTTTGCGCACGCGGGCTGATGAAAAGGCTTCGAGCTGAGACGGATCGGCGAGCGTGGCAGCTCATCCTCACGGAGCAGCTAGATGATATGCTGCCCGAACTGAGAGGCTCCGCGGATAGGCTTCATGATCTGCTTTGGCGCGACATTGCCGCCGACGAGAAGCAAACGTTGCAGCAGATTCTTGCAAGGGTATCGGAAAATCTGGACCAACTCCGGGCCGAGGCTGAGTAAAATCATGGCATCGCCCCCGGAAAAGCCTATCAGCAGCATCGCTCGCGCCGCGGAGATCGGCCAAATCCTAATGAGGCACGGCGCGAAGAATCTCGCCGGAGCCCTCGGATTTATTCCCTCTTCGAGCAATGTCATCGATCCTCGCGAATTTCGTCCGGCTGCAGTTGTGGCGTTCCTCCGTGACATCGGGCCAGTCGGCATAAAGCTGGGGCAACTCCTCGCCACCCGAAGCGATCTGTTTACCGAACACTGGATCACGGCATTCTCAACCCTGCACGATCAGGTGTCGTCAGTGCCCTTCGCAGATATCGAGCCCGTACTTGCTTCAAGCTGGGGTGAGGACTGGCGGAGCGACTTTGCGCAGTTCGACGAAAAGCCTTTGGCCTCTGCCTCCATAGCGCAAACCTATTCCGCCAGACTGCGGGACGGAAGCGAGGTCATCGTGAAGGTTCGGCGGCCAGGCACTGCCGCTCGGATGGAGGCTGATGTGCGCCTCCTTATACGCCTTGCCGGGATCGTGGAAGCACGGTCGCCGGACATCGCGCGTTACCGGCCAGTCGAGTTTCTGCGGACCTTCGGCCGCAATCTTGCCTGGGAGATGGACCTCGCTGCGGAATCCCGAGCCTGCGAGCGGATCGGCGCATATCTCGATACCATCGGCGTCAGGTCCCCGGCCATCCATTGGGAACTGACCGGGCTGCGGGTGAACGTTCAGGAACGCCTGTACGGCAGGCCCGCGTCTTCGCTGGGCAGCCCATCGGGCGACCCGCGGGTGGCGGCTTTCGCTAAAAGCTATGCCAACGCTGTCCTGCGGATGATCATCCTGAACGGCGAATTTCACGGCGACCCCCATCCCGGTAACGTCTTCATGATCGGCGAGCAGGATGTCGGCTTCATCGACTTTGGATCGGTCGGGACGCTCACCAAGGCCAGGCGCGACGAGATCGTCCGCCTCGTGCTTGCGATCGCTGGTGAGGAAACCAGCGATGTCGCGAATGTCCTGCTCGCATGGGCGGGGGAGCCGAAGGTGGATCGCGATGCGCTCGCGGTGGATCTGGATCAGTTGATCGGAGAGTTCAGGGGGACCGTGCTATCTGGCATCGAGTTCTCGCAGATTTTTTCCCGCGCTTTCGACCTGTTGCGGGATTATCGACTGGTTCTGCCACCTGATCTGGCCATTCTTCTGCGTACCTTGTTGACTGCAGAGGGCTTCGTCCGATCGCTGGCACCGGACTACAACATCGCCGAAGAGACCCGGCCGATCATGACGGAGCTTCTCGCCGAGCGGTTCTCGCTCGGCAGCGCTCGGTCGGGTTTGAAGAGACTTCGCGGTCAGCTGCTGGGTTTGTCGGCGTCCTTGCCCGACATACTTGCCACTGCGAACTCGATCGCAAAGTCAGGATATGTGCCGGTTCAGCTCGATCCGCTCAGTATCGAGCAGCTCACTGGACTTCGCAATGAGCGTCAGTCCTTGAAAGGCCCTCTAGCTGCCGCATTGATCATAGCTAGCGCGTTGCTTGTCGATCAATCCTGGCTTCTGGCTGGCGGCGCGCTTGTGATTGCTGGGGTGGTGCTCATCCGAAAGTCATAATGAAGGAGCAACTTAATTCGTGCACGGTCACGATACGGCAAAGCCGAACTTAACGAGGATTTCATGCGCCTCACTTCAGCGACCAAGAAGCATCGCGAAGAAAATTTTTCGACCTATTGCGATTGAAGGCTTATTTTCCTCAATCAGACGAAACTTTGGAACGGCAGCTTTCAAGCGTGTCCTCGCCTGACTTTATGGCCGCTATTGGGGCGCATTGCTGCCAAGCGAATTAGACCCCACGACATTGAATTCGAATCTCTGGAGCGCGAAATCTCACTGACGCCAGGGGGCTTCGGATAGCGCCAGTCTGCACGCGATTTCATCACCAATTTCGGTCGCAGCCTCAAGGAGGGAGGTATCATCCAAGTGTGCATACCGAGCTGTTGTCGAAACCTGCCTGTGGCCAAGGAGGCTTCCAATCATCGGCAAAGTCTCGGATGATCGCGCTGCCAGGCTGGCATAGTTGTGCCTCAGATCGTGGAGCCTGACGTCATCCAGACCGGCATCACGTCGGAGCTTGCGCCAGAACCAGTCAATCGCTGAAACCGACTGCCCCTTGAATGGAAACACCCGCTCATCCCTCTTCCCGCGCGGCAATCCATCCAGCACCGCCCTCGCCTCCTCGCCAAGCCAGACGATACGCGGGCCGGTCTTGGAGTCGGTCAGTTTGAGCTTCCTCCCCTGAACCTCGCCCCAGGTGAGGTTGAGGATTTCGCCGCGTCGGCATCCTGTCAACGCGAGCAGTGTGACTAGCGCCACTTCGACGGGCTGGTCAGCGCGCCGGTCGGCAAGGGCTTTCCCGAGCCGCGCCATTTCGGCGTCGCTCAGAAACCGTTCGATCTTGCGCCCCCTGTTCTTCTTCACGCCTCGAAAGGGGTTTGAGTGCTCAGGAATATAGCCCCAGGCCTCGGCCTTGGCGAACATGGCTTTCAGAATTTCCATGGCGCGGTTTGCTGCACCCGGCCCTGCCGAGCGTGTAACCTCCGCGTGCCAGCGCACCGCATCGGCATGACCGATCTCGTCGATGAAGTTGCCCGCGAACGCATGATCGAGATGGGTGCGGCGGTAGATGTCGTGGATCTCGCGCGTCGACTTCTTCCAGGTCGGTGCCGCCACATCCCAGTAGGACTGAAGGAACGCCGCATAGGTCGGCGTCTTCCGGCCGCGCTTCTTCTTGTCTGCCGGGTTCTGCCCGAGCTCGATCCGGAGGATCAGTCGGCGGGCAACATCCTTCGCGATGCGCTCGGTAAGGATGGCGGCATCGCCGATCGTTATCAACCGCTGCTTGCCACCGATGGTCCGCTGGAGGACATAGCTCTTGCGTCCTGAGCGGTGGATGCGCTCGCCAAAGCCCGGAAGCACATAGTCAAACCTCGTCCGGCGCTTCCCAGCCTCTCCCGGAACAACGCGCGCGAGTTCCTCGGCGAGGATATGCTTGAGATCGTATCCCGTCATGCCGCTACACCAAGTGCACCGGCGAGGCTCGAGCAAATCCGGTCGGCGCTCTCCGAGATGATGTCGTCAGCGAGATGCGCATAGCGCGCGGTCGTCTCGGGAAGCGCGTGTCCTAACAGCCTGCCAATGGTCGCTAGAGGAGTGCCCTTCGCAATGGCTATCGAGGCAAAGCTGTGGCGAAGATCGTGAAGCCTAACATCGGGAAGAGCGGCCTTGCGCCTGACCCTGATCCAGTGCTCGCCAAGATTGATTGGAACCTCCCGATGCAGCGCCGGAAAGACAAGCTGGTCGTCGGCACGGCGGTCGAGGTTATTAAGGACTTCGATCGCTTGCGGATTGAGATAAATGGTCTTCGGGCCGGTCTTGCTGTCGGGCAAGGCAAGTCGAGGAATCTGGACGTAGCGCCAGCGCAAGGTCGCAATCTCCGAAGCACGTGCACCCGTGTAAACGAGCAAGAGAAGCGCGGGGATCACGAACGGGTTCGCAAACTCGTGATTGGCCAACGCGCGCCCGAGCCTGCGGTATTCGTCGGCGGAAAGGTAGCGCTCCGGGAGCTCGCGCTTGAAGCGGGACACACCGCGACACGGGTTGGAGCATTTGGCGCGATACCCGAGCTTTTCCGCATACTGCATCATGACAGACATGATCGGGATGGTGCGATTGAAGCTCCCTTCCCTCTTTGTCATGGTGTCGCGCCAGCGGTTGATGTCTGACCGTGCGATCATGTCGACCGGAAGTTCGCCGAAATGCGGAATGAGCAGCTGATCGATGCGCGAGCGCGAGCTCGTCCTGGTCGACGGCTTCCAGTGCGGCGAATAGTCGGTCCAGAATTCCTCGGCGAAGTCGACAAAGAGCGGGACCTTTTTCTGCTCGGGCGCAGACGGCAGGTCGGCAAGCGTAGCCCTGATGAGCAATCTGCGCGCGGCAGCGCGCGCGGCGGGAGCGCCCAGCGCACCTGCCGCCACCCCCGCGCGTCCCAGCGTCGCCATCCTCTGCACGCCTCGGGGCCTGTACTTCACTATCCAGCTAAGGTGCCCGGACTTGCGCTTGCGCAGTCCGAAGCCAGGCAGTTCATTATCCCATGTAATCCCGAGCGGAAGTGAGGCTCGACGGGCCACATGACCGGTCAGTTTCAGCTTATTGGATTGGCGTTTGTGGGTGACGGCTGTGCCTTGCCCACCCACAGATTGCCGGTGGGTTAGAAATTTCGAACTATCTGTTTTTACTAGGTTTTGCTCCATAAATGCAGCTTAGGCTGCGTACGGTGTGCTTGTTTTGTTCCCCAATGCGCGACTGTTTCCGGAAACCATGGCGTTTTGCTTTTCGGGGGGTACTGTCTGCCCTACCGATCGATGCGTGAGCAATCGAAGACCGGTCGGTTTTCGTTCCAAGGGCACAATGACAAATCTACCTCGAGACGAGAACCGCACCCCCGGCAAGGCGTCGGCAAAGGAGCGCGTGCGAGGCCAGGGACCGGGGGCTGTCGGTTCCGCCAGCCTCGCGCCGCTACGACCCGGTGCCGAGAGGGAGTGCGTGCGGGACCCACGGACAAGAACGCCGCGCCCGCAGGAGCACCGCTGCAGGCGGTGCGGGATCGAGCGCGTCATAAGTCCCGCTCCGCTTTTCGCCCCAACTCTTCCACCGGCGACCATGAAAATAGGGCAGGAACCGTAACCGGCTCCTGCCCTCGCTTGGTCGTCAGAATTCGTCGAGCATGCCGCCGTGCACAGTATGAACCACCCGGCTCGCCAGATGTGCCGGCAAGGCGTTGTAGTCGCCCTCGTCGAGAGCGAAGTATCCGAGATCGTCGTCTTCCACGACGTGCTGGTCGAAGAAGCTGTGCAAGGCCCGCCGTTCGGCAGTGGCGAGTGCTTCGAAGTAGCTGTTCGAGCCTGATTCAAGATTGCCAAGTGTAGTCATGATTTCCTCCTGATGTCTGTCGGTGAGACGACACGAGGAAGGCGGATGGGCGCGGTGCCGGCGGGTCAGGGATCGCCCCGCACGGGCGACCGCGAAGCGGCGGTGGGGGCAACGATTTTGTTGGACCGAAGCGCGAGCGCAGGGGAGGCAAAATGGTGGGGCCCCGCCGTCCTTGACGCGCCGGTGCCGGGCCCGTCACCCTTGAAAGTCCGTGAGCCAGGCCCCTCCCCCCGCCCGATGAAGAGCGCCCGTGCCAGTCACCTGCAAAAGGACTTTCCTACAGGGCCTTGCCTGTTCCATTTGAACCCGCGGGAGGAACGCAAAGGGGGAGTAAGGATGAACTCCAATGCCATCGAACCGCAGCGCCGTTGCCGCCCTTAGAAAGCTCGAAGCCGACCAGGCAGCCCTCGACCAGCGTAAACAGCAACTCGAAGAGCAGGCCGCGCTTGAACTTGGTCGCGTGATCCTCGGAACAGGTCTCGAGGCTTTCTCGAAGAAGGGATTGTCCAGGGTCGCCGCCGAGTTGGGCAAGCTCGGGGAAGAGGGGGCTCTGCGAAAGCTCGTTTCGTCTGCGCCGTCGTCTTCCCGATCCGGGCAGACGCCATCGGAATAAACATGAGAAAGGGGCCCTGTCCGCTGGGACAGGACCCCTTTCGGATGGAGATCGACGGGAGAGGTCAGTCGATCTCGGGAGCGTCGGTGTTGTCGCCTTCTTCGCCGGAGCCGTTGCCGCGAGAAAGGAAGTCGACCTTGTCGGCGAGGATTTCGGTGCCGTAGCGCGTGACCCCGTCCTTGTCCTCCCACTGGGTGTAGTGGATGCGGCCCTGGACCGATACCAGCTGGCCCTTGGAGCAGTACTGCCCGACGGTCTTGGCGAGGCCGTTGAAGCAGGTCACCCGGTGGAACTCGCTTTCCTTGGCGGTGTAGCCGTTCTCATCCTTGTAGGTCTTGCCGTCCTTGTCGCGTGCGGGGCGATCGGTGACGACGGTGATCCCGGTGACATTTGTGCCACCCTTGGTCTCGCGGGTGTCCGGATCGCGGGAGATGCGGCCGGTGAGAATTGCGATATTGGTCATGGTGATTGTCCTTCAGTTCCTCAAACCGGAGACCATCTCCGGCTTGCGAACATCCAGAAGAATCAGGGCATGGGAGGACTGCACCGCAGGCCTGAAGGGCCGAAGGGAAACCTGTTCATGACGGGTGGTGCGGGCAGGCAGCGCAGCTGCCAACACGGCCGGAAAGGAACGGGTTGCCGTCCTCAGCTGACCTG
>CBFGON010000092.1:0-10004 GCA_965650395.1 uncultured Qipengyuania sp. | reverse complement strand
GAGCGTGAGGGTGGCGTCGGGGCCGATGAACCGCTCGACCGACGAGTGGCTGATGTCCCGTTCGTGCCACAGCGCGACGTTCTCCAGTGCGGGCAGGGCATAGGCACGGATCATGCGGGCCTGCCCGGTAAGGTTCTCGGTCAGGATCGGGTTGCGCTTGTGTGGCATGGCGCTCGAACCTTTCTGACCGGGAGAGAAATACTCTTCCGCCTCCAGCACCTCGGTCCGCTGCAAGTGGCGGATTTCCACCGCCAGCCGCTCGATCGACCCGGCGATTACCGCCAGCGTGGCGAAGAACATCGCGTGGCGATCACGCGGGATGACCTGCGTGGAAACAGGCTCGACGCTGAGGCCCATCTTCTCGGCCACATAGGCCTCAACCTCTGGGTCGATATTGGCGAAGGTGCCGACCGCGCCAGAAATGGCGCAGGTGGCGATTTCAGCACGAGCGTTGACGAGGCGCGTGCGGCACCGGTCAAACTCGGCATAAGCCTGCGCCAGCTTGAGGCCGAATGTGACCGGTTCGGCGTGGATGCCGTGGCTGCGGCCGATGGTTGGCGTGTATTTGTGCTCTTCCGCGCGGCGCTTGATCGCAGCCAAAAGCGCGTCGAGGTCGGCCAGCAGAATGTCGCTCGCCCGCGCCAGCTGCACCGCCAGCGTGGTGTCGAGCACGTCGGAACTGGTCATGCCCTGATGCATGAAGCGCGCTTCGTCGCCCACGTTCTCGGCCACCCAGGTGAGGAAGGCGATCACGTCATGCTTGGTCACGGCTTCGATGGCGTCGATCGCGGGCACGTCGATCACCGGATTGGTCGCCCACCAGTCCCACAGCGCCTTGGCCGCGCTGGCGGGCACCACGCCCAGCTCGCCCAGCTTCTCGGTCGCATGTGCCTCGATTTCGAACCAGATGCGATAGCGTGCCTCCGGCTCCCAGATGGCGGTCATTTCGGGGCGGGCATAGCGGGGGACCATCGGTCGACTCCGGGTTGTTCGGGGGAAGATTGCCGCGCCCCGCTAGGCAAGCGCGGCCCCGCTGGCAAGGCGTAGGGAAAATTGGCGCGCCATCAATCTGTAGTTGGCCAATAGTTTGGTACTACATCAAACGATGATTGCGCTTGATTTCCAATACGGTAAGCTGTGCCGCATGAACGATGAATCGATTTTCCGCGCCGCCCGTATTTCTCTCCACTGCGCCGCCGCAACTGCATTGGCGCTGGCTGCCCCCGCATGGGCGGGTGAAGAAGTGCTTTACGGGAAAGCACCCGCGTGGGCAGAGGTTGCCTCGCTCGACAAGCTGGACCTCAAGAAGGCACCGTCGACCTTGCTTTACGACTGGCAGCACCGCCTGGAAGATGGCGTCGTAACCACCTATGAAGACAACGCTATCCGGATCGACAACCCCGATACGCTGATGAACAGCGGGACTATTTCGCTCGCCTGGTTGCCGGACAAGGGGGACTTGACGGTCCACCGCGTCGAGATTTTGCGCAATGGCAAGACCATCGATGTAATCGCGGGTGGGGCCGAGTTCGATGTAATCCGCCGTGAACAGGGGCTGGAGCAACGTCTGCTCGATGGCGAATTGACCGCTACGCTGGCCGTCCCCGGGCTGGAGATTGGCGATATCCTGCGGGTCACCCATTCCATCACGCTCGCCGACCAGGCACTCGGCAAGGAGATGCAGACGTCGCAATATCTGTGGACCAAGCCGTGGCAGGTCGGTTTCTCCCGCGCCATTGTCAGTTGGCCTGAAGGCACTGACGTCTATTGGCGGGCAGAGGATTTTGCGGGTGTGGCAGCGCCGTCGCTGGAGAACGGTTACCGCAAGTTGTCCGTTACTCTTCCGATCGAGAAGGCGCCTGACATGCCTTCGGATGCACCCTCGAGATATTCGCGCGACGCGATCCTCAGGGTCGGGACTTATGCTGACTGGCAGGAACTTTCGCGTGCCTTTGCCCCGCATTATCTAAAAGCAGCACAGGTGGCCGAAGGCAGCCCGGTTGCCGCGGAAGCAAAGCGTATCATGCAGGCCAGCAAGGATCCGCTGACCCGTGCTGCGATGGCCTTGCGGCTGGTGCAGGATGACGTCAGCTATTTGCTCAACGGCCTCGACGGCGGCAATTACATGCCTCAGGCCGCCGATCTGACATGGGAAAAGCGCTATGGCGACTGCAAGGCCAAGTCGGTCTTGCTGTTTTCGTTGCTGAACCGGATGGGGATCGACGCCGAGCCGGTGCTGGTATCGACCCGTGGCGGCGATGCCATGCCTGATCTTCTGCCAATTCCGGGCAATTTCGATCACATGATCGTGCGCGCAAAAATCGGCGGGACCGACTACTGGCTCGACGGTACGAGCACGGCAACCCGCCTTGCCAATATCGCCGAGGTTCCTGCGTTCTTCTACGCGCTGCCGTTGACCGCTGGCGGTGCGGATCTCGTTCCCATGACACAGCGCGAACTTCCTGCGCCGCAAATGGTGATGTCGATCGTGTCCGACTATTCGGCCGGGGTCGATTTGCCGCCGCTGTTCAACATGACGATGAAAATCTACGGCGCGCAGGGCGCCGGCTTCCGCACAATGGCGGATGAAGCCGACGAGGACAAGCTCAAGGAGCTCGCCAAGAGTTTTGCTGCATCCGCAGGCGAGGGCAGTGCAGTAACGGATATTACTGTCGACTATGATAGCGAACTGGCGGTGGGAATACTCAACGTGCAGGGTGTCATGGCCTCGGACTTTCGGTGGAGCGAAGGTCGCCTGCAGCTGGAAGACAACAGTTCCGATCTGGTATTCAATCCTGATCGTGCCCGCAGTGAATGGCGGAATATTCCGGTGCTGACTGGCGGACCCTCACGCGTGCGTATCGAAGGAACCTCGGTATTGCCGGACCACATGCCCGGTTTCCGGCTGTCCGGTGCCACTGAAATAGACGAGCGCTTCGCCAACACGCATATTGTCAGCAGTGCAAAGCTTGTCGGCAACCGGATGGTCGGTTCTGTTGAAGTCACAGAAAAGCTGGGCGAAATCGCGCCTGCCGATGTCGCAAAGGAAAAATTGGCGGTCCGCAGGATCAACGGGATCAAGTCCGAACTTGTCGCGCCCGAAAATGTCGTTTGGCGCTGGGACCTGTCACCAGATGAGCTCGCCAAGCGTGCCAAGCCGGTTGCTGCAGCTTTCGACAAGGCGGTGGCCTTTGCTGATGAAGACGACAACGGGCCTTTGCTCCAGCGCGCCAGTTTCCGTGCCGATATTTACGACTGGAAAGGCATGCTGGCGGATATCGACGCCTTGATTGCGAAGGAAGCGTCCGCAAGCCTCCATTTCTGGCGCGCCAATGCGCTGGTTTCGCTCGACAGGCCGGAAGATGCGATTGCTGCAGTGCGGACCGCCTATGAACTCGACCCGGCAAATGAGACTGCTTTCTATCTTGCCGAATTGCTTGCTTATCAGGGCAAACAGGGCGAGGCGCTCGAACTGCTCGAATCGCTTCCCGTGACTGACGAGGAGAAGGGCTCCTACGCCAGTTACTACGCCACAGCTGCAGGGCTGGCCGGCAAGACCGATGCGGCGCTGGGACTGCTGGCAGAGGAGGTTGCTGACAAGCCGACCAATGCTTCGGTTCTCAATGCCGACTGCTGGTTCCGCGGATTGTTCGACGTCAATATCGAAGGCGCGCTGCCGGTTTGCACCAAGGCGATCGAGCGGGCGGGCAACAGTGCTCCGATGCTCGATAGCCGCGCCATGGTGAGCTATCGCATGGGCAATTACGAAGCTGCGTTAAAGGATCTCGACAGTGCGCTGGAATTGGCGCCAGGCCTGTCGGCTTCGATGTATCTGCGTGGGATTATCCGGCTAGAGCAGGGCGACAAGACGGGCAGAAAGGATGTCGAGACTGCGCTGCGCATGTCTCCTGAGCTTGCGGAGCGATATGCCCGGCATGGTGTCGCTCCCAAGAAGTAGTCGGTACGGTTAGATCAGCCCTTTGGCGCGCAGCGAGACGTGGCTGCCGCGTCCGACTATGACATGGTCGTGAACCGTCACGCCCAGCAGGCGACCGGCCTCGGCGATGCGGTTGGTGATGGCGATATCCGCGCGGCTCGGCTCGGGATCGCCGCTGGGGTGGTTGTGCACCAGGATGAGCGCGGTTGCCCCAATGTCGAAGGCGCGGCGAATAACCTCGCGCGGGTGGATGGCAGCTTCATCGACAGAGCCTTCGGCAGCGAGGTGGTCGTCGATCAGCCGGTTGCGCGTGTCGAGATAGAGCACGCGCACGCGTTCGTGCTTGAGGTGGCTCATGTCGATAGCGAGATAGTCTAGCAACGCCTGCCAACTGCCAAGCACCGGTTTTTGCTCCACTTCCCCGCGCGCCATGCGCCGCGCTGCCAATGCCACTGCATGAAGCGCCGCTGCACTGGCATCGCCCATGCCCTTGACCTGCGCCAAAGCGCCCGGGCCTGCGTTGAGCACCTCCGCAAGTGACCCGAATCGCTTGATAAGTTCCTTGGCCAGCGGCTTGGTGTCGCCTTGCCGGATCGCCGCGAAGAGGAGGAATTCCAGCAATTCATAGTCGGCTAGCGCTTCCGCACCGCCCTTGAGCAGCCGCATCCGCAGCCGTTCGCGGTGACCTGCGCCGCCGTGGCTTGTCGCTATTTTATCGCCGTCCGGCAACCTTTCCCCCATACGCGTTGTTACAATGGCTTGCATTGCCTTCGACGAGCGATGCGCGCAAGTGTGGGTGAAATGACCGGGGTCGCAGACGAACTTTTTGAGATAAAGCGCCGATGGTGGCGAATGAAGCGCTTCATTGTGCCCGGAATCATAACATTCCTGATTGTAACAACCGCCTTGCTGGCCTGGAACAACCGCTTTAGCATCGCCAACGATCTGATCCGCGACCAGCTCGACGCCTACGACATTCCGGCGACCTACAAAATCGAGGAAATCGGGGGAACCACTCAGGTGCTCTCGAACCTGGTGGTCGGCGATCCCGACGCACCAGACTTAACGGCCAAACAGGTTATCGTTCGTTTGCATCACAGGTTAGGTGTGCCCGAGATCGGCGAAGTTACTCTCGTCGAACCGCGCCTCTATGGCACCTATCTTGGCGGTAAACTCAGCTTCGGCAGTCTCGACAAGGCGCTGTTCCGCGATACTGGCGAGCCGCCCGGCCTGCCCGATCTCGATCTGGTGATCCGTGACGGGCGCGGGCTGGTCGAAAGCGATTATGGCCCGATTGGCCTGAAGCTGGAGGGCGAGGGAAATCTTGCTGGCGGCTTTGACGGAGTGCTTGCGGCAACTGCGCCGACGCTCGCGGTCGGACAATGCGCTGGCAAAGGGGCCACGCTATACGGCAGGCTCAGAACGGCATCGGGTGTGCCCAATTTCAGCGGCCCCTTTCGCGCGGCAAAGCTGACCTGCAATGACGGTCAAATGGTCCTCACGCGGGTCGTCGCCGATCTCGATGCCAAGGCCAGTGCTGAATTGTCCGACCCGTCGGTTACCGCGCGAATCGCGACCGGGGCTACGTCGTTCGCGGCAAACAGCGCGCAGACGCTGACCGGAACGCTGCGGACGCAGTTGCGAGGCGGGGCATTGAACGGTCGCTATACGCTGGCTGCGCGCGGCGTTGAGACGCCGCAGACGCTCGCTGCAGTGCTGACCGCAGATGGTACAATCCGCGCGCGGCAGAATTTTGCGCGGCTCGAAGTTGAAAGCAATGTCGAGGGCAATGGATTGCGGCTTGGACGCGGACTTATTGCTGCCATCGAAGGCCTGAAGCAATCCGGTGACGACACGCTGATAGAACCTCTGGCGCGGCGTTTCGGCAATGCCTTGCAGGCGGAAACGCGGGGCAGTTCTTTTGCGGCGGATATGCGCTTCCGTTCGGACAGCAAGGGCTATTCGCTGCTGGTTCCGCAGGCAGAGATGATCGGCGGGAGCGGTGCACGCATCCTGTCGCTTTCGCGGGTCGAGTTGAGCGGCCGGGGCGTTTCTCCGTCGAAACTGTCAGGTAATCTCGCCACCGGCGGACCCGACCTGCCGCGTATTTCCGGGCGGATGGAGCAGAGCGGCAGCGGGGCGGCCATCTTCCGCCTCAACATGGCACCCTATGAAGCTGCAGGGTCGCAGCTGGCAATCCCGCAGATGATTGTCGCGCAGGGAAGCGGCGGCGCACTCGGCTTTTCTGGTCGGGTCGAAGCGAGCGGGCCATTGCCCGGAGGAGCGATCGACCGGCTTGTGTTACCGGTATCGGGGCGCTGGCAGCCCGGCGGCGAGCTGACGATGCTGAGCGAGTGCACTAATGTTGCCTTTGCCCGGATGCGCTTCGCCCAGCTGAACATTGCCGGGCCCGGCATCACGCTTTGCCCGCCCGCAGGTAAGCCCATGCTACGCTACGGACAGGCCGGCCTTCAGTTCGCAGCAGGTGCACCTTCGCTGCAGCTCAAGGGATCGCTGGGCACAACCCCGATCCGCATGGCGAGCGGCCCGGTGGGATTTGCCTGGCCGGGCACTTTGCGCGCGCGCAACCTTGATATTGCGCTGGGGCCGCAAGAAACTGCCAGCCGCTTCGCTATTTCTGATCTCGATGCAGAGATTGGTGACAATATCGCTGGCAGCTTTGCCGACGCAGAGATTGCGTTGGCCGCGGTGCCGATAAATCTGGTCAACACTGCGGGAAAATGGGACTACACCGATGGCAAGGTCACGATCGGTGAAGCCGCGTTCCGCCTGATCGACCGGCAGAAACCTGACCGTTTCGAACCGCTCATCGCGCGTGACGGCAAGCTCACGCTGGTCGATAATCTGATCCTTGCCAGTGCCGATCTGCGCCACCCGGGGACCGACCGCATCGTCACCCATGCCGATATCCGCCACAGCCTTGCCACCGGGGCGGGGCATGCTGATCTCGCAATCGATGGGCTGGAGTTCGACCGCAGCCTGCAGCCGGAGCAACTAACGGCACGCGCCAAGGGCGTGGTGGCGAATATGCGCGGCACCGTTAGCGGTAAGGGCCGGATCAATTGGTCAGAACGTGGCGATGTTACCAGTTCGGGCAGTTTCACCTCGAACAGTCTCGATTTTGCGGCTGCATTCGGGCCGGTGAAGGGGGCCAGCGGGACGGTGGAATTCACCGATCTTATCAACCTCACTACAGCGCCCGGACAGACGATCCGTATCGGTTCGGTCAACCCCGGTATCGAAGTGATCGAAGGCGAAGTCGAATTTGCATTGACTGATGGCCAGCTGATTTCGGTGGCAGGCGGCAGTTGGCCCTTCATGGGCGGTCGCCTGATCCTGCGTGAAGTCGATCTCAACATCGGCGCGAGCGAGGAGCGGCGCTATGTTTTCGAGATCGTCGGGCTTCAGGCAGCGCAATTCATTGCGCAAATGGAGCTGGAGAACATCGCCGCCACAGGCACTTTCGATGGCACTGTACCGATCGTTTTCGATTCCGATGGCAACGGCCGGATCGAAGGTGGATTGCTCATTTCGCGCACTCCGGGCGGCAATGTCTCCTATGTCGGCGGGCTGACGTATGAAGACCTTTCGCCGATCGCCAATTATGCCTTCGATGCTCTGCGCAGCCTGGATTATTCGCAGATGAGCGTGGGAATGGAAGGGCCACTGACCGGCGAAATCGTCACGCGCGTGCGGTTCGACGGGGTCAAGCAGGGTGAAGGGGCGAAGAGCAATTTTGTGACCCGCCAGATTGCCAAGCTGCCGATCCAGTTCCGCATCAACATCCGTGCGCAATTCTACCAATTGATGAGTTCGATGAAGGCCATCTACGATCCCTCTGCCGTGCGTGACCCGCGCGAACTGGGGTTGCTGTCGGACGATGGCGAACGGATGCTGCGCCGTTCGATCACCGGCGAGGAAGCCGAACCTGATATTACCCCGGACGATATGATTCGGGATGAACCTGCCATTCAGGACAAGGAAAGCGAGTAGGCGCTATGAAGACCGTTGAATTGACTGATTGCGCATGCCTTGCGACAACGCCCGCCGACAAGGGGGAAAGGGGTATGCGCAGGCTGAGGATTGCGGCGGCAGTTGGCATGGCCTCGCTCGCGCTTGGTGGTTGTGTGACGGTGGAAGCACCCACGGAACCCATCGTGATCGAGCTCAACATCAACATCCGCCAGGAAGTGATTTACCGGCTCGCCGAAGATGCGGGCAATACGATTGAAGAGAACGCGGATATTTTCTGATGGGTGACCTTATGACCAGGCGTATTTCCAGAGCGGTGCTTTCGACCGCAGCAATCGCGGTTGCTCTTGGCGGAGTGGCTGTGCCCGCCTTTGCCCAACGTGATCCGGCCTACGCCGCGGCGCGCCAATCGGGGCAGGTAGGCGAAAAGATGGACGGTTATCTTGGCATTGTCGGCGCTGAAACTGCCGAACTGCGCCGCATTGTCAACGACATCAATATCAAGCGCCGCGCGGTCTATTCCGAACGCGCGCAGGCAACCAATGCCACGCTCGAAGAATACGCGCTGACTGCCGGCTGCCAGGCAATCGCTGCGACCAAGGCAGGCGAGAAGTACCAGGCTCCGGACGGAAGCTGGCAGACGCGGGGTGCAGGCGCGCCCTTGCGCGATTCGCGCTGTCCGTAACCCGTTAGTCCGGTTGGTGAATGGGGAGCCTTCCCGTCGCATGTCGCGACGGGGAGGCTTTTTCGCAACAGGGTGTGCTATTCGACCTTCGGTCCATGTTGACTCGCCAACTACCCCCTTCTAAGGGGGCGGCGCCTTCGGCAGGCAAGTCTCTGCGCGTGCCGCGCAATCCCCTTAAAGGAGTTTGGCATGAGTGACGACGAACCTGCACGGGAACCCATCGAGGAGGATGCGCGGATCGATGCGCTGGAGGAGCGGTTAAAAGCCGCCCAGCAGCGCGAAGAGGAGCGCAACCGCTCGCAGGTCTCGGGCGCTGATGCGAATTATCGCAGCGGCAACCGGGTGCTGGCGGACTTGCTTGGCGGGATTCTCGGCGGGTCGGTGATCGGATATGCCATCGGCTATTTCACGAACACCAACCCCTGGGGTCTGTTGGTTGGCCTGTTCGTCGGAATTGTGGTCGCCTTCAGCAACATCATCCGTGCGGCAAACCGGCGCCCCGATGAGTGATCCCGCAGGGGATTATCGGGGCGTTCGTTACAGGATTTAGGGATTACCAGGACGTGGCAGCCGAAGCCAAAGTCGATCCGATGCACCAGTTCACTATCCATCCGCTTGGCGGATCGGGTGGCTGGGAAATCGCAGGCTACAATATCGCTTTCACCAATAGCGCGCTGTGGATGCTGATCACCACGGTTGTGCTGTTCGTGTTCGTGCTGGGCGGAATGAAGCGCGAGCTAGTCCCCGGTCGCTGGCAGATGGCGGTGGAGACTTTCACCGGCTTCATCGACAATATGCTGGAGGCGAACATCGGCAAGGCCGGGCGCAAATATGTGCCCTACGTCTTCAGCCTGTTCATGTTCATTCTGTTCGCCAACATCCTTGGCCTGCTGCCGCTCGGTGTTGTCGGGATTCACCCGTTCACCTTCACCAGCCATTTCACCATTACCGGCGCACTTGCGATCCTGTCGTTCTCGATCGTGCTGCTGGTAGGATTCTGGAAGCACGGCCTCCACTTCTTCAGCCTGTTCGTGCCGCATGGCACGCCGCTGCCGATGATCCCGATCATTTTCCCGATCGAGTTCATTTCCTTCATGGTCCGCCCCTTCAGCCTCGGCCTGCGACTGTTCGTTGCGATGATGGCCGGTCACGTGCTGCTTGAAGTGCTGTCGAGCTTCGTGATCGACGGTACCAATGCCGGCGCCCTGTGGGGCGGCGTTGTGGGTCTGCCCAGCTTCCTCCTGATGATCGGTATCTGCGCGCTCGAACTGCTCGTCGCAGCGATCCAGGCCTACGTTTTCGCGCTTCTGACGTCGCTGTATATCAACGACGCTGAAAACCTTCACTAAGTCATCAACCTACACGTATTTCTCAAAGGAGTTTGTCATG
>CBFGON010000091.1:0-10053 GCA_965650395.1 uncultured Qipengyuania sp. | reverse complement strand
AGTCGAACGACGAGACAACACACTTTACTTCAAACGCATGCGCTAAAGCGAATAGCGGCGCGCTTCCAACATGCTGGAAGCGCGCCGCTTTTATTTAGACTCCTGCCGGATCTCGTCAGGAACCAGCCTTCTGCTTCGTGTGGATTTCCCACAGCGCGGCAAGATCGCGACGCGGGCCCTCAATCTTCTTGAAGGTGTCCTGTGCCTCTGCATATTTGCCCTGATCATATTGGGCGATCCCGAGACGGGTCAACACTACCGGCGTATCAGCACCGCTCGTAGCCAGAGCCTTGGTATAAAACTCCTCGGCTTCTGCTGGACGATCATAGCTGAGGAAGGTGTCGCCAGCTTCAACCAGAGTCTTGAGGGTCGCGCCTGACTTGCGCGCGTCGGCCGCAAGGCCGGCGAGCTCGCGCTTGTCAATGTCCACACGACCCGCTGCTTCCTTGCGGGTCTCTGCCAGGTAGGGGTCGGATTTTTGGATCACGCCCAGGGCATAGCCTTCATCAATTACTGCCAAAACTTCGCCCGGATAGCGACGAGCGTCGAGAACTTCGACATACTCCGAAAGCACGCGCGGGTCGTTGTAGGCTTTCATACGCCTTGCCAGACGCATCAGATCCATGACTTCCGCATTGGTGTAATTGTTCGAGTTCATCGTGATGACGATAGCGTCGCCCCACACCGCCGGGGTCGGATAATCAGATACAAGCATCGCCGAGAATTTCCCCGACTGATCGCCGATGTTGTTCTCGAATGCTGTGGCCAGACCGTGGCGAATCCACATCTCCGGTACCGGCTGGCCTGCTGCCTTGCGCGCTGCAATCTCGCTCGAGAGATAGTTCAAGCCTTCGGCATACTGACCTTGATCGAAATAGATGTCGGCAGCCAACTTGCGCATATCGTCAGCGCCAAACACGCGCTGGCTACCGTCGGTCATGGTCGCGTCGAAACTGTAGTTCGCTGCGATCGCCCCGTCGAGCGCGGTGCGGGCCTTGGCGTAATCCTTGGCTTCCAGATACGCCTGATAGGATGCGAAGCTCAACTGACCGGTAGTGGCCGCATCGAGTTTGCCACTGGCCAGCATCATCTCCAGACCCTGAAGACGCATCGCAGCGTCATCCGTCTGATTGCCGACATTCAACAGCAAACCACCCGCAACCTTTTTCTCATCGCCCGACTGGACTGTAGCGAGCAGGGCCGGAAGCAACGGCTTGATCGTCGCAATGTCGCCCTTTGCGTTGAGGATGCCTTCGATAGGTTTATAGGCCGTGATGAATTCCTTGGAATATTCGGCCTTGGCGGGCTTCTCTTCCTTTTCCTTCTTCGCCGCGTGTGCTGGTTGAGCAAACACAGCCGCGCCGACCGTGCCTGTCGCGGCAAGCGTTAACGCGAGGGCCAGTGCTGAACCAGAGCGGCGGGCATGGGCAAAACGGGTGAAGATCATCGTGAAACTCCCAAGAATGTACAGGGGGCAAGAGCGCCGTGTGCACTAGAACTATCTATGGCTGGGCCATTGCCGTGTCTGCGCTCTCATTGCAATCGCCCTAGGGAAATTGCGCTGAACAGCAATTGAATGCAGGCGCTGCCGCGCGTTAATGGTTACCATGGTGGCAAGGGCTACCCATATGTGGAAAAAGCGCGCGAAACCCCCTTCCGGTTCCCGCCCTTGGTGGCGTTCCGGCGGCGCATCGCCTAGGGTCGCAAAGCTGTAGATCAACGCAAATAGCATACGGAAATCCTGAGTTTTGGCTGACGAAACCGACCTGATGGACCCGCCCGCACACGGCGGCGACGAATACACCCGCATCGACATCGTCGACGAAATGAAGACGAGTTATCTCGATTACGCGATGAGCGTGATCGTGAGCCGTGCGCTGCCCGACGTGCGCGACGGCCTGAAACCGGTCCACCGCCGCATTCTCTTCGCCAGCCAGGAAGGCGGATTTGTCGCCGGGCGCCCCTATCGCAAGAGTGCCAAGATCGTCGGTGACGTGATGGGCAACTATCACCCGCATGGTGACGCGGCGATCTATGATGCGCTGGCGCGCATGACGCAGGACTGGTCGCTGCGGGTGCCACTGGTCGATGGCCAAGGGAACTTCGGTTCGATGGACCCTGACCCGCCGGCTTCGATGCGCTACACGGAAGCGCGTCTGGCGCGGGTCGCCAATTCACTGCTTGACGATCTCGACAAGGACACTGTCGATTTCACCGACAACTACGACGGTTCGCGGCAAGAACCCACCGTCCTCCCTGCCCGCTTCCCCAATCTGCTGGTCAATGGCGCCGGCGGTATTGCGGTGGGCATGGCAACCAACATTCCGCCGCACAACCTCGGTGAAGTTATCGATGGCTGCTTCGCCTTCATGGATAATCCAGCGATCACGAGCGAGGAACTGTTCGAGATCATTCCAGGGCCGGATTTCCCCACCTCGCCGCTGATCCTTGGCAAATCGGGGGCGCGAGCAGCCTACACGACAGGGCGCGGCTCGATCCTGATGCGCGCGCGGCACGAGATCGAAACGGGCCGAAATGACCGTCGCTCGATAGTGCTGACTTCGATTCCCTATCAAGTCGGCAAATCTGGACTGGTCGAGAAGATCGCCGAGGCCGCCAAGGAAAAGCGGATCGAGGGCATTTCCGACATCCGCGACGAATCCTCGCGCGAAGGCGTGCGTGTCGTGGTTGACCTCAAGCGTGATGCCTCGCCCGAAGTCGTGCTGAACCAGATCTGGCGTTACAGCCCGGCACAGGCGAGCTTCCCGGCCAACATGCTGGCGATCCGCGGAGGTCGACCGGAAGTTCTCACTCTGCGTGAGTTCATCCAGGCCTTCATCAGCTTCCGTGAAGAGGTCATCACCCGCCGAACCAAGTTCGAACTGAACAAGGCGCGCGAACGGGCGCATATCTTGCTCGGCCTGGTGGTAGCTGTCTCGAACCTCGACGAAGTGGTGGCGATGATCCGTGGGTCATCCAACCCCGCCGATGCGCGTGCCAAGCTGCTGGCCAAGGAGTGGCCGATTGGTGACATCGCGCAGTATATAGCGCTGGTCGAAGCGATCGAGCCAACGGTGGAGCAGGATGGCGGCACCTATCGCCTGTCGGAACGCCAGGTGAAGGCCATCCTCGATCTGCGTCTGCACCGGCTGACTGCGCTCGGGCGCGATGAGATCGGTGACGAGCTCAAGGAATTGAGCATTGCGATCGAGGAATATCTGTCGATTCTGGCCGACCGGGTGAAGCTCTATGGCGTGATGCGTGGCGAACTGGAAGAAATCCGCGCCACTTATGCGACGCCCCGATTGTCTGAAATCGCGCCTGCCTGGGACGGACTCGAAGACGAAGATCTGATCGAGCGGGAAGAGATGGTCGTTACCGTAACGCACGGCGGCTATATCAAGCGGACTCCGCTCGACGCCTTCCGCGCACAGAACCGCGGTGGCAAAGGCCGCAGCGGCATGGCGACCAAGGACGAGGACGCTGTCGTCGAAATGTTCGTCACTTCGACCCATAACCCTGTGCTTTTCTTCACGAACACGGGCCGCGTTTATCGTATGAAGGTGTGGAAACTGCCCGAGGGTGGACCGCAGACCAAGGGCCGCCCGATGGTCAACCTCCTGCCATTAGGTGACGAAGAGCGCGTGACGAATGTACTTCCCCTGCCGGAAGACGAAAGCGAATGGGCCGCGCTCAACATCGTTTTCGCCACCGAACAGGGCATGGTGCGCCGAAATTCGATGGATGCCTTCACTAACGTCCCTTCGAACGGCAAATATGCCATGGGCTTTATCGAGGGCAGCGGCGACCGGTTGATTGGCGTCGAACTGCTTACCGAAGAGCAGGAAATTTTCCTCGCTTCCGATGCGGGCAAGGCGATCCGCTTTTCCGCGACTGACGCACGCGAGACCAAGAGCCGCACCGGTATCGGTGTGCGCGGCATGAAGCTGAAGGACGGCCAAAAGGTCGTATCCATGGCAGTGCTCGATGCGGGCGAATGGGACACCGAGCAGCGCGACAGCTACCTGCGCGGGGCGCCGTGGAAGGACAATGACGCCAAACCTTCGCTGGACGAATCGATTGTCACGCGGATGGCAGAAGGCGAGGAGTTCGTGCTGACCATTACTGCCAATGGCTATGGCAAGATCTCCTCGGCCTATGAATATCGCACCATTGGTCGCGGCGGTCAGGGGCTCACCAATATTGGCACGCCCGAAAGCAATCCTGACCGTAATGGTCCGGTGGTAGCCAGCTTCCCGGTCCGGCATGGATCGCAGCTTATGCTGGTGACCGATCAGGCCAAGCTGATCCGCCTGCCAATCGATTTCCGTCACCTGCTCCAGGGCGAAGACCCGGGTGGATTCAGGGTCATCGGACGCGGCTCTGCGGGTGTGCGCATCTTCAATGTAGCCAAGGGTGAACAGGTCGTCGGCGCCGCCCTGATCGACGAAACCGAAGATCCCGAGAATGAAGCCGAGGAAGCGATTGCGGAGGAACTTTCCGATCGCGCGGCGCAGGTGACTGTACCACATACGACGCCGCAGTCGGACGCCGATCTGGAAGGCGAAGACAAGGGATGACGCTGACAATCGAGCCCAGTGATCAGGCGTGCGGCGCACGCATCACTGGGCTCGATCTTTCATTACCCATCGGCGACGATCTGGCGGCGGAAATCCGTGCTGCCTGGTTGCGGCACAAGGTGCTCGCCTTTCCCAACCAGCAAATGGACGATGACGCTCTCGAGCGGTTTACGCTGGCTATGGGCGGTTTTGGCGAAGACCCGTTTTTTGCTCCCATCGAGGGACGCAGGAACATCGCTGCCATTCTGCGTGAAGCAGATGAGCGCACGCCATTATTTGCAGAGAACTGGCACAGTGACTGGAGCTTTCTGGAAAAGCCGCCAGCTGGCACTTGTCTGCTCGCCATTGAAATCCCGCCGGTGGGTGGTGACACAATGTTCGCCGATCAGGCCGCAGCCTTCGCCGCATTGCCTAACGAGCGGAAGGACCATTTGCGGACTTTGACTGCAATCCACAGTGCGCAGCTCGCCTACGCTCCAGATGGCACATACGGCAAGCGCGATACCGGCAGGTCAATGGCCATCCGTTCCGACGAAACTGCGCGAAAAACTATGCTCCACCCACTTGTTCAGCCGCATCCCGAGACCGGCGAGGAATGCCTGTTCTCGACTCTCGGCTACATCATCGGGATCGAAGGCATGGCTCAGAGTGAAGCCATCGCATTGCTAGCGGAATTGGCGCAATGGCAGATGCGCGACGAGTTTCTCTATTGCCATCGCTGGGAGCCTGACATGCTGGTGATGTGGGACAATCGAGCGGTCTTGCACAAGGCTACTGGCGGCTATGAAGGGCACCGCCGCGAATTGCATCGCACCACGATTGCTGCCGCCTAGACCTGCCCGCGGCGGATTGTCTGGATCACGCCGGTGGCGATCAGGAATTGCCCGCCGTAATAGAGCGGCCAGATCAGCCAGCTTCCGACTTCCCGCGGAACGTGGCCGCTTTCTCCCGCCACGATGAGCAGATCGCTCACCACGAACATTACTGCGCCAATTCCCACGCGGTAACGCGAATAGCGGCTGGTCCACGCTGCGCCCGCCATCGCGCCGACAACCAGCGCATAGGCGACCGCAATCTGCCAATTGGGCAAGGGAAAGGCCAATAATCCCGCCAGCATCGGCGGAGTCAGTATTAGCGCCACGCCGGCGAGTTTCTGACTCGCCACGGGCTGTTCGCGCCGGTTGAGCATGTAGAGCGCGATTGCGATCAAATGCCCGATTGCAAACAAAACGCCACCAATCAGAAAGCTGATTTCCAGCACCATGTCGCCCAGAGCCCCGAAGGCCATTACGGCGGCAATCAGTGCCCCGTCGCGCCCCCTGCCCCGATGCGCGGCATAGATCGAGAGGAAGGCGACGCCTGCACCCTTCCACAAGATCAGCCATGTGCCGCCAATCGGGTCGTCCTTGACGAAGAAATAGCTGATGCCGAACAGCAGGCTCAGCAGCAGGTAGGGGCGATGATCGGCGAGAGCTCTGCGTGGCATGGCGACAGCTAGGCCTTGATACCCCGACCGTGCAAGCATTAGAGGGCCCGCGATGACCCACGATATCCACATCATCGGCGGCGGCCTCGCCGGGAGCGAAGCGGCATGGCAGCTCGCGCGGCGCGGTTTCCGTGTACGCCTCTCGGAAATGCGCGGCAGCGGAGAAATGACGCCCGCGCATCAGACCGATGGACTGGCAGAGCTGGTGTGCTCAAACAGCTTCCGTTCGGATGATGATACTAAGAATGCGGTTGGCCTGTTGCACCACGAAATGCGCCGCCTCGACAGCATCATCATGCGCGCAGGCGAAAAAGCGCGTGTGCCTGCGGGTTCCGCCATGGCAGTGGATCGTGACGTATTTTCCGCCGAGGTCCAAAGGACCCTTGAGGACCACCCCAATGTGACTGTTGTGCGAGAGCGGGTGGACGCCCTTCCCAGCTCTGGCAGAACCATCGTCGCAACCGGCCCGCTGACCGCCCAGGCGCTGGCACAGAGTATTGTCGGTGCAACGGGTCAGGATCGGCTTGCGTTTTTCGATGCCATCGCTCCCATCGTCCATCGCGAGAGCATCGACATGGACGTTTGCTGGATCCAGTCGCGCTGGAACAAGCGGACCGAGGCCTCAAACGAGGACGGCGACTACATCAATTGCCCGATGACGAAAGAGCAATATCTCGCCTTCCACCAGGGCCTGCTGGATGGCGAGAAGACCGAGTTCAAGGAATGGGAGGCCAGCACCCCCTATTTCGACGGTTGTATGCCGATCGAGGTGATGGCTGAACGCGGGGTTGAAACGCTGCGCTTCGGACCGATGAAGCCAGTGGGGCTGGACAATCCGCGCGACGTGACGCCCGAATTTCCGCAGGGCCGCTGGCCCTATGCCGTCGTGCAGTTACGGCAGGACAACAAGCTGGGCACACTGTGGAACATGGTCGGTTTCCAGACCAAGCTCAAATATGCAGCGCAGGTCGATCTGTTCCGCACGATCCCCGGCCTTGAGAATGCCGAATTCGCCCGTCTCGGCGGATTGCATCGCAACACCTTCATCAATTCGCCATTGGTGTTGGACCGCCAGCTGCGGCTGAAGGGAGGAGAGCATATCCGGTTTGCGGGGCAGATTACCGGCTGTGAAGGCTATGTAGAAAGCTCGGCGATCGGACTTATGGCGGGCATGATGGCAGCGGCAGAGCTTGCCGGAAAGAACTGGACGCCGCCGCCGCGCACGTCGGCATTCGGCGCGCTGCTGGCACATATCACGGGCGACGCCGAGGCAGACACATATCAGCCTATGAATGTCAATTTCGGCCTCTTCCCTCCGCTTCACGAGGTAAAGAAGAAAGCGCGCAAGGAAGCCTATACGGATCGAGCCAAGGCGGATTTCGGCGCATGGCTGGTGGCGCAGGAATCCGTTCCCGCCTGATCAACAGGCGCAAGTGCGTTTCTTGACCGGCTTGGGCTTGGTCGTCTCGAATTCCTTGGGCGAGAGCTCACGATCGTCATTGGCGTCCGCACCTTCGAATTTTTCGACCGTGGTAACGGCCCATTCCTCGAAGGTGAGGAGATTATTGCCGTCCTTGTCGAGACTGCGGAAGCCATCCGATCGGGTCGAGAGCATTTCAGATCGGGTAATTCGCCAGTCGCGATTGCGATCATAACGGAAAAAGCGCTGCTGCTCTCTGGTCAATTCGCTCGCCTCTGGCGGTGCAGGGCCTTTCTGCGCGCCAGGATCAGCAAGCGGCAGCACGTCGGGCGATGGTGTTTCGGAAGCAAGTGCCTCAGGGTCGGGCGGCGGCGCTGCCTGTTCGACCTCTGCCCTGCCCTGCCACCAGAACATGCCTATCGTCAGCGCAAGCAGCATGGCGATAGCCCCGGTTATTGCATTCCTCAATTCGCGCGCCCCCGATTTGTATATTCAGTGCCTTATCTTCCAATCATGCCGACCCGCAAGGCTTGTAGGGCCGCTAGCCTACCCTCCATCAGAAGGTGGCCGCCACCCTTGATTGCCGTTCTGCCCAAGGCACCAAGTATGGCGAATGTGCGCAGCTTTCGCGGCAGCCTTGCCATTCGACCGGGTGCGGTTTTGGCGGCAGAGATTGCAAGGCCGCGATCGTCGGTGGATGTGAGATGAGCAGCAAGGTCGCCCAACGCCCATTGCTTTGCCTCTGCCGCGATCGCTTCACGCGATGCATCCGGTTCTAGCAAGTGACCCAGCGCCAGCCATGCAGCCTGCCGTCCCGCCACAAATTGCTCGACGACCTCGCCGTCAAATTGCTCCGCTACAAGCAAGGCCTCCCAACCGTCGACCAAGGGCACAAGGCGCAGCGCCGACGCTCCGAAATTTTCCCGCAGAGAAGCCAGAAGCGGTTCGCCCTGCGGCCAAACTTCGCTCGTCATGCTCAAGATGTCGCGCCACCAGGCGAGGCGCATTTGCCCGATCATGGCTTCACTGCTCGTGGCAACGACATCTGCCAATCGTCGATCCAGCTCAAACAATGCCCGAAACGCATTGCGGTCACCGGGCTTAGCCCATGCAATGGCTACTTCAATCTCCGGCGCAAGCGAACCGGTTGTGCCGCGAATGGAGCTCTGCATTTTACCGCCATGCAGGATGGGAACAACCCTATCAAGTCCGGCAACAATACAGCCTAGAGCTGCTCGAACGAGCGCTTCTGCAGCCGGACGGGTATCGTCCCAAGGTCAAAGAACACGAGGTTGACGGGTACGCCGCCCGTTGCGGTGAAATCGATGAACTTGCGTCCGCTTGCATCGGTTCCGTGGCTGATACCCAAGGTCGCCGTGCCAAAGCTCTGATCGCTTAGCAGGTTGTTGGTAAAGCGCGACTGAAGCTGGGTATCGGTCGGCACCGGCCAGATAGTCGCGGCGCGCGCGGTTTCATCCAGCGCCGCAGACAGCGAGTTCTGAAAGAACAGGTAAATGCCAAAATTGAGCGCGCCCAAAAGCATGACAACTGCCAGAGGCAATACCAGAGCGAATTCAACCGCAGCAGCACCACGTTCGTTCGACAAGAAATTGCGAATGCGGGCGATCATCATTTCGTCCTCAGCGTAACCGAACCGGTGTGGGTCTGCCTCGACATGAAATCCGCGATCCCTTCGATATTGAGAATCGGGGTGTAGGACTCGCTCACGTCGATTTTCATATATTTGGTCTCAACCGCGGCCGGATTGATGCAGACCGGCGCACCAAGGGGTTGTCGCGATCCATCGCATTCGGTCCAGTCGGTCACGCGGATCGACCCAAGAGGAAGCCCTGTCGCGTCCGATATCGATTGCGCCACGATAACCTTGCTGGGCACATTTTCCATGCTGCCCATGACATACTCCGCCCCCAGATGTGCGTATTGCTGCACCTTGATCTTGTGCGTGTAGGCCAGCGCGAAATCGATCCCGCCCAAAGCCATCATCAGGACGATCGGCATCACCATCGCCAATTCTACGGTGGCGTTGCCTGCCTTGTTGCCGCGCAAACGGCTGAGCATCTGAACGGCGTAAGTCATTTGCGAAGCCTCACGAAGCTGTCGCCGTTGAACGACACTACACCGCGGCCGCCCTCGCAATTGTTCGACACGTGGGTGTTACCGGTGAAGGTGATGTAGCGCGACACGATCTGCAAACAGTCGGAATCCATCGAACTGTTGCCTGCGAAGGTGACGTGATTTCTTGGCGCGTAGATTGCCCCTTCGAAAACGGAATTGTTATCGCCCGTCACCAAAAGGTCATTGGAATTGCTCGGGACAGCACGGCTATCCTGCACCATGATCAACCCCGCATAGGTGCCCGTGGTCGGCGCGGTCAGCTGAACGTTTGACGTACCCATCGATTCAAAAATGCCAACGTTATTGGCATTGAACGGTGAATCGGTATTGGTGAAAACGAAGGTGACACCGTTGCCGATGATCGTTGCGTTACCGGCGACTTTAACCCCGCCAGCACCAATGATGTAAACGCCAGGCGAAAGTATCAGTGT
>CBFGON010000090.1:0-10204 GCA_965650395.1 uncultured Qipengyuania sp. | reverse complement strand
GCCCTTCAGCGTCAGCATGTTGAAGATGACCTTGTGCCAGTCGATCCGCACGTCGCCCGCGGGCAGGCCGAGGATGGCGACCTTGCCACCATGCGCCATATTGTCGATCAGCGAGGCAAAGCCCGGTTCGCTGCCCGACATTTCGAGGCCGACGTCAAAGCCTTCGGTCATGCCCAATTCGGCCTGCACGTCCTCCAGTTTCTCCTTCGACACATTGACGGTGCGCGTCGCGCCCATCTTCTTCGCCAGTTCGAGCCGCTTGTCGTTGAGATCGGTGATCACGACATGGCGTGCGCCTGCATAACGGCACACGGCAGCGGCCATGATCCCGATCGGGCCGGCGCCCACCACCAGCACATCCTCGCCAATCAGCTCATATTGCAGCGCAGTGTGGACGGCGTTGCCGAAGGGATCGAACAGCGATGCCACGTCGAGGTCGATGCCATCGTGATGGACCCAGATATTGGCGGCGGGCAGCGCGATGTAATCGGCAAAGGCGCCGGGGCGGTTGACCCCGATGCCGCTGGTGTCGGCGCACAGATGGCGGCGTCCGGCCATGCAATTGCGGCAACGGCCGCACACGACATGCCCTTCACCCGAAACGATCTGGCCTTTCTCGAAACCGTTCACATTGGAACCCGTCTCGACGATCTCGCCGACGAATTCATGGCCCACGATCATCGGCACGGGGATGGTCTTGGCGGCCCATTCGTCCCATTTCCAGATGTGGATGTCGGTCCCGCAGATCGCGGTGCGTTTCACGCGCACCAGCACATCGTTGATGCCGATTTCGGGAATCGGGCGCTCTTCCAGGGTCAGCCCGGGGCCGGCTTGTGCCTTGACCAAAGCTCTCATTGCATACTCCATAATTGCGCGCGATGCGCGGGCAGGGGCCGACAGCTGGGGGCCTGTCGGTAAAGTGAATTATCCGATCGACCGCATCAGCCAGGCCGAAATGATCGCGCCATAGGTGCCCAGCGCATAGCCCAGCACCGCCAGCAGCACGCCCACTGGCGCGAGCGCGGGGTGGAAGGCTGCGGCCACCACCGGGGCGGAAGCAGCGCCGCCGACATTGGCCTTGCTCCCCACGGCGATGAAGAAGAACGGCGCGCGGATCAGCTTGGCCACGGTGAACAGCAGCAGGCAGTGGAACAGCATCCAGATGATGCCCAGCACCATGAATTCGGGCGCATCGGCCAGCTGGGTCACATCCATCTTGGTGCCGATTACCAGCACCAGCAGGAAGATGAACACCGAACCGAGATTGGACGCACCAACCCCTTCGAACGAGCGCAGCGGGGTGAAGCTGGCGATCAGGCCAAAGGTTGTGGCGAAGACCACGATCCAGAAGAATCCGCTCGCCAGCGTCGCTTCGGGCCCCAGCAGGGTTTCAAAATAGCCGCCGATCCAGCCGCCCAGCAGATGCGACAGGCCGACCAGCGCGAAGGTCATGCCGATCATCTTCATCAGGTCCATGCTCGTGGCGGGCCGAGTAACTTCGGCGGCGTATGTTTCCATCCGCTCCTTCAGCCGGTCGATGGAACTGGTGTCGGCCTTGAGCCAGTTGTCGAACCGTTCGGGCTTGCCCGCGCCGAACAGCAGGAACGCCATCCACAAATTCGCTACCACGATGTCGACCGCCACCATCACGGCATAGCGTTCCGGGTTGTAGCCATAGACTTCGAGCATGGCGGTCTGGTTGGCGCCGCCGCCGATCCAGCTTCCGGCCAGCGTCGAAAGCCCGCGCCACGCTGCGTCCTGTCCCGAACCGAGGATGGAGGGATCGTATTGCGAGACGATCCACAGCGCCACCGGGCCACCCAGAATGATCCCGACAGTGGCGGTGAGGAACATGATCAGAGCCTTGGGACCAAGGCCGAGGATGCCTTTCAGATCGACACTGAGGCACATCAGGATAAGCGCGGCGGGAAGAAAGGCATCGCGCGCGATGGGCCACAGGTTCGATTCGGACATGTCGATCAGTCCGCTGGTGACCATCAGCGACGGCACGAGATAGCAGACGAGGATGATCGGCACGAAAGTGTAGAACCTGTCCCAGAATCCGCCGCGCGCCTTGAGATAGAAGGCAAGGCCGAGCACGGCACAGAGCAGCCCGAAAATGGTAATGTCGTTGTCGATCACGGCCGGAAACCGGCGAATTCAGCAGACATTTCTCTCTCCAAAACTGTCTTATGCAGGTGGCCTGTGGCCGGATGCGCGCCGCAAGACACGAGATTGCAACGACTGTCCACCGTCGTTGGTCGAATTTTGCGGATCAGAAGCGCAGGGCGCTCACCATATCGCCAGCCGCGCATGCCGTAGCGTCCGCGTGGCGGCGGATCAGCCAGTCGGCGGTGGCAAGCGGGGCCTGTGCGCCGCTTTCCTGATTGCCAACGGGGGTGAGGCCATCCGGTCCGGCAAAGGCACGGTGAAAGGTCTCGCGGTCGCCGGTTGCGCCCAGCGGCGCTGCAAGCGGCATGGGGACGAAGCCGAGTTCGCGGGCAATCTCTCCACCCTGCATCGCTGCCAGCAGCGGGCGCAGAAACAGCCGCGCAGTGACCATGGCCGAACCGGGATTGCCCGGCAGCCCCATCACCATCCGGCCCTGCGCACGCGCCAGCCACACCGGCTTGCCCGGCTTGATGGCGACTTTAGCGAACACCGGCTCCATGCCGGTTTTGGCGAACATCGGCTGCGCTAGATCGTGATCGCCGACCGAAGCGCCGCCGGTCACCACCACGCAATCGGCGGCGGCCAGTGCTTGCTGTGCCATTTGTTCGAGTTCTTCCAGCCGGTCACGGCCGCGCAGGCGCAGCACTACGTCGCCACCCATGGCTTCGCACAGTGCCGCGACGCCATAGCTGGCCGATTCGGGCAGCGCCTCGGGAATGGCGAGAGCGGTGCCGGGTGCGGCGAGCTCGTCACCGGTGGCAATGATCGCCACGTGCGGGCGGCGGTGAACCTGCAATTCGGCAAGGTCGGCCGCAGCGGCGGACACCATCGCCCCCGCCGTCAGCCTTGTGCCCTTGCCCAGCAGCAGGTCACCGCTGCGAAAATCGCTCCCCGCGCTGCGCACATGGCGCGCTGGGCCATATCCTTCGCCAAAGCGCACACGCTCGCCATCGCGTTCGGCATATTCCTGCATCACCACGCAATCGGCACCCTGCGGCAGCGCGGCACCAGTGAAGATGCGCACAGCCTGCCCTGCTTCGAGGGCCGCAGTAGGCGCACCGCCCGCCCGCGCTTCGCCCACGACATCGAGCCATTGTCCGGGCGCGGTTGCAGCTTCGATCACGGCATAGCCATCCATTGCCGACACGGCATGGCGCGGCGCATCGCTGCGTGCATGGAGATCTTCGGCAAGGAAGCGCCCTGCCGCCGCTTCCAGCGGCACGCATGTGCTCTCCAGCGGTGCTACCGCTTGCGCCAGCAGCGCAATCGCTTCGTCGAATGTCGTCACTTCAGGCTGCTCTAGGCCTGGGGCACTGCATTGGCCAGCAGGGTTCGAATTGAGTTGCAATTGCGCACGCATTTGCTTTGGTTGGCGGTGAAGAGATTTGGGAGAGAACGATGGGTGATGCTGCAAACCACGGGCCGCTGACCGGTTTGAGAGTGGTCGAGTTTCAGGGCATCGGGCCGGGGCCGCATGTCGCCATGCTGCTGGCCGATCTGGGCGCCGAAGTGGTGCGGATCGAGCGGGCGGGGCATCAGCCGATGAATGTGGTGGTCGAACGCGCGCGCCATCGCGCGGCAGTCGATCTCAAGAGCGCGGAAGGGCAGGCTTTCGTCAAACAGGCGCTTGCCCATGCCGATGTTCTGATCGAAGGCTTCCGTCCGGGCGTGATGGAGCGGCTGGGGCTTGGCCCCGAGGTGCTGCTCGCCGCCAATCCGCGGCTTGTCTATGCGCGCATGACCGGCTGGGGGCAGGACGGGCCTCTGGCCATGGCCGCAGGGCATGACCTCAATTACATCGCCATCACCGGCGCGCTCGATGCGATTGGCGGCAAGGGCGAGCTACCCGTGCCGCCGCAGAACCTGGTCGGCGATTTCGGAGGCGGCTCGATGTATTGCGCCTTCGGCATTCTCGCCGCACTCTATGAGCGGGAGCGAAGCGGCAAGGGGCAGGTGGTCGATGCGGCGATTGTCGACGGCGTGACCAGCCTGATGAGCTTTTTCTATGGCCAGCCGCATAACGCGCTCCGTTCGACCCAGCGCGGTGCGGGGCTACTGGGCGGGGCAGCACATTTCTACCGCTGCTACACCTGCAAGGATGGCAGGGAAGTCAGCGTTGGCGCGATCGAGCCGCAATTCTATGCCGAATTGCTCCAGCGCGCCGATGCCCCTGCCGAACTTGCCGACGGGCAGATGAACCCGGCGAATTGGGATGACTACACCGGGCGGCTGGCGGCGCTGTTCGCCACGAAAACGCAGGCCGAATGGGTGGCGCTGCTCGAAGGGACCGATGCCTGCTTCGCGCCGGTAGTCCCGCTTGATGAAGCGAAGGATCATCCACACATGAAGGCACGCGGGGCGTTCGTCGAACATGGCGGCCGCTCGCACACCGCGCCTGCACCGCGGTTCGACCGCACGCCGGGCACGATCCGCGACAGCGCCGAGGATGGCGAAGAGGTGGTGGCGCGCTGGTCCGCAAGCAGCTAGTGGCACGCCCAGAGGAGAATTGATCAGATGCGCGAGTTCACCAAGTTCTATATCGACGGCCAGTGGGTCGATCCGGTCACGCCGAACACCGTCGCGGTCGAGAACCCGGCCACTGAAGAAACCATCGGCCATATCAGCTTCGGCAGCGCCGCCGATGTCGACAAGGCGGTGAAGGCCGCACGCCGCGCGTTCGAAACATTCAGCCAGACGAGCAAGGAAGAACGGCTGGCACTGCTGCTCGCGATCCAGGCCGAAATCGGCAAGCGGATGGAAGATCTCGCGCTGGCCGTCAGCGACGAGATGGGCGCGCCGATGAGCCTTGCCAGCGGCCCGCACACCGGCCTGCTTGCCGGTCACTGCCAGAACGCCATCGAAGTGCTGGAGAAATTCCAGTTCGAACGGCAGGACGGCCCGACGCTGCATGTGTGGGAACCGATTGGCGTGGTCGGCATGATCACCCCGTGGAACTGGCCGCTGAACCAGATCGCCTGCAAGGTCTTCCCCGCGCTGGCGACGGGCTGCACCATGATCCTCAAGCCTTCGGAAATTGCGCCGTTCGACGCATACATATTTGCTGAAATTCTGGACGCGGCTGGCGTTCCTCCGGGCGTGTTCAACCTCGTCAATGGCGACGGCATGGGCGTGGGCGAAGCGATCAGCGGCCATCCCGATATCGACATGGTCAGCTTCACCGGTTCGACCCGCGCGGGCATCGCTATTGCCCAGAACGCCGCCACTTCGGTCAAGCGCGTCGCGCAGGAACTGGGCGGCAAGAGCCCCAATATCATCCTCGACGATGGCGCCTTCACCAAGTCGGTGATGCGCGGCACCACTGCGATGATGGGCAATTCGGGCCAGACCTGCACCGCGCCCAGCCGCATGCTGGTGCCGCACAAGCGCATGGAAGAAGCCAAGGCCGCAGCCAAAGAGGCAGCCGAAGGCGTCATTCCCGGCGATCCCAAGGGCAATGCCACTATCGGTCCGGTCGTCTCCAAGGCACAATGGGACAAGATCCAGGGCCTCATCGAAAAAGGCATCGCGGAAGGTGCCACGCTGGTGGCAGGCGGCCCGGGCAAGCCCGAAGGTCTGGAAACCGGCCATTACGTCAAGCCGACCGTTTTCGCCGATGTCACCAATGATATGACCATCGCCCGCGAAGAGATCTTCGGGCCCGTGCTGGCGATGATCGGTTATGACGATTACGACGACGCCATCCGCATCGCCAATGACACAGAATATGGCCTCGCCAGCCACATCATGGGCGAGGATGTCGAAACCGCAAAGAAACTGGCGAAGCGCATCCGCGCGGGCCGCGTTGCCATCAACGGCGGCTATGACATGAATGCGGCTTTCGGCGGTTACAAGAAGTCGGGCAATGGCCGCGAATGGGGCGAGTGGGGCTTCCACGACTTCCTCGAGGTCAAGGCTGTCATGGGCCACGGCTGATGGCGGGCCGGTTCTTCGACGAATGGAGCGTGGGTGACCGGATCACCCACGACATCCGCCGCACTGTGACAGAGACAGACAATCTCCTGTTCACGACGATGACGCACAATCCGCAGCCGCTCCACCTCGATGTGGAAGCGGCGCGGGCGAGCGAGTTCGGGCAGATCCTCGTCAATGGCACTTTCACCTTCTCGCTGATGGTGGGGCTGAGCGTGGGGGACACCACGCTGGGCACGCTGGTGGCCAATCTCGGCTATGACAAGCTCGTCATGCCCAAGCCGGTGTTCATCGGCGATACGCTCCACGCCACCAGCGAAGTGGTGGGGCTGAAGGAAAGCAGGTCGCGTCCCGAAGCGGGGATCGTCACCTTCCTTCACGAAGCGGTGAACCAGCGCGGCGAAGTGGTGTGCCGCTGCGAACGCTCGGCCCTGCTCAAGCGCAACCCCGCCTAGCTGGCTGGTTGACGCCTTCCCGTTTGCGGCGCAATCTCGGTTGCAAAGTGCAATCGGGAGAGGGAATCGATGCGCTACACTGTTTGGTTGGCGGGCCTTGCTGCATTCGTACTTGGCGGCTGCGACATGGCACTGGGCGATGGGGCAAGCGAAGCGCAGGCGGGCGACGGCACGGGCACCGTCACGCTCGCCGAATTTCCCGACCGGCCCTATTGGGGTGACACGCATCTCCATACCGATGTTTCGGTCGATGCCTTCGGCTTCGGCGCGCGGATCGGCCCGGAAGAATCGCTGAAATTCGCCCGCGGCGAAGAAGTCACTTCTTCGACCGGGCAGAAGGCGAAACTCGCCCGCCCGCTCGATTTCCTCGTCATTGCCGACCATTCGGATGCGATGGGCGCCACACGGCGGCTGTATGACGCACCGCGCCTGCTGATCCGCGATCCGGCGCTGCGGCGCTGGCATGACATGATGCACGAAAGCCCCGAACAGTCTCAAAGGGCGGTGGCGGAGCTGATCACGGCCGCGGCCAACAACAAGATCCCCGAAGCCCTGCGTGATCCGGAGGAACAGGCCAAGGCGACGCGGGATTTGTGGGACCGGCATCTCGGTCTGCTCGACCGCTATAACGAACCGGGCAAGTTCACCGCTTTTGCCGGGTTCGAATGGACGCTGATGCCGGATGGCAACAACCTCCACCGCGTAGTCATGTTCAGGGATGGCAGCGCGCGAACGGGCAAGGTCCTCCCGCTTCCCGGGATCGACGGGCAGGTCGAACAATTGTGGGACTATATGGACGCCTATCAGGCGAACACGGGCGGGCAGGTGCTGGCCATTCCGCACAATTCGAACCTCTCCAACGGCCTCATGTTCGAACTGGTCGGGCCGGAAGGCGGAGCGATGACCGCCGATTACGCGCGTCGCCGCGCGCAGCACGAACCGGTGGTTGAAGCGACGCAGATCAAGGGCGACAGCGAGACGCATCCGTTCCTATCCCCCAACGACGAATTTGCGGGGTACGGAGTGGCGGGCTGGGAACTGGGCAATCTGCCGCTGACCCAGCGCACCACGCCCGACATGTTCGCAGGTAGCTATGTGCGTTCGGCGCTTCTGCGCGGGCTGACGCTTGAGCAGCAGCTTGGCGTCAACCCCTACGCGTTCGGCCTGGTAGGTTCGACCGACAGCCACACTGCGCTGGCGACGGCGGACGAAGACAATTTCTTCGGCAAGCATTCCGGCGTTGAACCGCGCAAGGGACGGGCGATGGAGCCGCAGAACCTGGGCACGCGCGAAGGGCGCTTTGGTTGGAATTACCTTGCCAGCGGATATGCCGCCGCCTGGGCACGGGGTAATACACGGGCCGAGATCTTCGACGCGTTCCGCCGCCGCGAAGTCTATGCCACCACTGGCCCGCGCATGGTTTTGCGGCTGTTTGCCGGTCACGACTTTACCGATGCCGACTGGCAGGGCGACTGGGTTCGCGCAGGCTACACGCGCGGCGTCCCGATGGGCGGCGAACTGCAGGATACCGGCAAGGCTCCGACGTTCCTGATCAGCGCGCTGAAAGATCCCGACGGGGCCAATCTCGATCGGGTGCAGGTGGTCAAGGGCTGGATCGATGGCAATGGCACCACGCATGAAACGGTGTTTGACGTCGCGTGGTCAGGCATGGATGGCGCGCGCAAGCGGGTTGGCGGCAAGGTTCCGGCAGTGGGCGACACAGTCGATCGCGCCAAGGCGAGCTACGCGAACTCGATCGGCGCTGCCGAACTGCGCGCCAGTTGGACCGATCCCGATTATCGCCGCGGGCAGAACGCGTTCTACTACGTTCGTGTGATCGAAATCCCTACGCCCAGCTGGGTGCTGTTCGACGCCATGAGGTTCGGCCTGAAGCTACCGAAGAACGTGATCGAAGCGAATGTGATGCAGGAACGGGCCTATTCCTCGCCCGTGTGGCTGCGGCCGAAGAAGCTGCCGGGCGATGCCCCTCCGATCATGGACAAGGGATGATCGGCCGGCTCGCGCGCGAACCGTTGGTCCATTTCCTGCTGGCTGGCGCCGCGATCTGGGGCGTGATGGCGCTGGCGGGTGAAGAGGTCGATCCTGCCAGTCGCACGATTGACCTTGGCCGGGAAAAGCAGGCCGACCTCGCAGTCGGTTTCGAACGCATGATGGGGCGCCCACCGACCGATGCCGAACTTGCCGAGTTGAAAAATCGCTGGGTGCGCGAGGAAGTGCTCTATCGCGAAGCCTTGCGACTGCGCCTTGATGATGGCGATCCCATCGTGCGGCGGCGGCTGTCGACCAAGATGGACGAACTTGCCGGGGCGCAGGCCGAAGTGGCCGAGCCTTCGGAAGCAGAACTGCGGGCGTGGCTGAAACAGCATCCGGATCGCTTCTCTACCGGCGCCACTGTCAGCTTCGAACAGGCCTATTTCCCCAGCGAAGCGCTAGCCAGGGCGGCGCTGGAAAGCCCCTTGCCAGCGGGCCATGAGATCAGCCTGCCCGCATCGGCAAGAGCCATGCCGCTGTCCGAAGTCGGCAAAGTCTTCGGCCACCAGTTTCTTGATGCGCTCGAACTGCACAGACCGGGCCCGCAATGGCAGGGGCCGATACCTTCGGGCTTCGGCTGGCACATAGTGCGCCTGACAGCGCGCGATCCGGGAACTGTCCCGCCATTGGCACAAATAAGCGAGCGGGTGGAAGCAGACTGGCGCAGCAGCACCATCGCGGACCGGCGCGAGAAGGCCTATCGCGTCCTGCGCGAGGCCTATCGGGTCGAAGCGGAATGATCCGCCTGATCTGTGTAATTGTGCTGACGCTGCTGGCGACCCCGGCGCTGGCGGACGAATTGCGCCCGGCTTCGATCCATTTTGAACAGCGCGATGCCACAAGCTGGTCGCTGGCGTGGAAACAGCCGCTGGCGGGCAATCCGGGAGAGAAGTCGCTCACGCCGTCCATACCCGCCGGCTGTGCCTTCGCCGGAGACATCAAGCGCGAACGCGCGATGGGTGCACTGATCGGCAAAGGAGATGTCGCCTGTCCCAAAGGTGTAGAAGGCGGTGAGATTGGCTGGCCGGGGCTGATCGGGCAGGCCGACGCGATCGTGCGTGTGGCACCGCTTGACCGACCGGTTCAGGTCTATCGCCTTACCGCCGGCAGTCCGCAGGCGACCATCGCCGCACGGCCCGAGGCAGGGCAGGTGTGGCGCAGCTATTTCGTGCTCGGCATAGGGCACATCCTTGCCGGATGGGACCACCTGCTGTTTGTCATCGCACTGGTGCTGCTGGTGGGGCGTGGCTGGGCGGTCGTGAAGGCGGCCACCGCATTCACCATCGCTCATTCGCTGACGCTGGCAGCCGTCACGCTCGGCTATGCCGGACTGCCGCAGCGACCGGTCGAAGCGATGATCGCCTTATCGATAGTCTTTCTCGCGCTCGAAGTGGTCCGTGCCTCGCCCGATACACTCGCCCGGCGTTCGCCCTGGGCAGTCGCCTTCGCTTTCGGCCTGCTCCACGGCTTTGGCTTTGCCAGTGCCTTGCGTGCAATCGGGTTACCCGAGGGTGAAGTACCGGCGGCATTGGTGAGCTTCAATTTGGGGGTGGAAGCGGGCCAGTTGCTGGTGATCGCCGGGCTGCTTGGATTGC
>CBFGON010000089.1:0-10271 GCA_965650395.1 uncultured Qipengyuania sp. | reverse complement strand
TCGGGCGTGTCGGGCTTCAGGGCGTTGTGATAATATTCCGCACGGAAAATGAACCACACCATATCGGCGTCCTGCTCGATCGAGCCCGATTCGCGCAGGTCCGACAGCTGCGGGCGCTTGTCTTCGCGGCTTTCGACCGCACGGCTGAGCTGTGACAACGCGATCACCGGCAGGTTGAGTTCCTTGGCCAGTGTCTTGAGGCCGCGGCTGATCTCCGAGATTTCGTTCACGCGATTGTCGGTCGCGCGGCCGGAGCCTTGCAGCAGCTGGAGATAGTCGACGATGATAAGGCCGATATCGTGCCGCCGCTTCAACCGCCGCGCGCGGGTGCGTAGCGCGCCGATGGTGAGAGCGGGCGTGTCGTCGATATAGAGTGGCAGCTCGTTCAATTCCTGGCTGGCGAAGCTGAGGCGCTGGAATTCCTGGCGGCTGAGTTTGCCCGAACGCAGTTTCTCGCTCGAAATCTCCGCCTGTTCGGCAAGGATGCGCGTGGCCAGCTGGTCGGCGCTCATTTCGAGGCTGAAGAAAGCAGTGGCAGCACCCGGCGATTCGCCCTTGGGTACACCGATCTTCTCGTCGTCCATCAAACGCCGCGCGGCGTTGAACGCGATATTGGTGGCAAGCGAGGTCTTGCCCATGCCCGGACGCCCGGCAAGGATGATGAGGTCCGAATTGTGCAGGCCGCTGGTCTTGTCATTGACCGTTTCGAGCCCGGTGGTCTTGCCCGAAAAGCGCCCGCCCGAATTGATCGCCGCTTCGACCAGCTTGAGCGCGCCTAGCGCGGCGGTGCGGAAATCCTGCGCTTCGCTGCCGGTCGTGGCTCCTTCGGCGACCCTGTAAAGATCGGCTTCGGCCTGGCTGATCCGGTCCATCGGCGCGACCTCTTCCGAGGTATCGAGCGCGCCTTCGACAAGGTTTCGGCCGACATGGACCAGCTCGCGCAGCAGGGCGAGGTCATAGATTTGCTCGGCCAGCTTGCCGGTGGCGAGCAGGCCCTGCCCATCCGAAGTGAGATTGATGAGATAGGACACGCCGCCCAATTGCCTGAGCGCTTCGTCGGCCTCGAAATAAGGCTTGAGCGTCACCGGCGTGGCAACCGAATTACGGTCGATCAGCTTGTGGATGCGTTCATAGATGCGCTGGTGGACAGGTTCGTAGAAATGTTCGGGGCGCAGCGGCGTGTTGAGTTCCTGCACCACCTGATTGTCGATCAGCACTGCGCCCAGAAACGCTGCTTCGGCTTCGATATTGCTCGGCAAGGTTTGCCCCTGCTTTTCGGGCATGGAAGTCGAATCATTCGCGGGAAAAAGGAGTTCGGTATCGGCCATGCGCGGCACCATGTGGGAAGCAGGGCCGCCTGTGAACCTGTGTTCTTGATTACACGCGGACAGGTCTGTGGACTTATGGGCACAAGAAGCACCTTGCCCCCTGCGACTCCAGTTGCGAAAGCGGGTGCGCACAATGACCGATTCCGCACCGCCTCCCGCCGATCACCGCATCGCGCATATCGATCTCGATGAAGAGACGATCATCTGGCGCAATGCCGATATCGAGCAGGAGCGCCGGATCGCGATCTTCGATCTGATCGAGGAGAACAGCTTCAAGCCGCTGCGTTCGGTGGAGCGGGGCGCGAACGGCCCCTATCGCCTGCGATTGGCGGTGCAGGACGGCAGGCTGCTGCTGACAGTCGCCGACAAGGATGACCAGCTGCTCGAGGAATTGCTCCTGGGCTTGGGCCGCTTTCGCCGCCCGATCCGCGAATATTTTGCCATCTGCGACAGCTATTATCAGGCGATCCGCAAGGCGACCGCTGCCGAGATCGAGACGATCGACATGGCCCGGCGTGGGGTACACAACAATGCTGCCGAACTGCTGCTCGAACGGCTCGAAGGTAAGGTCGAGACCGATTTTGCCACTGCCCGGCGACTGTTCACGCTGATCTGCGTGCTGCACATCAAGGGCTGACCCGGTGGCGAAACGCAAGAAATCGCGCTGGAGCGGAAGGCTCATGCTGCTGCTGGCACTGATCGCGGCAGGCGCTGGCTGGTATTATTACCGCCAATACGAACAGGCCGGGTGGAGGCCTGACGAAAACGCCTATCCCGATCAGGGCGCGCTGGTGGGTGAGGAAGACGGCAAGGTCGATTTCGAAGTGCTCAAGGGATTGGGCGCGGAATTCGTCTATCTCGAGGCAAGCAGCGGTTCGCGCGGCAAAGACGCTGCCTTCTCGCGCAATCTGGCCGCTGCACGCGAAATGGGGTTGCAGGTCGGCGCAGTGCATCTGTTCGATCCCTGCGATACGGCGGATGGTCAGTCGGCCAATTATGCCACCATAGTGCCGCGCGATGCGGATCTGCTGCCGGCCGCGATCCGGCTGGCGCGCACCACCGACGATTGCCCCGAACGCGTGTCCGACGCTGCGGTGCAGAGCGAATTGCTGACACTCGTCAACCAGATCGAATCGCATACCGAAGCGCCTGTCATTCTCGCGCCCACCGAAGAGTTCGAGACACGCTATCGCCCCGCGCACCGGCTCGACCGCACGCTATGGCTCGACGATGACATGGACGAACCCGACTATGCGGGGCGGCCGTGGACGGTGTGGACCGCCAATTCGGCCTATCAGACCGATGCAGCCGAACGTCCGCTGCGCTGGCTGGTCGTGCGACCGTGATCGCGCTACGGACATGGGCATGACCGACCAAGAACTGATCGCCGCTGCCCGCGCCGCTGCCGCCCAGTCTTATTCCCCCTATTCGCGATTTCCCGTGGGCGCTGCGCTGCGTTTTGACGATGGCAGCGTGGTGACGGGCACCAATATCGAGAATGCCAGCTATGGCCTCGGCCTCTGCGCAGAGACAGTCGCAGTGTCGAAGGCGATGGCCGACGGTGTTCGCGGCGGGCTCGAAGTAGTAGCTGTGACCGGGCCGGGTAACGAGCCGATCACCCCCTGCGGGCGCTGTCGCCAGGTGCTCAACGAACTCGCGCAATTGGGCGGCACCGACCCGCGCGTGCTGTGTGTCGGCCCCGATGAAGTCCGCGAATTACGTCTGAGCGATTTATTGCCCCACGCATTCGGGCCAGCGAGCCTGGTGTGATCGACCGGCGGACCGCCCTTGCCGGTCTGGCGGGCTTTGCCGCGGTGTGCGGGCTGCCATTTCCCGCAGTGGCTCGCACAGACAGGAAGGCTCCGCGAATACGGATTGGCGACACGGTGGGGCTGGTTGCCCCTTCCAGCGCTGCTTCTGCCCGCGCGATCTCCACCGCGGTCTTTCACCTTGAAGGGATGGGGCTGGTGCCGCGTGTCGGCAAACATGTCTATGACAGCCACGGCTACCTTGCCGGGACCGACCAGAACCGCGCGGCTGATCTCAACACCATGTTCACCGATCCCGAAGTGCGCGCCATTTTCGCGGTGCGCGGCGGATGGGGTGGAGCGCGGCTGTTGCCGCTGCTCGATTGGAAGGTGATCCGCGCTAATCCCAAGCTGCTAATCGGCTATAGCGACATCACCGCGCTACATCTCGCAATAGCCGCTCGCGCCGGATTTCCGACAATCCATTCGCCCAATGCCGGTGGCCGCTGGGACAAGCAAAGCTGGGACAGCCTGTGGCGGCTGGCCTTTACCGGCGAAATGCCGGTACTGGGCGGGATCGAGGATGAACCTGTCGGTGTGGCAGGGCCGCAAGGCCGCTCGATCCGCGGCGGCATTGCGCGTGGGCGACTGCTCGGTGGCAATCTGACCGTGCTCACCACCTTGATGGGGACCGGCTGGCTGCCCGATTTCAAGGGCGCTGTGCTATTCCTTGAAGATGTCGGCGAGGCCGAATACCGGGTCGACCGCATGCTCCAGCAACTCGCGCTGGCGGGCGTGCTGGGCAATGCGTCAGGCGTGGTATTCGGGCGTTGCAGCAGTTGCTCGACCAGCGATGCCGATTATGCGGGTTTCACCATGGACCAGGTGCTCGACCAGCACCTCGGCTCGCTCGGCATTCCGGCCTTTGTCGGCGCGAATATCGGCCATTTGCGCAACCAGCTCAGTCTGCCGCATGGCGCACGCGTCGAGATCGACGGCGATGCGCGCACGCTGCGGCTGCTGGAACCAATAGTCGAATAGGCTGCGAAGGGGTCAGACCCCTTCGGCATCCATCCATTCGAGCAGGCTGGCAAGACAATCGCGCGCCAGCAACTTGCAGCGCTCGGGCGACCAGCCCTGTTCGGGCTCGGGGCTGGCGGGATTGTCCTTATACGGCATTTCCAGCGTCATCGCAGTGGCACCGAAACGCTCTGCCACCTGATTGGTGCTCATAGACAGGTTCGCCTGTCCGGCTGCTGCCTTCACATAGCCGAGCTCAGTCTGGAAATCGGGTGTCCGGCGGTCAAGGATGCGTTCGTAGCTGTAGAAGCGCGCACCCTGTTCCTCGGTCCAGCTGGGGATGCCTTCATAGCCTGCAATGAACGAGACCGGGATCGCCTCGTCACCATGCACGTCCATCGCAAAATCGACGCCGGTCTTGTCCATGTGGCTGCGGATGGCGAGCACTTCGGGGCTCTTTTCAGCGCTGGGATTATCCCATTCACGGTTGAGATTGATGCCCGCTGCATTGACGCGCAGATTGCCGCGCTTCGAGCCATCCGGATTGCAATTGGGCACGACATGCAGACGGCAACGCTTGCGCAATTCACGGCCCACGCTGTCCGCCGGATCTGTCAGCACTTCCAGCGCACCTTCCATCCACCATTCGGCCTGTGTTTCGCCCGGATGCTGACGAGCATAGAGCCACACCTTGAAGTCGCCTTCGCCCATTTCGAGGCAATCGATCGGCTGTCCGTCGAGCGTTGTGCCAAGATGGACGTAGTCCACTCCTTCGGATGCGGCTGCTTCGGCGACGAGGTCGTGATGACGCTCCATCGAATAGGGCGCGAAATAGGCGAACCAGGCGATGTCGCTGGCAGGCGTGTAACGGATCGTCAGCGTGCCGCCGTCGACATCCTTGTCAAAGCTGGAAGCGGCGCGGCCCCAATAGTCGCGATCTTCCGATACGCAGGCATCATAGCCGGGCCAGCCGCCGGGATAGGCGCTGTCGTTGAGTTGGGTGATCTTGAGCACCAACTCGCGACCCGCCGCGCCAACGGCGCGGAAGTGGAACCACTGTTTGAACTCGCTGTTCGTGTCCTTCGGGATCGCCAGCATGGCGCTCGCCCCGTCTACCGACAGCACTTCGATATTGCCGCTGTCGAAGGCGGAATCGATCCGGATATCGCTCACTTATGGCACCTTTACTTCTATTGTTTCGCCATTGTTGCCGGGAAAATCGCTGAACAGCGCGGCGGCGAGGGTCTGTGCGTTTGCCTGCGGTTGCGCAAGGGGCGAGTTGTCGGCCACTTTGAAGTCGGCCCGACCTTCCCACAGGTTTGCGGCGGATGATGCATCGCGGATGGTGACAGCCAATATGCTGCCCAGTTTGTCGCGTTCGCCGCCGCCGAGATTGATGCCGAGACCAAGGCCAAGTCCCGAACCATAGCTGCCCGTGCTGCCGCCCACGCCCACGCTGACAGGCGAGCGACGTCCCTCTGCGGCCAGAACGTAGCGTTCCAGCCGTACGGTGGCGATCTGAGCGGCGGAGGCGCGGTCGGTTTCAGTGTAGCCGCGCTTCTGCAATTCGGCGGCAATCGCCGATTTGTATGGCATGAACGACAGGCTGCCCGTCTCATCCGCCTGCGCGCTTTCGACGAATATGGTGCCCTGACCCAATCGCGGCGCAGCTTCGGGCGCGACGAAGCGGGTCACTTCGATCGGGCCAGGTGCAGTGGCGCAGGCCGAGAGCGTCAGCGCGGTGATGGCGGTGAAGGCAAGCGAGGTGCGACTCATGGCGGGGCTCTTTCGGTGAAGGGTGTTAAGGAACATAAAACGCATGAAACGGCGCGGTGGTCCAGAAATCGTATGATCTGCCGCACACCGCATTGCGCCCAGTCCCGCCTGTGCTAGGCGAAAACGATGGAAACAGCGAACAAAGTGCCGGTTCTGGTAACCGGCGGGGCGGGTTACATCGGGTCGCATGCCGTACTGGCTCTGCGCGATGCCGGCTGGCCAACGGTGGTGATCGACAACCTCTCGACCGGATTTGCCTTTGCCGTGCCCGAGGATGTGCCGCTCTATGAAGGCGATATAGCCGATAGCGAATTGCTGGCGCGGATCTTTGCTGAACACGGAATCCGCGCGGTGATGCATTTCGCCGGGTCGATCGTGGTGCCCGAATCGGTCGAGCAGCCGCTCAAATATTACAACAACAACACGGTGAAGAGCCGCGCGCTTATCGAAGCGGCGGTGAATGGCGGGGTGGACCACTTCATCTTCTCTTCCACCGCGGCGACCTATGGCACGCCCGAAGTCTCGCCGGTATCGGAAGACAACTCCCAACGCCCGATCAACCCTTACGGCTGGTCGAAGCTGATGACCGAACAGATGCTGGCCGACGCCAGCGCGGCGCATGGCTTTAACTTCTGCGCCTTACGCTATTTCAACGTCGCCGGTGCCGACCCGCAGGCGCGCAGCGGGCAATCGACTGCCGGTGCGACGCATCTGATCAAGGTTGCCTGCGAAGCGGCGACAGGCAAACGCGATGGCGTTTCGGTGTTCGGCACCGATTACGATACCCCCGATGGAACAGGCGTGCGCGACTATATCCATGTGAGCGATCTGGCCGCCGCGCATGTGCTGGCGCTGGAGGCGCTGATCGAACAGCCGCAACGTTCGCTGACGATGAATTGCGGCTATGGCCGGGGCTTCTCGGTGCTTGAAGTGCTGGATGCGGTGGACCGGGTGACGAATGCCAAGATAGAACGGCGGCTGGAACCGCGCCGCGCGGGCGATCCGGGCGAGCTGGTTTCCGATCCCTCGCGCATCCGTTCGACCCTGCCGTGGCAGCCGCGCCATGCCGATCTGAACGAGATCATCACCCATGCGCTGCAATGGGAACGCAAGCTGGCCGAAATTCGCGGGTAATCTTCCTTGACGGGAATCACCCCGCTCGCTAACGGGCGCGCTTGAATTTGCCGCGTCGGGGCATCACCTCCGGCGCGTTTCTATTTGACAGAGAGATACGATGAAGATCCGCAACAGCCTCAAGTCGCTCAAGGACCGTCACCGGGATTGCCGCGTGATCCGTCGTCGCGGGCGGACTTACGTCATCAACAAGACCAACCGTCGCTTCAAGGCCCGCCAGGGCTAAGCTTCGGCGCGCGGGGCCTGCCCCTGCGGATGTTTGCAACCGGCCCGGCTCCGACAAGGAGTGCGGGCCGCTTGTGTTTGGGGTTGCGCAAATGTCTGATGTGAAAGTGAAGGCGGTGGTTTTCGACGTGGGCCGCGTGCTCTATCAATGGCGGCTGGGCGCGCTGTTCGAGAAGATCGTCAGCGATCCTGCGCGGCTGGCCAAGTTGCTGGGCGAAGTGGTGACCGAAGAATGGCATTTCGACCATGATCGCGGCCGCCCGCTGGCCGATATGGTGCCCGAACGGATCGCGCTCTACCCCGAATTCGAACCTGAAATCCGCGCTTATGCCACCCGCTTCGATGAGACGATTCCCGGGCCCGTGCCGGGCAGCCATAAGCTGGTCGAGCGGCTCGATGCGCGCGGGGTGCCGCTGTTTGCGATTACCAATTTCGGGGCCGAGTTCTGGGCCGGATTCCGCCCGCATGAGCGGATCTTCGACCGCTTCGGCGATATCGTCGTGTCGGGAGAGGAAAAGCTGGCGAAGCCCGATCCGGCGATCTTCGCTCTGGCAGAGCGGCGCTTTGGCCAGAAGGGCGCAGACATGCTGTTCGTCGATGACAATGCCGAGAATATTGCGGCGGCTGCGGAATGCGGCTGGCAGGTGCACCATTTCATCCACGCTGAAGGACTGGAGGCGGACCTGGCCGCGCGCGGGTTGATCTGACGCACAAAAAAGGCCCCGGCAGTGCCTGCCGGAGCCTTGAAGTCCCACCCTGATGGAGAGGGGGGTGGGGGGTCTTTGGCGGCAGCGGCGGATCAGCCGTTGCACTTGGCCAGTTCGGCAGCTTCCAGTGCTTCGCCCTTGGCGGTGAAGCTGGTCACCTCACCCGCACCGCGGTTGAGTTCGCGGCAGACGCGCAGCGGGCGCGACGTGCCTTTGCTGGCGACGCAGGTGGTGCCTTCGCAGGTCCAGGCGAGGCCGCCGGCGATCACGGTGCGCTCTGCAGCGGGCTGAGCCAATTGTGCGGTGTAAAACGGCGCATCGCCCTTTGCAGCGGCGGGGGCGGGCGCTACCAGCGCGCCGAAGCTGGCGGTGGTCCAGATCAGGGCAGCGCCAATGGCGCCGACATTGAACGTGCGGTTGAGGGAGAGGGTCATGGGGAGAGTCCTTGTTCCAAGCGCCTTTTCAGGCAATTCGTCCAGGCACCGCTTGACGAAACCACATTTCAGTTGCAGTTTGCAATTGGTTGCGAATCACCACCTATATCTTTAGGTTGCATTTTGCAACTAAAATTGCAAAAAATTTGAGTGGCGGGATTTTTGCGCTAGATAAGTTTCTGGAAGAGGACTGATTTTCTATGGGCGATATCCGCGAACCACTCCGCGAACTTACCGAATGCGGCCTGCCGCAGGCACTCGAAGTCATGGGCGAGCGCTGGAGTTTCATGATCCTGCGCGCCAGCTTCAACGGCCTGCATCACTTCGAGGAATTCCTCAGCGAATTGGGCATTGCGCGCAATATCCTCTCGAACCGACTCGCCAAGCTGGTCGAACACGGGATCCTCAAACGCGATCCCTGCCCCGATGATCGGCGCAAGATCGAATATCGCCTGACAGAAAAGGGCTTCGACCTGCTGCCCGCCATGGTCGCGCTGCGGCAGTGGGGCCAGAAATACGGCGCTGAAGTGGTCGAGAATCCGGTACTGGTCGATGAACGCGACAGGCTGCCGATCGGCCCGACCTCGATGCTCAGCCATGACGGCCGCATCCTCGGCCCGCAAGATCTGTGCCTGGTCGAACGCAGCAATGTCGGACTGAGGCAGGACGGGACCCGCGCCCAGCCCGGTGATTCGCTCGGCACCGGCTCGGTGGTTGATCTCGATACACTGCGCAAGAAGCAGGCCGCCGCCTGACCGGCGGAGCGGCGTCACCCGTTACCCGATGAATTTGCGACGTTGCTCTGCGCGCGCTGGATAGTGACGTCACTTTTCGGCGTGACTTCGTGGCGTCACCGTTAAAACCATCTCAATAACTGACTGTCAGGACCGATGGCGCAAACCCTTCCACACGCATAATCGAGCCGGGCCAGCGTGATCGAAATCGAAATCCAGAATGAAACGCATCAGACGCAGTTCCGCATCAAGGCGATGTCGGTGCCGCGCATTGGTGAAGGCATCCGCCTGAAAGAGCCCGATAATGCCTGGGCCAGCTATGACGTGCTCGACGTGTGGTACCAACAGGCCGAATATGGCGAGGTGTGGGTGCCCTATCTCCATGTCCGCATGACACCATCGGCAGGTGGCGTCGCACCTGCACCGGTGCACAGCGCATCGGCGCTTCCCGATCAGGCAATGCCGATCGAGCAGTTCCTCGCCAAATTCGAAGGCGAGCTTGAACACGAGAGCGTGAAGCTCAACCTCGATATGACCGAGGGGCGCTGAGCACGACCGACATTCAATTCGGACAAGGCATGCAGGGCGAAAGCGGACGAGCAGCTAACCGCCCCGTTGCACGCTTAGATGGACGGTGGCATGCAAATTAGCAGCTACATAGGAGCGGTAAAGTGCCACGAATGACGGATAGGGATTTTCAAAGGTATTACGGATACCTTAGTCTAATCTCACTTTTCCTGCTCGGCATAATCTTGTTGTTCGATTTCCCTCTCAAAGAAGCGGTAATTTTTTCCGGAGGTTTTCTAAGCGTCTCTGGTCTGGCGTTGTTTGGCTTTGGACTGTGGACACGCAGATATCGGGGGCGCGATGAACTGGGGTAACAAGCCCGGCCAGTTTGAAAAACCGAGAAACCGGAACCTTAGCTGTGACTTCGTCCCACCCCCAGGCAGATATCTTGCCCGCACCTACGCCCGCGGCGGTTGCCGCCGGTAACTCAGTGCCTCGGCAATATGGATGCGCCCGACCTGCTCGGCGCCTGCCAGATCGGCGATCGTCCGCGCGACCCTGAGCATGCGGGTGTAGCCGCGCGCTGACAGGCGCATGGCGGCGGCGGCCTGCATCAATAGTTGCCGGTCCAGACGAGCCGGGCCGCCAACTATTGATG
>CBFGON010000088.1:0-10278 GCA_965650395.1 uncultured Qipengyuania sp. | reverse complement strand
TAGCTTCCTCGAGCGCTGCATTGAAGCGGCTCTTGGCTTCCTTGCGATGTGAAGTGTCGGTGGGGGTAACGGTATCGGTCATCGAAACTGTCTCCTTGGCTGCCCGCGTCTTTGCCACGGCTTTGCGCGGCGCGGCGGCAGGGGATTTCTTTACGGTGGTGGTCTTGCGCTTCTTGGGAGCGCCTGTGCTGGTAATCTCGGCCATCAGTCCTGTCCTTGCCTCTAATTCGTATTCATTCCGGGATTAGGTAAGACCCGGCCTTCTCACCTGCAACGCAACTTGCACCGCGATGTTCCGGGGAATAGAGCGCTGGCGACTCCCCATCTGGGGGTGTTTTACCAGATTACAACACCAGTCCATCGGAGCCCGCCCTCACATGACCGCTATCATCGACATCCACGCCCGCGAAATTCTCGACAGCCGGGGTAATCCGACGGTCGAGGTCGACATCCTGCTGGAGGATGGCAGTTTTGGCCGCGCGGCGGTGCCTTCGGGTGCCTCGACCGGTGCGCATGAGGCCGTGGAACTGCGCGATGGCGACAAGTCCCGCTATTTGGGAAAGGGCGTTCTGCAATCGGTTGAAGCGGTAAACACCGAGATCCGCGACTTGTTGATCGGCAATTATGACGCCGAAGATCAGCGCGATATCGATTTCACCATGATCGAGCTTGATGGTACGCCCAACAAGGGCCGCCTTGGTGCGAACGGCATTCTTGGCACCAGCATGGCAGTGGCCAAGGCAGCGGCCAGCGCCCGCGGCCTGCCGCTTTACAGCTATATCGGCGGTGTTTCCGCCCATGTCCTGCCGGTGCCGATGATGAATATCATCAATGGCGGTGAACATGCCGATAATCCGATCGACATTCAGGAATTCATGGTCATGCCGGTGGGCGCTGACAGCCTGGCGGAAGCGGTGCGCTGGGGCGCGGAAGTGTTCCATACGCTGAAGAAGAAGCTGCATGAAAAGGGTCTGGCGACCTCGGTCGGCGACGAAGGCGGCTTTGCCCCGAACCTTGCCAGCACGCGCGACGCGCTCGATTTCATCATGGCCTCGATCGAACAGGCCGGTTTCAAACCGGGCGATGACATGGTGCTGGCTCTCGACTGCGCTTCGACCGAGTTTTTCCGCGACGGGAAGTACGAGATTTCGGGCGAGAAGCTTTCGCTCAGCGGTTTGGAATTGGCCGAGTATCTCGACAAACTGTGCCGCGACTATCCGATCCGCTCGATCGAGGACGGTATGGCAGAGGACGATTTCGACGGCTGGAAGGCACTGACCGACCGCATTGGCGACACGATCCAACTGGTCGGCGACGATCTCTTCGTCACCAATCCCCAGCGCCTGCGCGAAGGCATCGATCAAGGTCTGGCCAATTCGCTGCTGGTCAAAGTCAACCAGATCGGAACGCTGTCGGAAACGCTCGACGCGGTAAGCATCGCCAATCGCGCGGGATATACCGCGGTGATGTCGCATCGCTCGGGTGAGACCGAGGACGCAACAATAGCCGATCTGGCGGTTGCGACTAATTGCGGGCAGATCAAGACTGGTTCTCTCGCCCGGTCGGACCGGCTGGCAAAATACAATCAGCTTATCCGTATCGAGGAAGAGCTTGGCGACAGCGCGGTCTATGCCGGGCGCAGCTGCTTCGGCGCGCTGCAGCGCTGATCTCGCGCCACCAGATAGGGGGCGGGTCAGTCCTGCTCCCTGTTCTTGGGGTGCAGCCAATACTGCCACACGCCCCAGCCATTGATGAGCAACAAGACAGCGTTCATCGCAGCGAGCGGCAGCGCGTTCTGGCTAATGCCGATGTAAATCCATAGCGAGGATACCGCGCAGAACAGCACGAACCCCCATCCGGTTGCGCGCCGGCCCAGATCGAATGCGATCAATGCGGCGGCGATCACGGTTCCGAAGGAAGCGATCCATTCGAGCGGGCCGTTCATGGCAAAAAGCTACCCATGATTGTCACGACGCGCGCCGCGCAGTAGCGTTCCTCGGGTGCTCTTATGGGAGAGAGGATTGAGCGGGTTTCCGATGCATCCCGATGAAGTGACGCCCTTATGGCTGGGCGACGTGTTGGGTGCGCATATCGAAGCACTTCGCTGGGAACCGATTGGCACTGGCCAAGTGGGGGACAGCGTTCGGTTTCACATCGATGGCGAACATGTTCCGATTACGCTGGCGGGCAAATTTCCTGCTGCCGATGCTACCAGCCGTGGGACAGCGGCGATGTTCGGACTCTATCGCAAGGAAGTCGAATTCTACCGCCACGCCGCGCCCATGCTGGCGGTGCGCGTGCCGCACGTCTATTTCGCCGATGTCGATAAAAGCGGGGCGGAATTCCTGCTGCTGTTCGAGGATGTCGGACCTGCTCGCCAAGGCGACCAGATTGCGGGATGCACGCTGGGTGATGCCCGCGCAGCGATCCAGCAAGCTGCAGCGATTCACGCGCCTAGCTGGGGTAGGACAGACCTGATCGAGGCAGGCTGACTTCAGCCTCCACCCGACCTCGGCGCGAAAGTGGGCGCAATGTATCCGCACGCCCACGCCTTGTTCCGTGAACGCTACAATGAACGGCTGGAACCTGAATTGATGGCCGTGTGCGAAGCGTTCGCCGAAAATGCTATGCTCTGGTTCGGGCGCGACGATCCGCCGCAATGCCTGATCCACGGCGATTTCCGGCTCGACAACATGCTGTTCGATATATGTGGCGGTGCCGAACCTATCGCAGTGCTTGACTGGCAGACTGTGGCACGGGGTAGGGCGATGACCGATGTCGGCTATTTTCTCGGCTGCGGCATCGGGCAGTTGGGGATCGAGCACGAAAGCGACCTACTTGCGGTCTACTTCGAGGAAATGGCCGCACGCGGTATAGTGCTGACACGCGAAGAGGTCGACCGCGATTACCGCTTCGGCATCCTCCACGGAATCTCGACCGCCGTGTTCAGCGCTGCCTTTGTCGAGCGCACCTCGCGCGGGGACGACAATTTTCTTTCCATGGCACGCGGGGCCTGTGCGTTGGCCCTGAAACATGGCAGTATCGCCGCGCTGAAGGAGGTGAACCAGTGGTCCTGACGCGCGGAGACGAGTTCCCGATCCACCAGACGCCGGAACCGGTTGCCTACGCCGGAACCGACCGCAATTTCTACGACCGTTATTTCTTTAACGGCTATGCGCCCGACGGCAGCGGTTTCTTCGCACTTGCTTTCGGGGTCTATCCCCATCTCGACGTGGCCGATGCGCATTTCAGCTTCATCCGCGACGGAGTGCAATATTGCCTCCACGCCAGCGCGGAGCTGGGAATGGAGCGGATGGCATTGCGTGTCGGCCCAATCACGATCGAAGTGATCGAACCGCTTCACAGCCTCAAGATTACGGTCGACGAGACGGACGGGATAGCTGCCGAGTTTACCTTCACCGGACGCGCTTTCCCAATAGAGGAACCGCGCTTCACGCACCGCATCGGCCCGCGCGCCTTCATGGACTATACGCGCATGACGCAGAACGGGCATTACGCCGGCTGGATTGCGCTAGGCGATGATCGACGCGAAATTGCCAGGGGCACTGCCGGCACGCGGGACCGCAGCTGGGGTGTCCGGCCAATTGGCGCGCGCGACATGCAGCCGATGCCAGGCCACACATTACCGGGTTTCTTCTGGCAATGGACGCCGGTGAATTTTGCCAATGGCAGCCTGTTCTTCCACGTCAATAATGACCCGCTGGGCGAAGCGTGGAACACGCGGGCAGCCTGGGCTGCCGATGGCGCAGATGCCGCCAATACCGCCGAAGGCCATGGCTCGATGCGCACGCGTCTTGCACCCGACACGCGCTGGCCATCGGGCGGCACCCTGTCACTGGCGGTGCACGGTGCCCCTGAACAGGTCAGTTTCGAACCGCTCGGTCGGTTCCAGATGCGCGGGCTGGGCTACACCCATCCTATGTGGGGCCACGGCATGTACCACGGCGCGCTGAAGGTGGAGCGCGAGGATATCAAGCTCGACGAGCTCGATCCGCTCGCGCCCGAGAACCTGCATGTGCAGATACCCGTCCGCGTCACCGGAAGCGACGGATCGGACGGGATCGGCGTGTTCGAGCAGTTGATCATCGGCCCCTTCGCTCCGCTGGGGCTAACCAACTTCCTTGACGGCGCAGACTAGCCCGCGAAACGGCCCTGCAGATCGAGCAGGGCGAGGGCAGCCTTGGCTGCTTCACCGCCCTTGTCCTTCTGGCGCGGATCGGCGCGAACGATAGCCTGCTCTTCATTTTCGACCGTCAAGATGCCATTGCCGATTGCGATGCCGTCCATCGTCAGGGCCATGATCCCGCGCGCACTTTCGCCGGAGACGATTTCGAAATGGTAGGTTTCACCACGGATCACCACACCGATCGCGACAAACCCGTCATAGCGCCCGCTTTCGGCAGCCAGCGCAATCGCACCTGGGATTTCCAGCGCGCCTGGAACGGTCAGCACTTCAGCGCTGTGTCCGACCTGTTCGAGTGCTGTCTGGGCGCCGTCGATCAACATATCGTTGAGATGGTCGTAAAAGCGCGCTTCGACGATCAGGAAATTGGCCATGCACTTACTCCGGAATGGGCATGTTACCGACGATATTGAGGCCATAGCCTTCAATCGCCACGACATTAGGTTGGGAATTGCTCAGCAAGATCATGTCATCGACCCCCAAATCCGCAAGGATCTGCGAGCCGATGCCGACATTGCGTTCGGCATCGCTGGAGCTGTAATCGTCCGGTGCGGCGGGCCGTCCGGTGATCAGCACGATCACGCCTGAGCCATGCTCGCCAACGGCCCGCATGGCACGCTGCAGGGTGCGCTTGCGCGGACCGGGCTTGCCCAGGACATCGTCGAAGATCGAGATCGGGTGGACACGGGTGAGTGTGGGCTCGGCTTCGACCACATGACCCTTCTGCAAGACATAGCTTTCGCTGTTGTCGATCTTGTTGCGATAGGTGATCATCCGCCAGTCACCGCCGTAATCGGATTCAAACGCGTCCTCGCGCACACGCTCAACCAGATGGTCATGGCGCATGCGATATTCGATCAGGTCGCGGATAGTGCCGATCTTCATGTCATGCTTGCGGGCAAACGATACGAGATCGTCAAGCCGCGCCATCGTGCCGTCCTCGTTCATGATCTCGCAGATCACGCCCGAGGGGTTGAGGCCCGCCAGCCGCGATATGTCGACCGCTGCCTCTGTATGCCCCGCGCGTACCAGCACGCCGCCGTCGCGCGCGGCGAGGGGGAAGACATGTCCAGGGGTAACGATATCGTCCGGCCCCTTGGTCGCGTCGATTGCGACAGAAACGGTCCGCGAACGATCCGCTGCGCTGATGCCGGTAGTGACGCCTTCCCTGGCTTCGATAGAAGTAGTGAAGGCCGTCTGCATGCTTTCACGATTGTCGCGGCTCATCGGTTGCAGGCCAAGTGCCTCCACCCGCTTGCGGTCGAGCGTCAGGCAGATCAGCCCTCGGCCATGCGTGGCCATGAAATTGATCGCATTGGGCGTCGCCATTTGCGCAGGAATGATAAGATCACCTTCATTCTCGCGATCCTCGTCATCGACGAGGATATACATGCGGCCATTGCGCGCTTCGTCGATGATTTCCTCTGCCCCGACGATCACAGGGGTTTCGTCATTGACTTCGAGGAAGGCGGCAAGTTTGCCGAGAGTATCGGCAGTGGGGTTCCAACCGTCATCGGTGCAATCGCGGAGTGTATTTGCGTGGAGCCCTGCAGCTCGTGCAAGCCCTGCGCGGGTCATCAGGCCGTTGCCGATAAGGGTGCGAACTTTCTCGATTGTGTCCATTGACCCGCAATATCACATCATAATGTGATGTGCAATCGGATGGGCACACGTTGATATGATAATGGCCAGCGGCCACGCCGCGCTCGACCCCAGTTTAATCGACAGAATTTGGTGGACGCACTAGGGCTCGAACCTAGGACCCGCTGATTAAGAGTCAGCTGCTCTACCAACTGAGCTATGCGTCCACTCGCACGGTTTGACCGCGGCTGGCCCGATGGTGCGGGCGCCCCTCGAATCGGGGAGGCGCTCATATAGCCGGTGTTTCATCGATGAAAAGCCCAAAAAGGCGATTAAACCGCAGGGCATCGCCTGCTTCGGCGAATGGCGGTTCGTTTAATGTCGCGCGGCAAGAAATTCAGCGACCGTTTGCTGGCGAAACCGGAAGGGGTGAGGGCGATGCAGTTGGTGTCGCAGTGGGCTGGGGCGACGGTGTCGAGGTGGCTGGCGCAGTGCCCGTGATCGGCTCACTCGGCTGCGTATCGACGCGAGGAAGCAGTGTTTCGTCGGCCAGCTTTTCCGGCTGACGCGCAGCCACTCGAGCCTCGGCCTCTACTTGGTCGAAAATTTCTTCGGTTCGTGCTGGAACGGGCTTCACTGCTTCTCCGGCGGCAGTGGCATAGGCGCGGTAATTGGCGTTGAGCCGTTGCTGTGCAGTGCCACCCCATTGCTGCTCGTAGCCGCGCAGGGCCTCCATCCCCTTTGCCGGGTCGAACAGAAAAGTCATCACATCGCGCGCAATTGGATAGGCAGAGCCCGAACCGCCGCCATGTTCAATCACCACCGCTCCGGCATATTTGGGCTTGTCGAACGGTGCGAAGAAAATGAATAAACCGTGGTCGCGATATTTCCACGGGCCGCTTTTGCCGTCCGACAGGTTGAGGCCGACGACCTGCGCCGTGCCGGTCTTGCCTGCCATCAGAATGTCGGGGAAGGGCAGTCGCGCACGACCCGCCGTACCCGGGCCATTGACCACATCGCTCATCGCCTGGCGCACATAGCGTACGTGGTCTTCGGCAAAATCGACCTGTTCGAAGCCCTTAACCGGCGTGCGCGTGAGCAGGCGCGGTTGCACGTGCCTTCCGGTTGCCAGTCTTGCGCTCATCACGGCCAGCTGGAGCGGGTTGGCAAGCATATAGCCCTGACCGATGGTGGCATTGACCGTATCGAAAGTCTGCCACGGGCGGTCATATTTCTTCAGTTTCCACGCGGGGTCAGGCACTGTGCCATAGAATTGGCTGATCACCGGCAGGTCAAATTCCTGCCCCATGCCGCAGCGCCGCGCCATCGCCGCGATCGGGTCCATTCCGATGCGCTGCGCGAAGTGGTAGAAGTAGACGTCGCACGACTGGTAGATACCCTTGGCCATGTCGACAGTGCCGTGTCCGCCGCGCTTCCAGCAGCGGAACACGCGATTGCCGACCCGCAGTCCGCCTCCGCAGAACACGGACTCATCAGGATCGAGTCCTTCCTTGAGGAAGGACATGGATACCATTGGTTTGACCGTCGATCCGGGCGGGTAGAGCCCTTTGAGGACCTTGTTGCGCAGTGGAACGCGCTCGTCTTCGCTCAGCATCGAATATTCTACGCGCCCGATTCCGGCGGAAAAGCTGTTGGGATCGAAGCTGGGCATCGAGGCCATGCACAGCACGTCACCCGTGTCGCAATCCATCACCACGACCGAACCGCTTTCCAGCCCTATGCGGCGCGCGGCATAGTCTTGCAGCGGCCCGTCAATGGTCAGCTGGACGGGCTTGCCCTGAACGTCGTCACGAGTCTCGAGATCGCGGACGACGCGGCCAGATGCGGTTACCTCTACGCGCCGCGCGCCGGGTACGCCGCGCAGTTCCTGCTCGAACTTCTTTTCCAGCGCGTCCTTGCCGATCTTGTAGCCCGGGGTGATGAGGATCGGATCGGGGTTCTCTTCATACTCCTCGGCAGACGCGGGACCGACATAGCCGATGAGATGACCGACGCTCGGGCCGGTGGGATAGAACCGCGAGAAGCCGCGCTGGGGCACCACGCCGGGCAGGTCGGGCAGGCGCACGCTAATTGCCGCGAACTGATCATAGCTGAGCCCGGTAGATACTTCGATGGGCTGGAAGCCATGCGATTCTTCGATCTTCTTTGAGATATCCGCGACCGTCGTAGCTTCGAGCTTGAGAATACTCGCCAGCGTGGCAATCGCGCCCTCCTTGTCGGTCAGGCGATCGGGGATCACATCGACACGAAAATCGGCCCGGTTCGACGCCAGCGGAGCACCATTGCGATCGAGGATCCAGCCACGCCGCGGCGGAATCAGCGAGAGATTCACGCGGTTACTTTCGGACTCGAGCACCCAACGTTCATTCTCCGCGATGGAGATATAGGCCATCCGCGCCGCCAGGATCGTGCCAATCCCGCCCATGCCGGCAGCAACTACGAAGGTGCGTCGGTCGAAAGCATTTTCGAGCATGGTCTGGCTGACCAGACCCTTAGGCTTTGATCGCGACCGAGGCTTGCGGCGACGCCGGTTGAACAGCGGGATCACACCCGCCTCCAGCGCCGCAGCCGGAACTCGTCGAGATGTGCCACCAGCCGCGCGAAGAGCGGGAAGAGCAGGATCGAAATCGAAAGTTGAGGCACGAGCGCAACCAGGGAATTGAGATTGGGTGAAGCGCCGGAGAGAAGCCACCCGCCCACCAGATAAGCGGTGATCAATGTAGTGGCAGTGAACCAGTCTTGCCAGAATGCGCGCCATGGCCAGCGCATTTCGATGGCTTCAATCACCAGCATGGAAGCGGACCAGAACATTATTGCAAAACCGAAAGGCTGGCCGCTATAGAGATCATCGAACAGGCCGAGCGGGAAACCGGCCCACACGGGCAGCAGGCCAGGGCGGACCAGTCGCCAGGTGATTAACATCAGGAAGCCCAACGGTGGAATGATCGGCAGCGCGCTTGCAATCACGAACATTGGCAACAACGACGCCATCAGGATTGATATCCACGGCAGGATATTCGCGAGTAGCGGAGAGTGGGAGCGATTGATGCGGCTTCCATAGGCGTCGCTGCGTGCCCGTGGATCCATGCGCTCCATCAGTCAGTCAGCTCTTTTTCGATGGGCGTTGCTGCTCCCACCACTGCTTCGGGTTCGAAGATCTGTTCGACCGCCACGAAATCGGTTGCTGCCGGATCGCTGATTATGCGGGCAACGCCGCCATCGTCATTAACCTGCGTCACGATCGCCACCGCAATGCCGGGAGCGTAATATCCGCCAGCGCCGCTCGTGACGAAGACATCGCCCTTCTTGAGCGGATTGAGGCCGAGATTGATCAATTTGATGCGCAGCAGGCTGTCACCGCGACCTTCGGCAAACGCCACCGTTTCATCTCCTGCCCGACGCACAGGCAACACGCTTTCGCTGTCCGTCAGAAGCAGCACCCGAGAAGAATCGCCACCGACTTCCAAGATGCGACCTACAATGCCACGTGCCGATCGCACCGGCATGCCGATTTTGACGCCATCTTCCTCGCCCGCGCCGACATAGGCGAAACGACGGGTGCTGGTGGAGGTCGAGGAAATCAGCCGCGCAACCGCCACCGGCTTGCGCTCGGCATCAAAGAGATCGAGCAGGCCCTTGAGGCGGACGTTTTCCTGCCGTACCGCCTCGGCTTCAGCCAGGCGAATTCGGGCGAGCTCCATTTCGCGCTTCAACGCGGCGTTCTTCGACCCGGCGCGATAGTAGCCGCTGATTGAATCCCACAACGATTTGCTGCCGGTGCGCACCGATGCGGCGGTCTCCGTCGCCGGGCTCACCGCATCGCGCGCTTCCCCACGCGGTCCACCGAAGAACTGCGGTTGAAAGAACGACACGGCTAACAGGACCGCGCCGATGAAAGCACCGATGCCGGCGATGATATAGCCGGTGAACAGATTGTACTGCGCCCGCTTGGAATAGCTGGAGCGCCGCTGGCCGCTCGGCGCCATGGCCCATCCCCCTTAGGCGGTCATCAGAACGCCGCGATAGATCGGGTCTTCCATCGCGCGTCCGGTGCCGACAGCGACGCAGGACAGCGGATCTTCCGCGATGGTCACCGGAAGACCGGTTTCCTCGCGCAGATATTCGTCGAGCCCGCCGATCAGAGCGCCGCCGCCGGTGAGCACGATGCCCTGATCAACGATGTCCGCCGCCAGTTCAGGGGCGGTGTTTTCCAGTGCGATGCGCACGCCTTCGACGATGGCGCCGATCGGTTCTGACAGGGCTTCGGCGATATGGCCCTGGTTGATGGTGATTTCCTTGGGCACACCATTGACGAGGTCGCGGCCCTTGATGGTGATCTGTTCGCCAATCCCGTCTTCCGGCGGACGGGCGACACCATAATCTTTCTTGATCCGTTCCGCCGTGGCTTCACCGATCAGCAGATTGTGGTGGCGGCGGACATAGGAAACGATCGCTTCGTCCATCTTGTCGCC
>CBFGON010000087.1:0-10578 GCA_965650395.1 uncultured Qipengyuania sp. | reverse complement strand
GGCTATTCGGAGCAACGCATGCAGGACGAAATCGCCATCAATGCCGCGCTCGATGCCGTCTATGCAGCCATCTCGGGCCCAGCCGGCCAACCGCGTGACTGGGACGCCATGCGGGCACTGTTCACGCCGGAAGCCCGCCTCACGGCAATCCGCGCCAATGGTGTGCAAGGGGGCACGGTCGACGACTATATCGCCAAGAGCGGACCCTTCCTGATCGAACATGGCTTTACCGAAACGGCGCTGGTCAACCGGATCGAGATCTATGGCGATCTGGCGCAGGCATGGTTGTCCTATGCCGGAAGCTGGACCAATCCCGACGGTTCGCCAGGCACGGTTCGTGGGATCAATTCCTTCCAGCTGATGCGCCAGCAAGATGGCCGCTGGCTGGTCCAGTCGATCTTCTGGCAGGCCGAGACGCCCGAAAACCCGCTACCGGCAGACATGGAGCAGCACCCATGAGGCAGGCATTCGTACCACTGGCGTTATCGCTGGCGCTGGCTGCATGCCAGACCACCCCGCCCGTCGCCAGCGCGCCACCCGCGCCTGTCGGGGGGGATGCTCCTGCCCCCGATTCGGCTCGCTGGCTCTATGGCTCGGGCGAAGCGGCCGGAGCCTCGATCCAGGCCTGGCGCCAATTGGCGGACTTTGCCATCGCCGCGGCGAAGACCTCACCCACAGTGTCGATCCCGATGGGGCTGCCTGACGCCGCCAATGGCATTGGCACCGCCACCTGTACCGGCAAACCGATGGCAGTGGTTTTCGATGCCGATGAGACGGTGATTCTCAACCGCGGCTATGCCTATTGGCAGAGCTGGTCCGGCGCCGAATACAAGCAAAGCGAATGGGATGCGTGGGAACGCACTGGTGCAAATCAGGTCGCCCCGGTGCCGGGCGCAGTGACCGGTATCCGCCGCTTGCGCGAGGCGGGCATAGCAGTCGTGTTCAACACCAACCGCAATGCCAGTTCGGCCGCGCAGACGATCGATGCACTGGAGAAGGCCGGGCTGGGCCGTGCGGTGCATGGCGAAACGCTGTTCCTGCGCGGGGACGACGCAACCGGCAGCCGCAAGGATACACGCCGCGCAACCATCGCCAGCCGCTATTGCGTTATTGCACTGGCGGGCGACAATCTCGGCGACTTTGCCGATGCGCTCAATGCTGCCGAGCTTGGCGTGCAGCAACGCCGCGAACTGGTGGCGCGGGGCGAATATGCCCAGCTGTGGGGCGCCGGCTGGTTTGCCCTGCCCAATCCGAGCTACGGCCATTGGCAAAGGGGAACGGTAGACGAGGTATTCCCGCCCGATGCCCGCTGGACACCCGAAACGGCGCCGTCCACCGCGCCCGCAATCATGAACGAAGGCAATTGAGATGAGCGATACAGCAACCCGCACCGGCTGGGACCGCAACCAGATGGCCGCCCGCGCCGCCAGGGAGCTGAAGGACGGTTACTACGTCAACCTCGGCATCGGTATCCCCACGCTGGTGGCGAACCATATTCCCGAAGGTATGCACGTCACGCTGCAGAGCGAGAACGGCATGCTGGGCATCGGCCCTTTCCCCTATGCGGGCGAGGAAGACGCGGACCTGATCAACGCTGGCAAGCAGACCATCAGCGAACTTCCGCACAGCGCCTATTTCGACAGCGCAGCCAGCTTTGCCATGATTCGCGGCGGGCACATCGACCTGACCGTGCTGGGCGCAATGGAAGTGGCCGAGAATGGCGACATCGCCAACTGGATGATCCCCGGCAAGATGATCAAGGGAATGGGCGGCGCGATGGATCTGGTCGCGGGCGTCAAGAAGATCATCGTGGTGATGGAACACAATGCCAAGGACGGCAGCCCCAAGTTCATCCCCAGCTGCACCCTGCCACTGACGGGCAAGAATGTGGTCGACATGATCATCACCGATCTAGCCGTGTTCCATCGCCCGGATCATGACAGCCCGTTCAGGCTGATCGAGATGGCGCCCGGCGTCACGGCAGACGAGATCGCCGCCAAGACCACCGCGCATTACGTAAGCTGAGGTCCGCCACGCAATGCGCGTCCTGCTGACCGGGTCTTCGGGTTGGCTCGGACGGCATCTTTCCCCGATGCTGGCCGCACGCGGCCATGAGGTTACCGGGCTCGACGTCGTCCCCGGCGCGCATACGCAAGTGCTGGGCTCGGTGGCCGATCGCGCGCTGATCGACCGGGTGATGGGCGAGCACGGGATCGAGGGTGTGATTCATAGCGGCGCGCTGCACAAGCCCGACATTGCACGCTTTTCGCGGCAGTCGTTCGTGGACACCAATGTCACCGGCACACTCAATCTGCTGGAGGCTGCAATTGCGGCGGGGAACGACCGCTTCCTGTTTACATCGACAACATCGCTGATGGTGCGCGAGGATGTGCGCGACGGCGCAAGCGCAGACGGTGCGTGGTGGATGGACGAGGCATTCGGCCCGCTTGCCCCGCGCAATATCTATGGCATCACCAAGCTCGCCGCCGAGCAGCTCTGCCGCCTGATCCATCGCGAGCACGGGATTGCGGTTGCGATTCTGCGCACCGGCCGCTTCTTCCCTGAAGACGACGATACCCATGCGGTCCCGGCGGGCGATAATCTCAAGGCCAACGAATTGCTCCACCGACGGCTGACCGTAGAGGACGCCGCCAATGCTCATTGCGCCGCACTGGATGCCGCGCCGCAGCTAGGTTGCGACACATTCGTGCTTTTCGCGCCGCCGCCGTTCACGCGCGAGGACGCAGCCGAGCTGGCGCGCGATGCGCCGGCGGTTATCGCCCGCTATCATCCGGACGCGGCAGACCTTTATGCGGCGCGTGGCTGGGTGCTGCCCGAGGTAATAGAGCGCGTCTATGATCCAGGTCATGCCGAACGCCGTTGCGGCTGGCGCGCGGTCGGCGATTTCGCCAGCGTACTGGCGGCGCTGCGCACAGGAGATCCGTTGCCCTTTGCGCACGACCCCGATTACCAGTCGCCCATACTCAGGTAGGACCGATCGCCATGTACGAACTGATCACCGCCAATCGCAATTATTCCAGCTGGTCGCTGCGACCGTGGGTGCTGATGAAAGCGCTGGGCATCGCTTTCACAGACCGGATCGAGCCTTTCACCAGGCCGGTGAACTATGACGATTTCCGCGCCTTCAGCCCCACCGGACAGGTGCCGGTGCTGGTGGATAGCGCGCGTACGGTGTGGGATTCGCTCGGCATCGTGCTCTATCTGGCTGAACGACACGGCGGCATCTGGCCCGAAGATGCCGACGCGCGTGCTTTCGCGATTTCGGCAGTGTGCGAAATGCATGGCGGGTTCTCTGCCCTGCGCAACGATTGCACGATGAATGTCGGCGTGCGGGTCGAACCGCATCCGCACAGCCCCGCGCTGGCGCAGAACGTCGCGCGTATCCGCGAGATATTCGAGACTGCACTGGAGCGTTTCGGCGGCGCGTGGCTGGGTGGCCCCGCCTTCACCGCGCTCGACGCCTTTTACGCCCCCGTTGCGTTCCGCATCCGCACCTATGGCCTTGACGTCGGTACTGGACAGGCATGGGTGGATCGAATTCTGGCCCACCCCGCGATGCTGGAATGGGAAGACGCAGCGCTGGCCGAGGAATGGCGCGAAGCGAGCCACGAGGAAGAGCTCGCCGCCGCCGGGCGGATCTCTGCCGATTATCGCCAGATTTGAGTCGCAGCGCCGCGCAAATGGTGGAATAATAGCGAGATGAACCCCGCTGCCGCCTTCCGCAGCCGCTTCCTTGAAGTGCTCGGGTCGATCTATATCTACAACGAGCACCGCGGCTATACCTCGCTCGATCGCGTGCTTGAAGCGGTGCGTGCGCGCTGCCCCGATGATCCGCAGTTCATTGCCGCAGTGGAAAAGCACCGTGCAGACGAGGAGAAGCACTACCGCATGTTCCGCCGCTGGTTCGAATTGCGCGGGGTCATGCCGCTCAAGGTCGATCACACCTGCGGCCATATCGACCATTTCATAGAAAGCGTGTTCGGCTGCACCATCGACGAGCTCGATACCGCTGCCATTGTCGCCAATGGGGACGAGTTCGAGAAGCTGTGCCGCGTGATCATGATCACCGAACAGCGCGGCATGGACCAGGTCGACACATTGCTGCGCAATCGGCACATCCGATCGGACAAGGCCATGCGGCGCATCTTCGAAGTGGTCGCGCGTGACGAGCCGAGCCACTGGCTGCCCTATCAGGGCTGGCTGCGCGCACATGGCCGCCGCCCCAAGGCGCGCTGGCGCGAACGCTGGACCGATTACTGGATCCACAAATCGCTGATGCTGGCCAAGCTGCCTGCGGTATTCCTCAACCGCCGCAACCCGCGTCTGAGCAGCTGGCCCGACGAAGACCCGGCCGCTTACGCCATCTGACCGCTTGACCCGCGCCGCGCAGTGACGCAGCAGCGCAGGCCATGTGGCTCGATAAACCGCGCAATCCGAACGCCCCGCTTGCCGGGCTCAAAGTCCTCGAACTGGCGCGCGTGCTCGCCGGGCCCTGGGCGGGCCAGATCCTCGCCGATCTCGGCGCCGATGTGATCAAGGTGGAAAGCCCAGAAGGCGATAATACGCGCATCTGGGGGCCGCCTTGGGTCGAGCATGGCGGCGAGACGACGAGCGCCTATTATCACGCCTGCAATCGCGGCAAGCGCGGGATCGTGGCTGACTTCCGCGCGGCGGGCGACCTTGCGCTGGTCATGCAACTGGCAACCGAAGCCGATGTCGTGCTGGAGAATTTCAAACCCGGCGCGCTGGCCAAATTCGGGCTCGATTACGCGGCCGTTGCCGACGCCAATCCCGCGCTGGTCTATTGCTCGATCACCGGTTTCGGGCAGGACGGCCCGCGCCGTAACGAACCGGGCTATGACTTCGTTGTGCAGGGGATGAGCGGCTTCATGGCGCTGACCGGCGAACCAGCGGGCGAGCCGATGAAGATGGGCGTCTCGATCAGCGATCTGGCCTGCGGGTTGTGGAGTGCCAATGCCGTGCAGGCGGCGCTGCTGATGCGCCACCGCACCGGCAAGGGCCAGTGGATCGACATGAGCCTGCTCGATTGCTCGGTCGGCCTGCTCGCCAATCAGGCGCTGACCTATCTCACCACCGGCCATAACCCGCCACGCATGGGTAACGCCCATGCGCAGGTGAGCGCCTATGGCGTATTCCCGACACAGGATGGCCCGGTTGTGCTTGCCCCCGCCAATGACGCACTGTTTCGCAAGCTGCTCGGCGTTCTGGAACGGCACGATCTGCTTGAGGAAACGCGCTACGCCACCAATGCCGGACGGATTGAGCATCGTGCCGAGATCGACGGCATGATTGCGCAGGAAACAAGCGCATGGTCACGCGAGGTTTTGCTGCGGCATTGCGCCGAGGCAGGTATCCCCGCAGGGCCGATCAACAATCTCGACGAGGTATTCGCCGACCCGCAAGTGGTCGCACGCGGCATGCAGATCGCCATCGACGGCGTGCCGGGCGTGCGCAGCCCGTTTACATTCTCCGATGCCGAACTGACGCTCGACCGGCCCTCCCCCGCCAAGGGGACGGACCAGCCGGGCTAAGCAATCAGGCCACTGCCGCTTTCAGCGCATCGACCAGATCGGTGCGCTCCCACGGGAACAGTTCGCCCTCTGCGGTACGTCCGAAATGGCCATAGGCAGCAGTCTTGCTGTAGATCGGCTTGTTGAGGCCCAGATGCGTGCGGATGCCGCGCGGGGTCAGGTTGACCAGCGTCGGCAGCACGCTTTCGAGCTGGCCTTCACTCACGCCCACGCCGGTGCCGTGGAGATCAACATAGAGCGACAGCGGTTCAGCCACGCCGATGGCATAAGCGATCTGGATAGTGCAGCGTCGCGCAAGGCCGGCTGCGACCACATTCTTGGCGAGATAGCGCGTGATATAGGCAGCCGAACGGTCGACCTTGGTCGGGTCCTTGCCGCTGAACGCGCCGCCGCCATGCGGGGCCGCACCGCCATAGGTATCGACGATGATCTTGCGGCCGGTCAAGCCAGCGTCGCCATCGGGCCCGCCGATCTCGAAACGGCCCGTCGGATTGATGTGATAGACGGTGTTTTCCGTCAGCAGTTCGGCGGGCAGCACATCGGCAATCACGCCCTTCACATAGTCGCGCAGCTCAGCATATTTCGCTTCGTCGCCTTCGCCATTGTGGAAATAATAGCCCGGCGCGTGTTGGGTCGAGACGACGATGGCAGTCGCTTCCACCGGACGCTCATTGGCATAGCGCAACGTGACCTGGCTCTTGGTATCGGGCTCGAGGAAGGTGACCTTGCCGCTCTTGCGGTCAGCGGCCATGCGCTCGAGGATCTTGTGGCTGTAATCCAGCGTCGCGGGCATCAGGTCGGGCGTTTCGTCCGAGGCATAGCCGAACATGATGCCCTGATCGCCTGCACCTTCGTCCTTGGCCTCGCCGGCATCCACGCCTTGCGCGATATGCGCCGACTGCGGGTGGAGATTGTTTTCGAAGCGGAGGCTTTCCCAGTGAAAGCCGTCCTGCGCGTAGCCGATTTCCCTGACCTTTGCGCGGACTGTGTCCTCGATCTCTTGCTCCACACCAGGTGCCCAATTGCCGTCGGTGTCCATGATCCCCTTGCCGCGGATCTCACCCGCCAGCACCACCAGTTGCGTGGTGGTCATGGTTTCGCACGCCACGCGCGCTTCGGGATCCTTGGCAAGGAACAGGTCGACCACAGCATCGGAGATCTGGTCTGCTACCTTGTCAGGGTGACCTTCGGAGACGCTTTCGGAGGTAAAAAGGAACTGGTTGCGCATGATTATCCGATATAAAGATGTCTTTAAGTGTGGCCCTCACTAGCCTCTGGCGCGCCGCGTGGCAACCAGCGAAGCCAAGAGAAGCGCTATCCCCCATGCAAGCGAAAGCCAGTGTCCAAGCGTTGCAAAAAGCGTCGGCGCGTGGGCGGGTGGCACCTCGCTTTCAATCCGGCCAGCGACATTGCGCCCGATATGCTCGCGCACCACGCCATCGGCGTCGATCACTGCGCTGATGCCGGTGGTAGTGGCACGCAGCACGGGCAGACCTTCCTCGATCGCGCGCATCCGTGCCTGCCCCAGATGCTGCGGCGGGCCCCAGCTGCCGAACCAGCCGTCGTTGGACGGATTGAAGATGTAATCGGGCCGGTTGTGCCGGTCGACGACTTCGCCTGAAAAGACGATCTCGTAACAGATCTGCATGCCCGAGCGACCCCAGCGGCCAAGGTCGATGGTGCGCGGACCGGGGCCGGGGATGAAGTCGATCGATCCCGCCACCAACCGCGTCAGCCCGAGCGGTTCGAGCAGCGGGCGCAGTGGCAGATATTCACCGCCCGGCACCAGATGCGCCTTGGAATAGCGCTGGCCCAGTTCGCCTTGGGCATTAATCGGCGTGATAGTGTTGTAGGCCCCAATTGCGCGGCGGCGGCCATCGACCGTGCCCAGTTCCAGATCGACTGCGCCGGTCAGCAACATGCTACCTTGGCCAATGGTCTGCCCGATGCGATAGCGCGCGAAAGCGGGGTCGCCCGCGGCGGTCATCTGGTCATAATAGCGCTGCGGATAGCCATCGCGCAGATAGTCGGGCACGCCGCTTTCGGGCCACAGCACCAGCCGCCGGCTGACCGGCTTGCTCGGCTGGCTCAGCGCAGCGATGCGCTGGAACTGCTCTTCATATTTGGTGGGGTCGTCGATCTCGGTCTGCTTGAGATTGGGCTGCACCAGCATGAGCGGAAGCGTGCCCTTTTCCGGCTCGCCACCGGGCCATAACATCAGGAGGAGCAGCACCGCAGCGATCCCGCCAAGCGGAACCCAGCGTCGAGCTGATACCAGCCAAGCACCGATCCCGCACAGCACCACCGTGATGCCGGAAAGCGCATAAGTGCCCAGCAAAGGCAGAGCCATCGCCGCACCCGGCCTGCTCCAGTCGCCCAGCATCACCAGCGAGAACGGGCCCCAGGCGTAGCCGGTGAAGACCCAGCTCTTGAGCCATTCCGCCGCGATCCACAGCGCGCCCAGCGCCAGCGCAAAAGCGACCTGCCCGCCCTTGCGCGCGATTCTCCAGGCGGCAGCAGTCGCCATGGCGGGCCACAGCGCGAGATAGAGCGCCAGCCCCGGCACCGCGACCCAGCCGAGTGCAGCGGGCATTTCCGCCTGATAGGTGAAGGCGGTGGCGATCCAGTTGTTGGTGAGCGTGAAATGCGCCACGCCGAACAGCCAGCCTGTCAGCAGCGCGGCCTTCCAGCTACCCCGCGAAAAGGCGAGCGCAACGAAGCCGCCCATGGCGACGAGCGCGAGCGGCCAGACGTGCAGCGGCGGGAAACCCGTGGCCGCCAGCAGGCCGAGCAGCAGCGCGCTCCAATGCGGGTGGCGCTGCGTGAAAGCGGAGATACGATCCATCGCCCCGCCTGTTACGGCAGGGCGGAATATTGGCAAGCGAAAGCGATGGCAGAGCAGCGAGCGGGCTTATTCAGCCGCGCTCAGCTCGTCATCATCTTCTGCCTTGCGGCGGCGGCGACGCGGTGCGGGTTTGTCGTCCCCATCGTCATTCGCGCTGAAGGACGGCGGCAGAACTGCAACGTCGATCTCGCCCTCGCTGGCCACTTCGCCTTCGTCGATCTTGCGCGGTTTGCGCGGGGCGCGCCGCTTCTTGGGCTGATCGTCTTCACCGCGGGTGAAGGGATTTTCGGCGGGTTCGTACTCATTGTCCGAATCGCCGTCATCGCCGTCATTATTGCCGCGCTGGCGACGGCCGCGATTGTCCTGACGGTCATCGTCGCGACTGCGTGAGCGGCGGTTCTGGCGGCGATCGTCACCATCGTCTTCCGAACCTTCGTCGTCATTGCGATCATCGCGGTCGTCACGCTTGCCGCGGGCTTCGTCCTGACGCGACTTGTTGTCGGCGATGACGCGGAAATAGTGGTCGGCGAACTGCAGGTAGTATTCCGCCTGCACACGGTCGCCATTATGTTGCGCGTCCTGGGCAAGCTTCTTGTACTTGTCGAGCAGCTGGGGCGCATTGCCGCGCGCACGGCTGTCGATCCGGTTGGCGTTATTGCCACCGCCCTGGTTACGATTGTTCCCGCGTCCGCGACGCCGGTTATTGCGATTGTTATTCAAGGGCTAATTGTCCTCACATATGCGCGGCACGGACCCCCTGGTCCGGTTTGGCCGCGTGACCCCTTGCGCACATGGCAGCGTATTCGCCATGTGCGTGCTCCCGTTGGTGCATGGTATACGGGGCCAAAGCCTCGCACCGAAACTGCAATGTCGGAGCTAGTACCGGCGGGGCAGCGCGAGCCGCGCACCACTGGCCTGTGGCCAGAGGTAAAGGGTCGAATCGGCTTTGCCAAGTGCTTTATGAAAGAATGAGTGCACGGGGCCGCCCGGCGAGATCGTGACGAAGCGAAACGGCAAAGCCTTCCGCCGCTGCAATCGCTCCTACAGTGTCGGCCTGTCGATGGCCGATTTCAAGGATCGCAAACGCATTTTCTGCCATCAATCCGCGCAATTGGGGAATGAGAATGCGGTAATCGTCCAGCCCCTCCGGACCAGCGAACAGCGCTGCGGCGGGCTCGTAATCGCGCACATCGGGATCGAGCGGCGCGTGATCCTCGACATAGGGCGGGTTGCACAGGATCAGGTCGAAACGGCCCAGCGGTGCCTGCCACCCTGCCTCGCGCCAGCTCGCATGGTGAAACGCCGCGCGATCCTGCAGGCCCAGTCGCTCACTATTTGAGCGAGCCACTGCGAGAGCCGCAATGCTGGCATCGATGCCCAACCCCTTCGCCTGCGGCCGGTCGTGCAGCGCGGCCAGCAACAGCGCACCTGTACCTGTTCCCAGATCGAGCAGGCGGCGTGCGCTGGGCGCAATCTCCAGTGCCGCCTCGATCAATGTCTCGCTGTCGTCGCGCGGGATCAGCGTGTCTTTTGTCACCAGCAGGTCGAGCCCGTAGAACTCTTGATGACCAAGGATATGCGCCACCGGCTCAAAGGCCGCACGGCGATCGACCAGTGCAGCGAATCCTTCCGGCACGGGATCGGCGCGATGCTTGAGCAGCATGTCCGAACGGCTCACCCCCAATGCGTGGGCCATCAGCAATTCGGCGTCGATCTGCGCGGTGTCGATGTGGTCCAGGCGCGTGACGGCGGCGCGGAGGGCTTCGTTGACGATCACTCGCTCATCGCCGCCAACCGCTTGGCCTCGTCCTCGGCAATCAGCGCATCAACCAGCTCGCCCAGACCCGGCCCGGCGATGATTTGCGGCAATTTCTGCAGCGTCAGCCCGATGCGGTGGTCGGTCACGCGGCCTTGCGGGTAATTATATGTGCGGATGCGTTCGGAGCGGTCACCGCTGCCGACCATCGCCTTGCGCGCTTCGGCCTCTGCCCCCTGCGTGGCTTCGCGCTGCGCCTCGTACAGCCTCGCGCGCAGCACCTGCATCGCCTTTTCTTTGTTCTTGTGCTGGCTGCGCCCGTCCTGACAGGTGACCACCGTGCCGGTCGGCAGATGGGTGATGCGCACCGCGCTGTCGGTGGTGTTGACGTGCTGGCCGCCCGC
>CBFGON010000086.1:0-10750 GCA_965650395.1 uncultured Qipengyuania sp. | reverse complement strand
GATCCCACAGCAACGAGGACATGGAATATGGCCGAAGTTTCGAACGTAAGACGAGCAACTTCCGGGTTCACGGCATAGCGCTGAGCAATCAGCAGCAGCGCGAATTGAAGCGTTTCGACAAAGCCTAGTGCTATGGCCGCAGGGCGGACGATCCGCAGGCTTTCGTCACGGCCATCGTTGGCGAACATTCGGAACAGCACGAAGATCCAGCTGAGGTTTCGCGCAATCTCGGTCAGTTCAACAATGGTGGAGCCGTGACTGAAGCTTGCAGCGGCAAAGCACCAGTTTGCAGTCAGTGTCAGTGCAACAACACCTGCCCAGCGGTCTGATCGCTCCTGTGCACCCGAACGGGCCACCCACAAGGCGGCCAGGCCCGAGACGACCGCCCCGAACGCGAAGGAGAAAAAGCCGAGACCTTCTACCCAACTCATCAACGCGCGCCTTCCGGCCACAGGATCACCCGTGCAGTTTGCAGCAGGATCAGTACATCAAGGAATGGCGTGTAATTCTTGGCATAATAGAGGTCGTATTCCAGCTTTTGCCGGGCGTCTTCCGTACTTGCGCCGTAAGGATAATTGATCTGCGCCCAGCCAGTGATGCCAGGTTTGACCATATGCCGCTCAGCATAGAAGGGCAGTTCCTTTTCCAGCTCCTCAACGAACTGCGGGCGTTCGGGCCGTGGGCCGACAAAACTCATTTCGCCTTTGAGGACGGACCATAATTGCGGCAGTTCATCAATGCGGACGAGCCGGATAAATCTACCAACCCGGGTAATGCGCGGGTCGTCCTTTTCCGCCCATTTCGCACCGGCGGCTTCAGCATCCACGCGCATCGAGCGGAGCTTGAGGATGTGGAATTCCTGGCCGTAAAGGCCGACGCGCACCTGATGATAAAACGCCGGACCTTTGCTCTCAAGTTTCACCAGCAATGCGAAAATGGCGATCAGTGGCAGTCCCACAATCAGCAACACGAGACTGACGGTGACGTCAAAAATGCGCTTGGCGATACCCGACAGCCTGCGGCCCGACGAGAAGCCGTCCGAAAAGATGAGCCAACTGGGGTTCAACGTATCAAGATCTACGCGGCCCATTTCGCGCTCGAGCAGGCTCGAGAAGTCGCTCACCAGCACCCCTTTGGTTTTGACCCGCAAGAGGTCCTGCAAAGGCAGCGAATTTCGCCTCTCCTGCATCGCCAGCACAACTTCATCGGCCCGAACGCTTTCCACGAATCCGCCGAGATCGGCGATGGAATCGCGTGCGACAGCCCCCGTTACAACCGCCGAACCGTTGCCCATCGAAACGAAGGCCGCAACTTCGAACCCGCTTCCGTCGCGTCTGGAAATTTCCTCAAGCCTTGCGGCGCGCGCACCTGCACCCAACACTACGATGCGGCGTTTGAACGGCTCTGTACCGAGCACCATTCCAGTGATTATGCGGTTGAGGGCCAGCAAGCCAATCGCAATGGCAACCGCATATAAGAGGACCGAGCGCCACAGGACCGATCCCGGCAGCGCAAGATTGACGAATGACAAGGCAATGACGCCAAAGCCAAGTGCAACCAGTATTCGCGCAACTGCAAAGCGCATCGATCGGAGCGCCTCTGGACGGTAGCTACCGACCGCAATCATCGCCAGCCACATGAATGCGGCAAAGCTGATGAGTGTTGGCAACCGTTCGGCAATGGGTCCGTCACCAGACCCGATCTGGATCACACGAAATGTCCACGCGGCCTCAGCCGCCACTGCCAGCAACATCAGATCGACCAGCGCCAGCAGCATTACGTTGTAAGATATGTAGTGTTTGAAAAGCCGGATCATTGCTTGCGGCCCGCCGAGTCCCCTGTCTGTGGCAGTATGTTTAGACGAGGAATTGTGAAATGTCGGTAAATTTTACACTTGGTTGAAAAGAATGGCGACGCCTCCAATCGGAAACGTCGCCGCTCTTTACAGTGGTGCACGAATATCGGGATCAGTTCTCGACAGCGTTTTCTACTGCTTCGCCCGCATTCTGAGAAGCTTCGCCAACCTGGCCGGCGGCTTCACCTACTTCATTGGCAGCTTCGGTCACCGCATTGTCCTTCGCCACTTCCGCACCGCTCATTTGCGAGAACAAATAGAACCCACCAATGGCAAGAACGACCAACACCAAAAGCATAACCCAGCTCGATCCACCACCCTTTCGACCGCCATCATCATGCACGATGGTATGGGTTGTATGAGTGTCCCCCGAAGGCGTTGTAGTTTCCGTAATCCGTTCTTCTGTCATGAGATTCTCCCTTCCTGATATCATTTATTACGGAGCAAACGCGGCATGTCGAATCCTGGTTCCACAACTTAGGGTTAATGGACTCCGAACTCGAACGGTGTGGTTCCGCGGCGCATTGGATCAAAATGGAGTGCACGTCCTCGCGGCGGGAGCGATCGCTGCGCGCAATTCTCGCGGTGGCAGCGGGTGCAGCCCGGGCCGATCATCTGGGCATCTGGCGGACGCAGTGAGACACCGCGGGCCTGTGCAAGTTCACCTGCGAGCACTGCCTCGATACCCAACACTACGCTGAAGCGTGCTTCGCCGGTGGCGCCAGTGCCGACGGGGCTTTTTGCCATAGTGAGCCAGCCGCCTTGCCGATCGCCCCCGTCATCGAGCGCGATAAACTGCACTTGCAGCTCGCCCGTATTCTCGAACGCGCGATGCGCCGACCACAAGGGACAACTCGACTGGCCGTCGAGAAAGCGTGCCGTACTGGCGCCGATGAATACCTTGGAGAACTGCCCCGCCCGGTCAAGCCGCGCCATGAAGAAGGGCAGTCCGCGCTGGCCCACCCGTTGGAGCGTTGTCAGGCGGTGGCATAATTGCTCGAAAGTGACACCGAAGCGGCGCTGGAGCACGGGCAAATCATATCCGGTCGCTTCGCAGGCCCTGAGAAAGCGCCCGTAAGGCATTACCAATGCTGCAGCAGCGTAGCCGGTAAGGTGCCTGGCAAATAGTTCACGCGCCGCCTCATCTTCAAATCGGGCACCTTTGGCGATGGCGTCGACCGTCTCGCCATGTTCGATCCGCGCGATCTGTCGCGCAAGCTGGAAATTGCGCGATGCTGCACTGAGCATCTCGTTGAGCTGCAACTGCCTTGCATGAAGGTCGAGCCTGCTGACGCTGTCGGGCATGACTTCGGCGGGCAGAATGCGCACAGATAGCTGGTGTCGCTCACGCAGTCGTTCGGCCAGCGCCATGCCAACGTCGCCGCGCGACAGGCGGATTTCGTCTGCGAGTTCCTCAGCCGCATGATCGATATCGGAAAAGTGGTTGCGCCACCGCTCTATCTCGCGGCGAGAAGCGGTCAGCGGATCCTCGGCCACGACCGCATCTGCCCCGGCCTTGTCATAGAGTCGAGCAAATGCGGCAGCGATCTGCGGCGAAGTAGATAGGAATTCATCCACTTCCTCGCGGTCGATTCCGAGGTCTGCAAATCGTTCATCGGCCAGGCGGCGAGCGAGCCCGTCGATGCCCCCAATCTCCTCGTCTTCGCGCAATGTGCGCGGATCGAAGTCGAATTGCTCAACCAGCGCCATTATTACGCGTGCGCTGACAGGACGCTGGTTACGCTCAATTAAATTGAGATAGCTGGGCGAGATCGATAGCCTCGTGGCCATGGCCGCTTGTGTCAGCGCCTCCCGTTTGCGCAGGCGACGGATAGCTGGCCCAGCGAGCAAAATATCATCAGCCATGTGTAAATTCCTTTACAACTTTACAAACTGATTTGCCATTTGCAGCGCATTTGGACAAGATTTTTTGTAATTTTCTGTATGCAATCCGTAACCGCCAGCGCATTTCCCAGCCAAGGCCAACGCGCCACTGACAGGAGATTCGCCATGACCTACCAGACCCGCATCACCGATCTCGGCCAGACCATTGCCGCCAATGGCGCGCCGTGGAATGCAATTGCTGCCGAAAGCGCTGCGCGCATGGCCGTCCAGAACCGCTTTCCCACGGGGCTCGATATCGCGCGCTACACCGCGAAGATCATGCGCGAGGACATGGAAGCCTATGACGCCGATCCGGCGAATTACACCCAGTCACTCGGCTGCTGGCACGGGTTCATCGCCCAGCAGAAGATGATCAGCATCAAGAAGCATTTCGGCAATACCAAGCGCCGTTACCTATACCTCTCTGGCTGGATGATCGCCGCGCTGCGCAGCGAATTCGGGCCGCTGCCCGACCAGTCGATGCACGAAAAGACCAGTGTTCCTGCGCTGATCGAGGAACTCTACACTTTCCTGCGTCAGGCCGATGCCCGCGAACTGGGCGGGCTGTTCCGCGAGCTCGACGCTGCCAAGGCGGCCGGTGATGCGGTCAACACGCATCGCCTTCTGCACAAGATCGACGAGCACGAAACGCATATCGTACCGATCATTGCCGATATCGACGCCGGTTTCGGTAATGCCGAGGCGACCTATCTTCTCGCCAAGAAGATGATCGAAGCCGGTGCCTGCGCATTGCAGATCGAGAACCAGGTGTCCGACGAAAAGCAGTGCGGCCACCAGGACGGCAAGGTTACCGTTCCGCACGAGGATTTCCTCCAGAAGATCCGCGCGATCCGTTATGCCTTCCTCGAACTGGGCGTTCCTGACGGGATCATTGTCGCCCGTACCGACAGCCTCGGCGCAGGTCTGACCAAGCAGATCGCCTATTCGACTGAGCCGGGCGATCTGGGCGACCAGTACAACGCTTTCCTGGATTGCGATGAAGTCGATCCGGCCAATATCACCAATGGCCAGGTCTTCATAAGCCGCGACGGCAAGCTCATGGCGCCCAAGCGTCTGCCCAGCAATCTCTACCAGTTCCGTTCGGGAACCGGCGAGGACCGTTGTGTGCTTGACTGCATCACTTCGCTGCAGAACGGTGCTGACCTGCTATGGATCGAAACCGAAAAGCCGCACATCGAGCAGATTGCCGGCATGGTCGACCGCATCCGCGAAGTCATTCCGAACGCCAAGCTTGTCTATAACAACTCGCCCAGCTTCAACTGGACGCTGAACTTCCGCCAGCAGGTGTTCGACGCCTGGGAAGCAGAAGGCAAAGATGTTGCGGCTTATGACCGGGCGAAACTGATGAGCGTCGATTATGACGGCACCGATCTTGCCGCCGAAGCCGACGAGAAGATCCGCACCTTCCAGCGCGATGCTGCGCAGCGCGCGGGCATCTTCCACCACCTCATCACTCTGCCGACCTATCACACGGCTGCGCTGAGCACGGACAATCTGGCCAAGGAATATTTCGGCGACGCTGGCATGCTCGGCTACGTCAAGAACGTCCAGCGCGAGGAAATCCGTCAGGGCATAGCCTGTGTGAAGCACCAGAACATGTCTGGCAGCGACATCGGCGATGATCACAAGGAATACTTCGCGGGCGAAGCGGCGCTCAAGGCGGGCGGCGTCCACAACACAATGAACCAGTTCGCTGCGGCGTAAGGAGAGAGAGGATGACGACCATGACCGACGACACTCCGAAGACCGAACCCGGGCGTGCCCGCGCCCTGTTCTCTACCGCGGACTTCCGCCTGCTTCGCACCGCCCTGACGAGCTATGCCCGTCAGACCGAGGACCGCGAGGAGCTGGCCAAGATCAACGCGCTGCACCACCGGCTCGGCACTTACGTCCCCTCGGACGGCTGAACCGAACTACTCGATCAACAGTTCTCCTGGGGAGGAGAAACGGCCGTCGGAGCGATCCCCAAACGCTCCGGCGGCCGTCAATTTTTGGGCATCAGATCGAGCGCAGCAGCGGCCAGAGCTTCAGCGCCTGTCTCGATCACTTTCTCGGCATCTGGGGCCCAGAAAGGCGAATGCAGCGACGGTAGCGGCGTACCATCCTTCTTGAGCGCATCGAGCATCGGCTGCGGTGTGCCACTGATCCAGAAGATCATCGATTTCACGTCGTCGGGCGCAGCGCGCTTGAACTGGCTGAAGTCCTCGCCCCCCATAACTGCCGGCCATTGCATCACGCGAGCTTCCCCGAAACGGGTCTTGAAGCGAGCGGCAACTTCCTCGCTGAAGTCAGGATCATTAAAGGTCGAAGGGGTATAGGGATCCTCCACCGTCACCACCGGCATCTTGTCATCAGGAATTCCGGCCGCAATCGCTTCGCCGCGCGCGACCCGTCTGATGCCGTCGAGCAATTGCTGGCGGCTTTCGTCCGAATAGCTGCGCACAGTCAGCTGGAGCTTTGCTTCATCGGAGATGATATTGTGCTTGGCCCCGGCATGGAAACTGCCAACGGTGATTACCGCAGGTTCGAGCGGCGAATGTTCGCGGCTGATCAGAGTTTGCAGTTTCATCACGATCGCACTGGCCAGCACGATCGGGTCCTTGGTAGTGTGCGGATAGGCGCCATGCCCGCCAACGCCCTTCACCGTAACATCAACGCTGTCGACATTGGCAAGCGCATAGCCTGTCGTGAAGCCGATTGTCCCGGCAGGTGCAGGCGCGGCTGCATCATGAAACGCAATGGCATAGTCGGGCCTGGGAAAACGCGTGTAGAGCCCGTCTTCGAGCATCGCGAGCGCGCCAAGGCCGATCTCCTCTGCAGGTTGCAGCACCATCACCAGCGTGCCCTGCCACTGATCCTTACGCTCTGCCAGAAGCTGCGCCGCGCCGATGAAGCCGGTCATGTGGGTATCGTGCCCACAAGCATGCATCACGCCGGTAGTGACGCCGCTGGCAGGAGTCGCCATTTGCTTGCTCGCAAAAGCCAGCCCTGTCTGTTCGATTACCGGCAAGCCGTCCATATCGGCGCGCAGGAGCACAGTCGGCCCCTCCCCGTTCTTCATCACCGAGACGACACCGGTCTTGCCGACCTTTTCAGTCACTTCGAAACCCAGCGCCCGCATCCGCTTCGCCAGCTTGGCGGCGGTCTGCACCTCTTCGAAGCTCAATTCTGGATTGGCGTGAAGGTCGCGATAGAGCTCCATCAAATCGGGCATGTCCTGCTTGATTGAAGTGCGCAGATCTTGAGCGGCGGCGGGGCTTGCCAATGCAGCGGCAAGGGCCGCCATTGCGATGGCGCTCTTGTAAATCATGATCTCGATACTCCCTTCCCGTTGCGAAGCGGTTCCGACGCATTGTGCCTGCGATCCGGGGCCCCTCGGCAATCTGTGTCGCAGATGAACGGCGAGCTGGGAAGACCTAGAGCCCGTATGTGACGACCAGCGCCGCCGAAAGCACAGTCACCATGATCAGCACCAATGGAATGCCAGTCCGGATATAATCGCCGAACTCATAGCTGCCTTCCGCCATGATCAGCATGTTCGTTTGATAGGCTACCGGTGTAGCATAACACAGATTGCAGCCGAACAGCACTGCCAGCACCAACGGTTCTGGCGGCAAACCCAGCTTAGTGGCAATGGCAAACGCAATGGGCGTTCCAACCGTCGCTGCAGTAGCGTTCGATGCGAAATTGGTGAGGAACGTCACAGCCAGCATGATCGCCGCCAGCGCCGCGGCAGGCGTGAGATATTGCAATCCCATCGCCATCAACGTCCCGATCCAGTCCGCAGCTCCGCTGTCGAGGATGATCCGACCGATTGCGATGCTTGCTGCAACCAGCACGATGACCTTGGCCGACAGTGCCCGCCCCACACGATCGAACTTTACGCAGCCGGTGACGAACATCAGGATGGCACCTGCCAGGGCCGAAATCGCAATCGGCAGCAACCCGACCGAGGCAAGCCCCACTGTCCCGACCATGATTACCCCGGCCAGCAACGCTTTCGAGCGCCGCGGAAGTTCGCGCATGCCTTCGAGGATCAGCAGGCTGTCGGTTCGGGCGAAATTCTGCAGATCGTCCTGCAGGCCCATCACCAGAAGTACATCGCCTTCCGCAATGCGCAGGTCTCCGCCTTCGGAAAACCGGTCCTTTTCGCCCACCAGCCGTTCTGGCCGGTGGGTGCCGATGACCGCCACTCCATAAAGATCGGCAATCCCCGAGCTCGGCAAAGTGCGGTTGATAAGGCGCGAATCTGCAGTGATCGTCATCTCGACCACAGCGATATCCTCGCGCGCTTCCGATGACCGGCGGCGAATGCGATCGATTACCCAGCTTGGCGCGGCATCGCCGCGCAGCACATGCATCGCTTCCTCGATGTCTTCATGTGTACCGCTCATCCGCAAGCGATGTTGCGGGCGCAGCAGTCCGCGTGGAACCTCGTCAAAGGTAATTCCCGAGGGAAGGCGCGATGCCACTTCGGACAATTCGCGGCCATTCAGGATCGAATCCTCGGTAACGCGCAAACGCGTTTCAAATCGGCGTTTGGCATGGATCTGCTCGATGCGATTGTCGCCCAGCATTCGCGGCGCGACCAGCCACAGATAGGGTATCGCAAACAGTGCCGCGAACATCACGATTGGCGTGTAGGAGAACACACCCATCTGACGCATGCCGAGGTCCACCGCGATCGATACGACGAGAATATTGGTTGATGTGCCTATGGTGGTTGCCATGCCGCCGATGAGGACCGCCGAGTTGATCGGGATAAGCGTCTTAGAGGCAGGCATACCCCCGCGGCCAGCGAGCTGGACGAAGATCGGCAGCAGCAGCACCATAACTGGCGTGTCATTCACCGCCATGGACAATGCCATTGCCACCAGCAGTGAAATCAGCAGGCCAAGTTGCCCATTGATCTTGAAAACGCGCTCAAGAAATCGCGCTGCCGGGTCGAGCGCACCGGTCACGACCAGCCCACGCCCCATGATCATCAATGCACAAATGGTGATCAGCGCATAGTGTCCGAAGCCGCCGAATGCGATGGCCAAACCGTCGGTCGGGCGGCCGCCTTCAAGCGGAAAGAAATACAGCCCCACCGCAATCACAGCGATTGTGAGGAGCGAAATGATCTCCACCGGCATACGTCCACGCGCGAACGCAACGAACATGGCGACGGTGACAGCCATGGCCGCCATTGCGTGATAAGTCGGTGTTTCGATCATCCCCGGCTATCGATTTCAAAAACCGCCTGATTAGGCAAGGATTTGTTTGGTGCCTCTGGTCGGACTCGAACCGACACTTCCGAAGAAACTCGATTTTGAGTCGAGCGCGTCTACCAATTCCACCACAGAGGCACTGCAGGGCAAGGAGCGCGGATTAGCCGCGCTGCCTTGCGGCATCAACCCTTCAAAGCGTTGGCCAGCAGTTTATGCAGCTTGGAGTGCAAAGCGTCGTTTGCTGCGAGCACCTGCTTCGAATGGATAGGTTCCGACCGTCCACGGTAATCGGAAACAAAGCCTCCCGCTTCGCGCACAATCAGGCAACCTGCAGCCGTGTCCCAGTCGTTGAGCCCACTTTCCCAGAATCCGTCGAACCGGCCAGCGGCCAGCCATGCCAGGTCAAGCGATGCGGCACCATAACGGCGGATGCCTGCGACATTGGGGCCGATGGCGGCAAAGATCTTCGACCATTCGGCAAAGTCGCCGTGTCCCTGGAAAGGAATGCCGGTGGCGATCAGCGCTTCAGACGGATTGCTGCGCGAGGACACGCGCAACCGGCCATCGTGCAGCCACGCACCTCGGCTCTTTTCAGCCCAGAAGGTCTCGTCGGTAACCGGGTTATAGACAACGCCAGCGGTCACATCGCCCCAGCCGCTGCCACCCAGCTTGGGCTCCTGAACCGCAATGCTGATTGCGAAATGCGGGATACCGTGGAGGAAATTGCTGGTTCCGTCGAGCGGGTCGATGATCCAGCGGGGCTTGGTCTCGTCGCCTTCGATGATCCCGGCCTCTTCGAGCACGAAACCCCAATCGGGGCGCGCGGCGAGCAGCTCGTCATAGATCGTCCGCTCAGCGCGCATATCGGCTTTGGAGACGAAATCCGCAGGGCCCTTGCGGCTCACCTGCAGGTGCTCGATCTCGCCAAAGTCGCGGCGCAGACGGCTGCCTGCCTTGCGCGCGGCTTTCTCCATCACGCGGATCAGTCCGGAAATTGCGGCCATGTCAGTCTCTTACTCGGTCAGGACACGGATCGAACGCGCCTGCAAGTGGATATCGCCCCACTCGCAGGCCAGGTCGAACTTAGTGCCTTCGATGTTAAACGTGTCGATCGCGAAGCGCCGTTGCATGCCCTTGCGCTGCGCTGCTTCGCGGCGGTCAAGGCTGAGCGAGGTAATCCCGGCGAACTTAATCAGTCCGGGATGCCAGCAGTAATCTTCGCCCGCGCCCGGCGCCTCGTAATCAGGGTGCGCAGGCTCCAGGCAGAAGTCCATCTCCAGCGTCAGCTCGTCATCGTTGATGATGACTGCGCGCAGCGCGCTGTTCGCGATGTCGACATGGTCGAACCGGCTGGCGATGGACTTGCCCACGGATCAGTTGGCCTTGCCGATATAGGACTGCTCGTAAACGTCGACCACAATCCGGGTGCCGCTTTCGATATGCGGCGGAACCATGATGCGAACGCCATTGTCGAGCACGGCAGGCTTGTAGCTGGAGGAAGCGGTCTGACCCTTCACCACGGCATCGGCCTGCACGATGGTCGCTTCGACCTGCTGCGGCAATTCGACCGAGATCGGCTTCTCGTCCCACAGTTCGAGCATCACTTGCATACCGTCTTGCAGGAACGGGCGCGCATCACCCAGCAGGTCCGACGGCAGGTTGATCTGCTCGTAGGTTTCCTGGTCCATGAACACCAGCATCTCGCCGTCTTCGTAAAGGAACTGATAGTCCTTGGTATCGAGGCGCACCTTCTCGACCGTGTCGGCGCTGCGGAAGCGGA
>CBFGON010000085.1:0-10803 GCA_965650395.1 uncultured Qipengyuania sp. | reverse complement strand
TTGCCTTCGGCTACCTGCGTGCCGACACCGGTCTTGGTGTAAAAGCCCGGGATGCCGGCGCCGCCAGCGCGCATCCGTTCGGCCAGCGTGCCCTGGGGGCAGAATTCCACCTCAAGCTCGCCCGAGAGGAACTGGCGTTCGAATTCCTTGTTCTCGCCGACATAGCTGGAGATCATCTTCTTTACCTGATGCGTGCGCAACAACATGCCGATGCCTTCGCCATCGATCCCGGCATTGTTGCTGGCAAAGGTCAGGCCCTTCACCCCGCTCTCGCGAATCGCGGTCAGCAGCCGTTCGGGAATGCCGCAAAGGCCGAACCCCCCGCTGGCAATCAGCATGTCGTCCTTGAGAAGCCCGTCGAGGGCGGTGGTGGCGTCAGGATAGAGCTTGTTCATGGCCAAGCGGCTTAACCGCTCGCATCGCGCCTGTCACGCCAAGCCGTAGCGGCACCCATACGTAACCGGTTTCCGCCGCACTGCAGCATGAGCGGAGCTCACGAACCAAGGTCGCATTGACACGATTTCAGCGGTTTGCGCCTCTAGAGCGCGATTTGGCTTGCATCATTTGCAACAAACCTTGTTCTTTTCGCACTTGCACAAAAATGCCACCGCCAGCATATGTCTACCTGCCTTTCAGGCATCCTCTCCCAAGACTTTCCAAGCCCGGCTGATTCTCCAGTCGGGCTTTTTTCTTGTCCGGCCCGGACCTTCCTCGACACTCGCTCATTGCATCGGCAGGGTCACAACCCCAGCTATGGGGCGATTGTTGAACAGGTAACGGGAGCTAGGCCCAGATGGCTGATGCGGACGCTGCGACAGCGGTAGAAGAAAAAACGGTTCGGCTGCAGGTCGCAGCGGCACGACAGGATGAAAGCGGGCAAGGCATCGCGCGCATGCCGCGCTCGGCTTTTCAGGCGCTCGGCATAACCGAAGGCGATGTGGTCGAGATTACCGGCAAACGCGCGACCACGGCGATTGCCATGGCGGCCTATGACGAAGACCAGTCCATCGAAGTAGTCCGGCTCGACGGTCTCCAGCGCGGCAATGCCGAAGTCGGCTCGGGCGAGCACGTCAATATCAAGTCAGCCCAGTCGCGCCCCGCAACGCGGGTGGTATTTGCCCCGGCCAACCGCGAAATGCGGCTGCAAGGCCCGCCGCAGGCGCTCAAGCGCAATTTCTTCCGCAGGCCGCTGATGGCGGGTGATCTTGTCGCGACGACCGGCCAGCAGCCGGTTGAGAACATGCCGCCCGAAGTGCGCCGCATGTTCAACGCGCCTGCCTATGCGCTCACCCAGATCCGCCTGACCGTCGTTTCGACCAGCCCCAAGGGCATCGTCCATATCGACGAGGATACCGAGGTCGAACTGCGCGCTGAATTCGAAGAACCGCGCGATGCGCGCGCTATCATCAATTATGACGATGTCGGCGGCATGGGCGAAACGATCCAGCAATTGCGCGAAATGGTCGAACTGCCGCTGCGCTATCCCGAATTGTTCACCCGCCTCGGTGTGGATCCGCCGAAAGGCGTGCTCCTTCACGGCCCGCCCGGAACGGGCAAGACCCGCCTTGCCCAAGCGGTGGCCAATGAAAGTGATGCCAGCTTCTTCACCATCAACGGCCCGGAAATCATGGGCTCCGGCTATGGCGAAAGCGAAAAGGCGCTGCGCAACGTGTTCGAGGAAGCGACCAAATCGGCGCCGGCAATCATATTTATTGACGAGATCGACTCAATCGCACCCAAGCGCGACCGCGTACCGGGCGAAGCGGAAAAGCGGCTGGTCGCCCAATTGCTGACACTGATGGACGGGCTCGAGGCACGCTCCAATCTGGTGGTCATAGCTGCGACCAATCGCCCCGACGCCATCGACGAGGCGCTGCGCCGCCCGGGCCGGTTTGACCGCGAAATCGTGATCGGCGTGCCAGACGAAAAGGGCCGCCGCGAGATTTTGGGAATCCACACACGCGGCATGCCGCTGGGGGACAAGGTCAATCTCGATGAACTGGCCAAGGCAACCTATGGCTATGTCGGTGCCGATATCGCCGCGCTGGCGCGCGAAGCGGCCATCGATGCGGTACGCCGGATCATGCCCAAACTCGATCTGGACGAGCGCACGATCCCGCCCGAAGTGCTCGACGAGCTCTATGTCAGCCGCGAGGATTTCCTCTCTGCGCTCAAGCGCATCCAGCCTTCGGCCATGCGTGAAGTCATGGTGCAGATGCCCAATGTCGGCTGGGACGATATCGGCGGTGTCGGCGATGCCATCGAGAAGCTGAAAGAGGGCATCGAGCTGCCGCTCAAGAACCCCGATGCATTCCATCGGCTCGGAATAAGGCCGGCCAAGGGCTTTCTGCTTTATGGCCCGCCTGGCACGGGCAAGACACTGCTCGCCAAGGCGGTGGCCAAGGAAGCGCAAGCAAATTTCATTTCGATGAAAAGCTCCGACCTGTTGTCCAAATGGTATGGCGAGAGCGAGCAGCAGATTGCCCGGATGTTCAAGCGCGCCCGCGCCGTGGCACCCTGCGTGATCTTCATCGACGAGATTGACAGCCTGGTTCCCGCGCGCGGGAGCGGGCAGGGCGAGCCACAGGTGACCGGCCGCGTGGTCAACACCATCCTTGCCGAAATGGACGGGCTGGAAGAACTGCAGTCAGTGGTGGTGATCGGCGCTACCAACCGGCCAACGCTGGTCGATCCCGCATTGCTGCGTCCGGGCCGTTTCGACGAGCTGGTTTACGTCGGTACGCCCGACAAGCCAGGTCGCGAGCAGATCCTCGGCATCCACACTGCAAACATGCCGCTGGCAAAGGACGTCGATCTTGGTGCCGTTGCCACCCAGACCGACCGCTTTACCGGCGCGGATCTGGAGGATGTTGTACGCCGTGCCGGTCTCAACGCCCTTCAGCGGGCAGGTGGTGATGTGAAAAACGTGACCGCCGCCGATTTCGCCGAAGCGCTCAAGGACAGTCGCGCCACGGTGACCGCGGAAATGGAAGCCGAATATATGAAAATGCGTGGCGAGCTGAAGAAGCGTGCCGCTCAGGTCAATCCGATCGGCTTTATCCATGACGGCATGGTAGAGAGCACCCGTGACCGCAAGCACGGGGGCGACGTTTCGGCTTAACCCGCTGCCGCTGCCGCAGCAGCCCGCGCATTGGCCGCATCGACTTCAAGCCGGTGCCGGATCAGCGCGTCGGGCTGCTCGGCGCGCAGCCATTCAAGCATGTGTTCGCGCACGTCGCAGCGCAGAGTCCACAGATCGCCGATCGTGTCCGCGCTCATCGACAGGCGCAGTTCGATGCTTTCGGGGTAAGCTTCGGTCAGCAGCAATTGCGCGGTTCGTCCGTCCCACAGCGGATGCGCCTTGACGTAGCTCTCGAACTCGGCGCGGATTGGCGGGATTTGAGAATTGGGGTCGAGGTTGAGCATGACCGGCCCGGTCAGCTTCTCGCTAATCCGCGACCAGTTCTCGAAACTCTCGTCGAGAAAGCGGCTGGTAGGCACCACCAGCACGCGTTCGTCCCAGGTACGCACGGTGACGAAGCTCATCTTGATCTCTTCGACCCGGCCAGCCTGCCCGTCGACCTTGACCAGATCACCGATGCGCAGCGGCTGGGTAATGGCCATCTGCAGACCGGCGATCAGCGATTTGAGCGCCGGTTGCGCGGCGGCACCCACGGCCAGCGCGGCAAGACCTGCCGATGCGAGCATGGTCGTGCCGATATCGCGCACCGCCGGGATATTGAGCATTATCAGCGAGATCGTGACTACCGCGATGCCGACCTTGATCGTGCGTGACAGGATCGCAATGCGGGTCAGCCGCCCGCGCTGCGCCACCGGATCTTCGGCACTGGCGACATCGGCCTTGAAACCGGCAGTCACGCCATTGACCACGGCATAGGCAATCCAGCCAAGAAGTGCTGGTCGCAAGAAGCCTGCAAACAGATCCCAGCCCCGGCCCACCAGCAGATCGTTCTCTGCTGCAATCGACAGGGCAAAGCCGACCATCGCCCACATGAAGGGGCGGCGCATCTTTTCCAGCACCACTTCGGCAATCGGGCTGTCGGACTGGCGGATCACCTTGCGCAAGACCGCAAAGACGAGCCAGTGAAGCGCCAGTGCCGCCGCTACCGAGCCGCCAAGAGCGATCAGTGTTTCGATCAGCCCTTCATAGGAAACGGGCCAGTTGCGCGGGTCAATTCGTTCGAGCATCTGCGCGGGCGTCTATGTGTCTCAGGCCTCGCTTGCAAGGTCCGGCGCTCGCTGAACGCGCGGCAGGTCGATGGTGACAACCAGTCCGTCGGGTGCGAAATCGCGCGTGACCGAACCGCCAAACTGGCGCGCGGCGCTGTCCATCAGCAGCGTGCCGAAACCGCGCTTGTCGGGCTCGCCGTCCAGACTTGCGCCGTTCTCGCGCCAGACCAGGCGCACGCCATCGTCAATCCAGTGCCATGAGATGGCAATTGTGCCGCCCTTGGCCCAGGCCCCATATTTGACTGCATTGGTAGTGAGTTCGTGCAGCACCAGCCCGAGCGGCTGAATCCGCTTCGCCGGAAGCAGCACTTCGGGCCCTTCAATGGTGGCCGCATGATCGTCCGAGCGATAAGGTGCAAGCGTCGTCTCGATGAGCGCCGCGAGCGAACCGAGGTCGCTATCGTGCGTGCCCTGGCTGACTTCATGCGCGGTCAGCAATGCCCGGATGCGTTCACCGATACTCTCCGTGACTTCCCTTGCTTCGGGCTTGTCGCGCGCGCTCATCTGGACGATCGCCAGCACTACGGCGAAGATGTTCTTCACCCGGTGGTTGAGCTCGCGCGCAAGCAAATCAGCACGATCATGCGCTTCGGCCAGCGCGGCCGCCTGTGCAGCCTGCGCTTCGGCACGCGCCGCACGCGAAACCAGCCGCGAGCCCAGGATGATCGAAATCAGCAGCAGGACGATCAGCGCGCCCAGCAATGGCAATACACGTCCCTCAATCCGGGCCGTGTCTTGCGCCTGTTCGGCCAGCAAATCGCGCTCGATCTGCTCCATTTCTCGCAAGGAACGACGCAGGCGGTCCATTGCCTCCTGCCCTTCGTCCGACAGAACGGCTGTGCGGGCGTCGAGCAGGCGGCCGTCCTCGACCAGTCGCACCGAAGCATCCATTTCGGCAAATTTCGCGCGCGACAGGGCATCGATCTGGTCGAGAAGTTCTTCCTGCCGGACCGTGCCTTCATCTTCCAGCAGCCCGCGCAGCCTGCGCAACGCAGGCTCTATCTGTTCGCTGCCCGCATAATAGGGGCCGAGGTAGCGCCGGTCGAGCGTCAGCAGATAGCCGCGCTGACCCGTTTCGGCATTGAGCGCGGCGGTGTGGACGCGCTGGAGTTCGTCGATAATTTCCGCAGTCTGGCGGGTTTGCGCACGCTCGGCCCGCTCCGATTCCACAGTCTGGAAAACGAGGAAGATCAACGCCAGCATTGCGCCACTGATCAGCAGCAGCACCGCCGCATTGGGGAGGCGCGTGCCCCAGCGGAAGGCGGGTTGCTCCATATTAATGCGCCGCACCCCAGCTTTGGCCGGTGCCGATCTCGACGCCCAGCGGAACGCTGAGTTCGACCGCCGGACGGGCAGCGCCCGCCATCACGTCCTCGATCACTTTCGAAGCCGCGGCTACATCGCCTTCGGGCAGTTCGAACACCAGTTCGTCATGCACCTGCAGCAGCATGCGCACATGACCGAGGCCAGCCGCTTCGAGCGCGGGGTTCATCCGCACCATGGCGCGCTTGATGATATCCGCGCTGGTGCCCTGGATCGGGGCGTTGATCGCCGCTCGCTCGCTGCCCTGCCGTTCGGCCTGGTTCTTTGAGGTGATGCGCGGGAACCATGTCTTGCGCCCGAACAGCGTCTCCGAATAACCCACCGTGCGCACGCTCTCGAGAGTTTCGTGGATATAGCGCTGGATGCCGGGGAAGCGCTGGAAATAGGTGTCGATCATCGCCTGCGCTTCTTCGGGCTCGACCTTGAGGCGCGTGGCGAGGCCCCAGCGGCTGATGCCATAGAGGATGGCGAAATTGATCGTCTTGGCCCGCCCGCGCGTGTCGCGATTGACTTCGCCGAACATTTCAACCGCCGTGCGGGCGTGAATATCCTCGCCCGCCGCAAAGGCCTCTTTCAGTGGGGCGACATCGGCCATATGGGCGGCGAGGCGCAGTTCGATCTGCGAATAGTCGGCGGCGAGCAGGACATTGCCTTGCTCGGCCACAAAAGCATCGCGGATCTGGCGGCCGATTTCGGTACGGATCGGGATATTCTGCAGATTGGGATCGGTCGAGGACAGCCGCCCGGTCTGCGCGCCGACCAGACTGTAGCTGGTGTGGACTCTCCCGGTGTTCTTGTTGATCGCTTCCTGCAGCGCGTCGGTGTAGGTCGATTTGAGCTTCGCCAGCTGACGCCATTCGAGCACCTTGTCGGCAATCTCCGCCCCTTCGCCCGACAGGCGTTCGAGCACCGACTGGTCGGTCGAATATTGCCCGCTCTTGCCTTTCTTGCCGCCCTTGTGGCCCAGCTTGTCGAACAGGACATCACCCAATTGCTTGGGACTGCCGACGGTGAATTCCTGCCCCGCAAGCTGGTGGATCTCGCCCTCCAGCCGCACGGTTTCGCTGGCGAATTCGCCGCTCAGGCTGGCCAGTTGCTCGCGGTCGACCTTGATGCCGTGCCGTTCCATTCCCGCCACCACGGGGACCAGCGGACGGTCGACCCGCTCGTAAATCCGCGTGCCGCTTTCCTCAGACAACCGCGGCTTGAGATGGGCGTGGAGCCGCCAGGTGACATCGGCATCCTCGGCCGCATATTCGGTGGCCTTGGCAATCGGCACTTCGCCGAAAGGGATCGCCTTCTTGCCCGTGCCGCAGAGGTCCTTGAACGCCAGCGGCGTGTGGCCGAGGTGGCGCTCGGACAATTCGTCCATCCCGTGTCCGCCGCCGATCCCTTCGAGTTGCCGCCCGGCGTCGAGATCGAAGCTCATCACCATCGTATCGTCGATCGGCGACACCATGATGCCATTGCGGGCCAGCACGTTGAGGTCGTATTTCCCGTTGTGGAAGACCTTGAGCACTGCATCACTTTCGAGCAGCGGCCTGAGCGCCTCCAGCGCCTGCACCTTGTCCACCTGCTGCGGCTTCTCTGCGAACATGTCGCTGCCGCCATGGCCCAGCGGGATGTAGCAGGCATCATTGGGGCCAAGCGCGAGGCTGACGCCAACCAGATCGGCAGCCATCGCATCCAATGCGCTTGTTTCCGTATCGACCGCCACCAGCCGTGCGGCCTGCGCGCGTTCTATCCAGTGGGCGAGCCGCTCCATCGTCTGCACGCATTCATAGGCGCTGCGGTCCACGGCGGGCATTTCGGGCAGTGGCTGGCGATTGCCTTGCGCACCGGCGGGCGCACTGGCGGTTTCCTGTTTTGCCGGATTGAGCATGGTCGCGCGTTCCGGGCTGCCTGACCCTGCCCCCAGCCGTTTGAGCAGGCTGGTGAAGCCGTGCTTGCTCAGGAAGGCGGTCAGCGGATCGGGCGGGATCGGACCGAGCTTGAAATCCGCCAGCGGCTCGGGAAGCGCGCAATCCTCTTTCAGCGCCACCAGCACGCGGCTGAGTTCTGCCATTGCGCGCCCTTCGATCAGCCGCTCCTGCAGTTTGGACTTCTTCATGTCGGGCGCGGAATCGAGCGCGGCGGTGAGCGAGCCATGCTCGGCAATCAGCTTGCTCGCTGTCTTGGGGCCGACCCCATATATGCCCGGCACATTGTCGACGCTGTCGCCCATCAGCGCCAGCACATCGCCGACCAGTTCGGGTGGAACCCCGAATTTCTCCTCCACCTCGGCGGGGCCAATGCGCAGGTTCTTCATCGTGTCGAGCATATCGACCGTGCCGCCGCCATTATCTGTGCCGACCAGCTGCATCAAATCCTTGTCGGACGAGACGATGGTGACATCCCACCCTTGCGCCGATGCCGCGCGGGCATAGGACGCGATCAGATCGTCGGCCTCGAACCCTTCCACCTCGATACACGGCAGGCTGAAGGCGCGCGTGGCATCGCGGATCAGCGGGAACTGCGGCCGCAGATCTTCGGGCGGGGGCGGGCGATTGGCCTTGTATTCAGGGTAGATATCGTTGCGAAACGAGCGGCCTGAAGCATCGAGGATCACCGCCAGATGGGTCGGCCCGTCGGCCTTGTCGAGATCGTCGGCCAGCTTCCACAGCATGGTGGTATAGCCATAGACCGCACCCACGGGCGTGCCTTGCGGATCGGTCAGCGGCGGCAACCGGTGATAGGCGCGAAAGATATAGGCGGACCCGTCGACGAGGTAGAGATGCTGCTTTTCGGCCATTGCCTGAGCGTTAGCAGCGAGTCGGCATCAATGGGAGCGCCAAGTCACGCAAAAAATCGACTTCTCGAAACGGCGGAAATCTGGGGAATTCAGGCAGTAATGTGGCAAATTGGGCCAAAACCTCTTGCGCTGCCACATTCTCGCCATTATTTAGACACTGTAAGGCCGGAATTGCCGGACCTTGCGCGGGGTGGGGACTGTTCCCTGTGTCGCACCTTTGAACTCGCTGTTTAAGGATTCTCATTATGCGCAAGATCGCTCTTTTCGCTGCCGCTTCGGCCGCTGCTCTCTCGCTCGCTGCTTGCTCGGAAAGCACCCAGGACGCTGCTGAAGCAACTGCTGAAAACGCTGCTGCCGACACCGAAGCAAACCTCGACGCTGCTGGTGAAGCCGTTGAAGGCGCTGCTACTGAAACCGCTGACGCCGTTGAAGGCGCTGCTGACACCACTGCTGACGCTGCTGAAGCTGCTGCTGCTGAAGTCGAAGCTGACGTGCAGGACGAATCGACCGCTGAAGCCAAGGCTGACTAATCAGGCCAGCTTCGCAGACGGTTTTCGTCTCGAAACAGGAAGGGCGGCACTTCGGTGCCGCCCTTTTTGTTTGTCCGGTCGAATTTCACGGAGCCGCCAGACCGGCGGAGGGATCGTGGAGCATCCAAGCGGGATCACCCCCAGAATACGAATCTCTCTAAACCCGGCGTGACGCTGTAGGAAAATGGTTTTCACGAAACAGGCCGAAGAAAGAGCAGCGTCTGCCTCGCCGCCAATTTCAGACTTCGGCCGAGCGGTCTAATTACCGCCGTATTCGGCCTTGGCCCAGTTGCGACCATCCTGGCTGGTGCTGCCGAAGCCCTGGTAAAGCGCGCCGGCAATGGATGAAATGCGGGCGTCGCGCTGGCGGCGTGCCTCCAGCTTGCCACTGCGGCTGCTGTTTTCATACGACATCGACGGGCTTTGCCCGGTCACATAGATCGCGGCTGCAATGGCGCGGCCATCGGGCAAATGGAAAATCCCGATATCGCTGGCAGTACGGCTCAGCGTGCCGGTCTTGTGAGCAAGATTGGCGCTCATCGGCAGGCCGGAACGCATCCGCTGCTTGCCCGTGGTGGTGCCAGCCATGGCATTCATAAGGACATTGCGCGACGATGCGCTCAACCATTGGCCCTTGTAGATTCCGGCCAGCAATTGGCCCATCGCGCGCGGCGTAGCGCTATCGCGCATTTCGACGACCGACGCAGGATCGACAGAACCGTCTTCGCGGATCAGCGTTGCAATATCGCGCGATAGCTGGAATTCCTGGATACCGGCCTGCCGCATCCACGCATTGACGGCCGCAGGGCCGCCCACGGCATTGAGCAGTGCATCCGTGCAGGCATTGCAACTCTTGGAAATCATCAGGTCAAGATGCTGCCTTGCCGACAGATAGGCGCCGCCCGGCCGCGGCAGGCGGAATTCGCTCGTCAGGCTCCAGCGGCCCTTGTCGACACCCGCCAGATAGGTCGCAGCAATTGCTACCTTGCTGGTGCTGGCCATCGGAAAACGCTGATCGGCAAGAATGCCGACTTCGCGGCCATTTGACAGGTCGATCGCATAGACACCGATCCGGCCATTGGAGCTATCGGCCAGACGCGCGATCTGCTGCTCGAGCGCAGTATCGTAACGCGCTTCGAAGCTCTGCGGCTTGCGCATTTCGCTGCCAAGCGCGTTGTCGAACTGCGATATGAACTGAGCGACCTGCGCGTCTTGATCCGCCTTGGCCACAGCCGGCATCGTGAGAGCCAATGCCCCCGCTGCCAACATACTCCCGAGTTTTCCGATCCGCATACCCATCCGTGTACCAAACTCATGGTTGGCAGAATATTAACGCAAGGAATGAGTCACAGGCAAGCAGTTGCGCGACGAAAAGTGTCGCACGCGCGTTAGAGGTGATTGCGGCGAGGAAATATACTTAGGCATGGGTGGCGGATACCTGGGTTGAGCGACTCGGACATGCGGGCATCGGCGAGCTCGTTCAGCTTGTTGCCCGCATATTTGCGACCATCTTGTGAGCCACGGGCACATGCGGCACAGTGCCGCCCATGGGTGAGAGCGATGGTGCGCGCGAGCTTCGGGACGGTCTGACCGGTGTGCTGGCGCGTGCAGGCTTGCCGGCGCCGGGCGAACTGGTGCGGCTGACCGGCGGGGCGACAATGGAAAGCTGGCGCTTCGAGGCCGGGGGCGAGGCATTCGTGTTACGCCGCGCGCCGAGCCTCGCCTTCATGGCAGAACGGCCCTTCGGTCATCGCACCGAATCCGCCATTATCGAAGCCGCACGCAAAGCAGGCGTGTGTGCGCCCGAAGTGGTGGCTGTGCTCGAACCCGAGGACAGGATCGGCAGTGGTTTCGTAATGCGCGCTTTACCGGGCACGCCCGATCCACGCGCCATTCTGGCGATGGAGG
>CBFGON010000084.1:0-11016 GCA_965650395.1 uncultured Qipengyuania sp. | reverse complement strand
TTTGCGCCTTGTAATGACGCTAGGTTCCGCTAGCGTCCGGGCCCATTCGGGACGCGCGGAAGAGCCGTGCCGCCAATGGGAGGTTAAAAGGACAATGCTCCTCGACAGAGTCAAACCGCTGGACGCCATTCTGGCGACCGCGGAAAAGAAATCGCTGCATCGAACGCTCGGTGCATTTCAACTGATGCTGTTCGGCATCGGCTGTATCATCGGCACCGGCATCTTTGTGCTGACCGCTGCTGGTGCACAGAAGGCCGGACCCGGCCTGATGCTGGCCTTCATCATCGCCGGTGCGGTCTGCGTGGTTGCGGCCCTATGCTATGCCGAGATTGCGGCCATGATTCCCGTGGCTGGTTCAGCATACACATACAGCTATGCGACCATGGGCGAGTTTCTCGCCTGGACGGTGGGTTGGGCACTTATCCTCGAATATGCGATTGCCGCTTCGGCGGTTTCGGTCGGCTGGTCGGGTTATTTTAGTGGCACAATCCTCAATGAATTCATGGGGATACATTTGCCGCAATGGCTGGCCGCGGGTCCGCTTGCATTGGGCGGCGAACCGGGAGGGTTCATCAATCTGCCCGCTCTGATCATCGCTCTGCTTGTCACTTGGCTGCTGATGATCGGCACCAGCGAAAGCGCCAAGGTCAACGCGGTACTGGTGGCAATCAAGGTCACCGCGCTCACCGCGTTTATCGCACTCACGCTGACCAGCGGCGAGTTCGACACTGCGCGTTTCAACCCATTCCTGCCCGCCGGGGTCTTCGGCGGCTTCGGGACGGGCGTTGGTGCAGTTGGTGCGGCAGCGACGATCTTCTTCGCCTATGTCGGCTTTGACGCGGTTTCGACCGCTGCTGAGGAAACCAAAAACCCGCAGCGCAACGTACCCATCGGCCTGGTAGGCTCGCTGTTGTTCTGTACTGTCTTCTACATCCTCGTTGCAGCCGGTGCGATCGGCACGATCGGCGGTCAGCCGATCATGGGGCCGGGCGGTATTCCGTTCCCCGCCGGTTCGGAAGAACTGGCGCGCCAGTGCGCCATGCCGGAACATTCCGGTGCGCTGGTGTGCTCGAACGAAGCTTTGGCTCATGTACTGCGCCAGATCGGCTTTTCGAAGGTCGGCAACATGCTGGGCATCGCCGCATTCCTGGCCCTGCCTTCGGTTATCCTAGTGCTGCTGTTCGCCCAGACGCGTATTTTCTTCGTGATGAGCCGCGATGGCCTGCTTCCCGAAGCACTGTCGAAAGTCCACCCCAAGTGGAAAACGCCCTATGTCGTGACCGCCGTAACCGGTGTGATCGTTGCTTTGGGCGCGGCCTTCTTCCCCGTCGGGCAATTGGCCGACATCGCCAATGCAGGTACGCTCTACGCGTTCCTCATGGTGGCAGTTGCAGTTATGCTGCTGCGCAGGTCGGACCCTGACCGGAAGCGTGACTTCCGCACGCCGATGCTGTGGTTAGTTGGTCCGGCAACGATCTTCGGCTGTGCGTTCCTGTTCGTGAACCTGCCGTTCGAAGCGATGATGGTGCTGCCGGTCTGGACGCTGATCGGCTTCGTGATCTACTTCGGCTACAGCCGCAGGAACAGCAACCTTGGACGGGGCATTATCGACGTGGTCGATGATGTTGCCGGTCAGGAAACGATGATCCCGATCGATCCGCCGAAGAACTGAGGTTCAGGCAAAATGAAGAGGGCCGCCCTGCAATGGGCGGCCCTTTTTGCATGTAGGGCCAATTTTCAGATGGTCGCGCCACGCTCTGAAACGCAATTGCGCCGCACTGTTCGATTGCGCGAGAGCCACATGTAGCTCGGCCCTATGAATTCAAGAGCCGGTTCCGAAATGACGGAGTAATTGCGCAATTCTTGAGGTGGTCGGACCGCGCTTCAATCCAGTGAGACCAATCCACGCCGGCCACGCGGAGCAATGGGGATATTGCCGAAGTTGGCGATTGGCCCAGTCGGTTCTTCTACTGCCTGAGCGGTTTCCAACACAATCGACATCGGGATCGATCTTTCAAAGATCAGTCCGCAGCCGTTCTCGTTCGCCCAGACAATCTTGCCGAAATGTTCGTGCCCATTCCACGAAAGCAGGCAGGTTACGCCTTCAGTCGGCGGGTTGGACGTGTCGAAGCGGGCACCTGCTTCTGACAGATCGGAAAGCCTTCCGTCGCGATCCCCGCCAAGCATCTTGAGCTTTGCCCGGCAGTCGACAGTGTGACGCCGCACGGCGCGACGCTCTGCCGGATTCTGCAAATTGGTCCTTTGGAATAGCGCCATCCGGCTTCGTCCCCCGCTGATCGCAATGCATATTGCACGATTGGTAAACTGCTGGATCATCGACAGGGTTAGCAGTCTGTTAGCCATGAGATTGTCGAAACAGCCGCCGCATGGGTTGCCTCCCGCGCCAACAACGGGCACGGGCGCAAAAAGTCAGAGGGGTCTGGGATGTTCGATTGGCTAAGGCGGCTCATACCGCAATCCGGTGATTTCTTCGCCATGTTCGAGCGCCATTCCGCGGCATCAGTGGCGGCGGCGGAACAACTTTCGTCGCTTATCCGCGGAGACGGCGACCGCGATGTGCAGATCGGATTGATCCGGGATTACGAACACCAGGCCGACGAAATAATCCGCGAAGTGCTGCAGGAAGTCCGCCAGACCTTCCTCACGCCGTTCGATCGCGGCGCGATTACGGCATTGATTGGCGAGATGGATGACACCATCGACGAGATTCAAGGCTGCGCGGCTGCAATCGAAACATATGGCATCACCAGCTTTGCGCCGGATATGGTGGAGATGTCCGACCGGATCCTGATTGCCGTCAATAATGTCGACAAGGCGATGCCACTATTGCGCGACGTAAAGCGCAATGGCGCCAAGCTGCACGATCTGACGTCTGAGATTGTCAGGATAGAAGGCGAGATCGACATAATTCACACGCGCGGCCTCAAGGCGAATTACGCGCGTGCGCAGGCTGATGGTGATGCGATTGCCTTCATCGTGGTCCGCGAGATTTTCAAGCATCTCGAAAAAATCGCCGATGCGCTGGAGGATGTCGCCAATCAGATCGACGGCATCGTCATCGACTACGCGTAAGGCAGAACGATGCACGACCTGGCATTTCCACTGCTGGTGGCACTGATCGTCCTCGCGCTGGCGTTCGATTTCCTGAACGGTCTGCATGACGCCGCAAATTCGATCGCAACGGTCGTGTCGACCCAGCTTCTTTCCCCTTTGGCAGCGGTAGTATTTGCCGCTGTCGGCAATTTCGCGGCTTACTGGATCGTCGGCCTTCATGTCGCCGAAACGGTGGGGAAGGGTATCATCGACAAGGATGTGGTGACGCCTGCGGTCGTTTTCGGCGCCCTTGTCGGAGCCATGTTCTGGAACGTGGTGACGTGGATGAAAGGTATTCCGTCCTCGTCGAGCCATGCGTTGATTGGCGGCTTGCTGGGCGCCGGCATCGCTCACAGTGGTATTGGCGCGGTGGAAAGTTCGGGCACGACGAAGACCATTGTTGCGATCTTTCTGTCCCCAGCCATCGGTTTCGTCATCGCCATGGTGCTGGTCGTCCTGACCAGCATCATCTTCCAGAAGGCCACACCGCGAAGCGCAAATGGCACTTTCAAAGTGCTGCACCTGTTTTCGTCGGCTGCCTATTCCATCAGCCATGGCGGAAATGACGCCCAGAAGACGATGGGAATCATTACCGTTTTGCTCTATTCGACCGGCTATCTCGGTGGTGAATTCCACGTTCCCGAATGGGTCGTGCTCAGCTGTTACGCAGCAATTGCGCTTGGCACGCTGTCAGGTGGCTGGCGCATCATCAAGACCATGGGCACCGGCTTCACGAAACTGAATCATCACACGGGATTCTGCGCGTCGACCGCCGGCTCCATCGTCGTGTTCGGTGCCAGCGCACTGGGCATTCCCGTTTCGACCACGCACGCCATAACGGGAAGCGTGATCGGTACCGGCGCTGCCCGCAGGCCAAGCGCGGTGCGCTGGATCCTGGCAAGCCGTGTGGTGATGGCATGGTTCATCACCATACCGCTTAGCGGGCTGGTCGGCGCTGCGTTCTACCTGCTTACGCGCCTGTTCTGATCGTTCAATTCTCGAGTGAGTAGCCCGCGCTGCGCACGGTGCGGATCGGGTCCTTGGCGTGATCCATCTCGAGTGCCTTGCGCAGGCGCCGGATATGGACATCGACTGTACGCAGTTCGATATCGCTCTCCGTGCCCCAGACACCGTCAAGCAGCTGGTTGCGGCTGAACACGCGGCCAGGGCTTTGCATGAAGAATTTGAGCAGCCGGTATTCGGTCGGCCCGAGGCGCAGGGTTGCACCTCGGCGCGTAACGCGATGCGCGACCGGATCGAGCGCAAGATCGCCGACTTCGACCGATTCCCCGGCCAGCACCGGCCGGATACGGCGCATGACCGCAGCAACGCGGGCAAGAAGCTCGCGCGGGGAGAAGGGCTTGGTGAGATAATCATCCGCGCCGGTTTCGAGCCCTCGCACGCGATCATCTTCGGTTTCGCGTGCCGTCAGCATGATGATCGGCACATGGGCGGTGGCCTTGTCGCGGCGCAGGCGACGGCACACTTCGATGCCGCTGGTGCCTTCGATCATCCAGTCCAGGATGACCAGGTCAGGTGCGTCCTCTGCGGCAAGCAAAAGCGCCTCGTCGCCGTCCGGCGTGGTGCGGACGTCATAGCCTTCATTGGAGAAGCGGTATTCGAGAAGTTCGGAGAGGGCCGGATCGTCCTCTACCAGCAATAGTTTTGCAGCCTGCACTTTGGCGCCTTCCTGCGATCTGTTCGTCTCGGTCGGCACTTCAATATGACCCTCAAGCTACAGAAATATGTCAACCATCCTCATCGGGAGGATAATGGCCAGTTGCGGCAAAATGCACCATTTCGGCAACATTTGTCGCGTGATCGCCAATGCGTTCGAGATTGCGCGCCACAAACAGTAGTTGAGCGGCGCTTGATATCGTGGACGGATTCTCGACCATGTGGCTGACAAGATTGCGGAAGATCGAATTATAGAAGGCGTCGACCTTCTCGTCGGTCGCGATCACTTCCTTGGCCAGTTCGGGATCACGCGCAGCATAGGCGGTGAGGACATCGTGGACCATGTCGATGGCCACTTCGGCCATGGCCGGAAGCAATGTCAGCGGTTCGAACTGCTTGCGGTGGTCGCCGATCTCGCGGCTGGCCTTGGCGATGTTCTTCGAATAGTCGCCAATGCGTTCTACCACGCCGGCGATTTTCAGCGCAGCAATGACTTCGCGCAGATCGTCCGCCATTGGCGCGCGCAAAGCGATGATGCGCACGGCCAGCCGGTCGATCTCGCTTTCGAGCGCATCGATCTTCTTGTCGCCCTTGACCACTTTCTTGGCCAGATCGTCGTCACCCTTGACCAGCGCGTCGAGCGCTTCCTGGATGGCAACCTCGGCCAGTCCGCCCATCTCCGCGATCAGGCCGCGCAGGCGAGTGATGTCTTCGTCGAATGCCTTGACGGTGTGTTCCTGCATCAGCCGTAACGCCCTGTGATGTAATCCTGGGTCCGCTGCTCGAGCGGGTTGGTGAATATGTCAGAAGTCCGGCCGTATTCCACCATCTTTCCGAGGTGGAAGAATGCGGTGCGCTGGCTGACGCGGGCCGCCTGCTGCATGGAGTGTGTCACGATCACGATGGCGAAGCGACCGCGCAGCTCGTCAATCAGTTCCTCGATCTTGGCGGTGGCAATCGGGTCAAGCGCCGAGCAGGGCTCGTCCATCAGAATAACCTCAGGATCCACCGCAATGGCGCGAGCGATACACAGGCGCTGCTGCTGGCCGCCCGAAAGTGCGGTGCCGCTGTCCGACAGTCGATCTTTGACTTCTTCCCAAAGACCGGCACGGCGCAGCGAGCGTTCCACAATCGCGTCGAGTTCGTCCTTGCCTTCGGCCAGCCCGTGGATCTTGGGGCCGTATGCGATGTTCTCGTAAATCGACTTGGGGAAGGGGTTGGGCTTCTGGAATACCATGCCTACGCGAGCGCGCAGCTGCACCACGTCCATCTTCGAGCGGTAGATATCGTCCCCGTCGAGCGTGATCTCCCCTTCGACCCGCGCCGACGGGATCGTGTCGTTCATGCGATTGAGCGTGCGCAGGAAGGTCGATTTGCCGCAGCCGGACGGTCCGATGAAGGCCGTCACATACTTCGCTGGAATATCGATCGACACGTCGTCAATGGCTTGCTTCTCGCCATAGAACACGCTGACGTCGCGCGCCTTCATCTTGGCGTCGATAACGTTGAGGTTAGGGTGGACTACGGTCACCAGCTTTTCTCGAATTTGTTGCGCAGGTAGATGGCGAGGCCGTTCATCAGCAAGAGGAACAGCAGGAGGATGATGATAGCGGCACTTGTGCGTTCCACGAAGCCGCGATCGATTTCATCCGACCACAGGAAGATCTGCATCGGCAGAACGGTGGCGGGAGCCGTAAACCCTTCCGGCGGAGTAGCGACAAATGCGCGCATGCCGATCATCAGCAGGGGTGCGGTTTCGCCCAACGCACGCGCCATGCCGATGATTGTGCCGGTCAGGATGCCAGGCAGGGCAAGCGGCAGAACATGGTGGAACACAACCTGCACCGGCGAAGCACCGATGGCGAGCGCACCGTCACGAATGCTGGGCGGAACCGCCTTGATTGCATTGCGGCCGGAAATGACGATCACCGGCATGGTCATCAGCGCCAGCGTCATCCCGCCGATCAGCGGAGCAGAGCGGTAATTGGGGAAAATCCACAGGAATACCGCAAGCCCGAGCAGACCGAAGATGATCGAGGGAACCGCAGCAAGGTTGTTGATCGACAGCTCGATCAGGTCGGTCCATTTGTTCTTCGGCGCATATTCTTCGAGGTAAAGAGCGGCCAGAACGCCAATCGGGAAGGCCAGCAACAAGGTCACGAGCATCGTCAGCATCGAACCCTTGAGTGCGCCCCAGATGCCGACTTGCTGAGGATTGGTGGCATCGGAACGGGTCAGGAAACCAGCGTCGAAATTGCTCTCCAATTTTCCGCTGGCAGACAGCTGGCCGGCAAGCGCCTGCATTTCGGCGCTGCCTTCCCCCTTGGAGCCCGATGCCAGCGCGGCACTTGCAGGAAGCCAGAATGTCTGCTGGCGCTGCACGATGGTGGGGTCGGCGACGATTTCATTCGCCACATCGCGCCAGGCCTGATCGCCAACTTGCGCTGCAGCTTCTTCGCCCAGAGACTTTTGCGCGGCAACAGCCACCAGTTGGGGCAGGCCTTGCGCTTCGAGCGATTGCACATCGCCTGGTAATCCCATCAAGGACGGATCGACCGTGATCTCGGCCTGGGTGAAATCGATTGGCACTTCCAGTTCGGCGCGCTGAAAGCCGCCGATACCGTTGAGCGTCATTGTGCCGAGCAGATAGATCAGCACCGCGATCGAGAACAGGATTGCGCCCAGGCCCAAAGCCTTGAACCGCTTCTCTGCAGCGTAGCGCTTTTTCAGCCGCGCTTCGAATGCCGGCGTGCGCGTGGGGGCGATATGCTCATTCATAAGCTTCGCGGAACCTCTTGACGACGCGCAGGGCGATGAAATTGAGAGCGAGTGTTACAAGGAACAGCACGAAACCCAGTGCAAAGGCACTCAGCGTTGCCGGATGATCGAAGCTGCCTTCACCGGTCAGCATGGCGACTATCTGCACCGTTACCGTGGTCATGGCTTCGAGCGGGTTGGCGCTGAGGTTGGCGGCGGTCGAAGCGGCCATGACGACAATCATCGTTTCGCCAATGGCACGGCTGACCGCCAGCATGATGCCTGCGACGATACCGGGAAGTGCGGCAGGGATGAGAACCCGGCGGATTGTCTCGTTGGTGGTTGCGCCCATGGCAAGGCTGCCATCGCGCATTGCCTGCGGAACGGCCGCAATGCTGTCGTCGGCCATCGAAGAGACGAAGGGGATGATCATCACCCCCATCACCAGACCGGCAGCGAGGGCGCTCTCGCTGGACGGATTGGCCATCCCCAGTGAAAGCCCAATGTCGCGGATTGCCGGAGCAATAGTGAGTGCGGCGAAATAGCCGTAAACGACTGTCGGCACGCCGGCGAGGATCTCCAGCGCAGGCTTGACCCATTTGCGCAGCGAGGGGTGGGCATACTGCGTCAGATAAATGGCGCTCATCAGGCCAAGCGGGATTGCCACAATCATGGCGATAATCGCGCCGATGAACAGCGTGCCCCAGAACAGAGGAATAGCACCGTAACGGGAGGGATCGGGATTGTCCGCGCTACCCATCGGGTCGGGGCCCCAATGGGTTCCGAACAGAAAATCGAGCGGGTTGACCATGCCGAAGAAGCGCAGCGTCTCGAAAACGAGGCTGGCGAAAATGCCGATCGTGGTCAGGATGGCGACCAGCGATGCACCAAGCAGGATCGCCATGACGATCTTCTCGACCTTGGTTCGAGCGGCAAAATCAGGTTTGAGACGCAGAAAGGCCCATGCACCGCCAAGGAAGGCGATTATCAGCGTCGCGGCGATGCCGATCCAATTGTAGCGCGAAATAGCCACTCGATAAGGTTCGATGAACTCCTTGGCGAGCGGGTTGAACACACCTGCAGCGCCGCCGGTGGCCACTGCTTGCGCTTCATCGAGGATCGTCTGCCGCTGGAAACCGAATGCAGGAAGCTGCTCTGCTGCCGGAGTAGCCAGTACCGATTGGGTGATCAGGCCGGGTGCGATTGTGCTCCACAGCGTGACGAAGGCTAGTACGGGCAGTAATATCCAGAGCGCAACATACCACGCGTGGTAGCTCGGCAGGCTGGCAATCCGTCCGTCGGGGCTGGCGCGGCGGAATGTCCATGCCCGCGCACGAGCCGCCAACCATCCGGCGAGTCCGAGGCCCAGGGCCAGGAGGAGCAGAATGGTTGGCGACATGAGTGTGCTTTCGCGTCCTTACTTGAGCTCGGCGCCGTCGAGCAGCGTGTGGGCGGTCGCGGACGCATTGGCCTTGGCCATCACGTCGTCAGGCGACGCAACCAGTCCGATCTTGGCGAGCGGGCCATCCTTTACCCACATCGTCGTCCATTGAGCGAGGAATTCCTTGAGGCCGGGGATGGCGTCGAGGTGTGCCTTCTTCACGTAGATGTAAAGCGGACGCGCGCCCGGATAGGTGAAGCTAGCGATGTTCTCATAGGTCGGGGCAACGCCATTCATGTTGAGGCCCTGCACCTTGTCTGCATTCTCCTCAAGGTAGGAGTAGCCGAAAATCCCCACTGCATTCTTGTTGCCTTCGATCTTTTGGACGATGAGGTTGTCCTGTTCGCCCTGATCGACATAGGCACCGTCAGCGCGGACTTCGGTGCAAACCTTCTTGAATTCGTCTTCGTTGCTATCCTTGAGCGCGGCAGTGGCTTCGTCGGTCTTGCAGCCGGCCTCGAGGATCAGTTCCTTCAACGCATCGCGCGTGCCCGAAGTGCTGGGCGGACCATAAACAAGGATAGGCAGATCGGGCAGCGAGGGATCGACGTCCGACCAGTTCTTGGCGGTCTGCGGCTTGCCATACGGCGTTGCAGCCAACGCTTCATAAACGATCTTGGGTGTGAGATTCATCGTGATGCCGCCCTTGGTGGAGGCGAGCGCGATCCCGTCGAGACCAACTTGAATCTCGATGACGTCAGTGACGCCATTCTGCTGGCACGTCTTGAATTCCTCGGCCTTCATGCGACGCGAGGCATTAGCAATATCGGGTGTGTGAGCGCCGACGCCCTGGCAAAACAGCTTGATGCCGCCACCAGTCCCGGTCGATTCGATGATCGGCGACTTGAAGTCGGGATGATCGCGCGTGAAAGTCTCGGCAACGGCCTTGGCGAAAGGATAGACAGTCGAAGAACCGACGGCCTTGATCTGATCGCGTGATGCGCCGGCGTTTCCACCGCAAGCGGTGAGAGCAAGGGCCGAGGCGGCGACGAGTGCGAATTTGACGGTCTTGGTCATGGTAGTTCCCTTTGGTGTCGAACTAGCCGCGCATGAGCGCGGAATTGTTACACACTGACGACAAGAGTGTGACTTTCGTTTGGGACTGGGCAAATTATTGATGTTTCCGCTCGCTCGTAGCGATCAGAAATCGACCTGCGCGCGCACACCGAAGGCATCTACAGCGTATGACGAATCGCCTGATGCAGTCGCATAGACAGCATCGTCATAATCCATCCGTCCATAGTTGAGCATAAAGCGCGTGTAATCGGTTGGTGTCCAGATCAGCGAGGCGCCAAATCCATTTTGCGTCCCTCCATGGATGTCGCCATCGTTCAGGTCGAGATAGTCGTAGCGGGCGACAATCTGGACCGCACCAAATCCGCCTTCGCCGACTTCCTTTTTGGGCTTCACCCGGTCAAAGATGCCGCCCTTGTAGCCACGCGAGTCACCTTTGGTGAGGAAGAATCCAGCTTCAACGTATCCGCCGAAGAAGGTGGGATCGGTCAGCGCGCCGGGTCGGTCAACGGACTGCCAGAAGCCTTCAGCGGCCGCGTGAAACGGACCCGAGATAATCGCGCTTTCGATGCCCAGGCCAAATTCGCCGTTTGCATCGAGGGTGCCGGTATTGATGAAGCGTTCGTCTGTGAAATGGACGAAGGGTCGCTGGCGATAGCGAACCGTGCTGCTGCTTTCGAGGTTGGTGTAATGGACTGAACCGCCGAGATGCAGCTGTGCCTTGCCCAGCTTGGGCATGAACACGACACGGCCATCCGTGCTCCAGTTGTTGTTCGACAGGTCGCCGAGATTGTCGGTGAATACACCGCCCTGAAGGAGAAGATCGCCTGTTCCATACTGCAGCGACGCACCAACCCGACGTTCGAACCCGAATGCGTCGGTATAGGCGGCGCGTTCGAGCATCGAAATGTTGAGGCTGCTGGTCAGCTCATCCAGCCCTTGGAAATTGTTGTGCTGGCCGATCGAGAACTTCAATCCGCCATCAACATAGGTCAGGATAGCATCTGTGATTT
>CBFGON010000083.1:0-11022 GCA_965650395.1 uncultured Qipengyuania sp. | reverse complement strand
GCGCAGGCACGGCAGTGGCGGCGAGCGCAATCAGGCTCGCTGAAACAGTCAGTCTTTTCACGAACCCTCCGGGGTGCATTCAGAAGCTCCAGCTTTCCGGCTTGTCAAATGCGCCGAGACGCGGGATGCCCATTTCGGCAAGGGGCAGCAGTGCCAGCGCCTTGCCTGCCTTGCGTCCGGTGGCGAGGCGGGTGACACCGCGATCGACCAGCCCGGTGACGATCCTGCCGCCTTCGGCAACCAGCTTGGCGAGGCTCGCCGGAACATGTTCGATCGCGCCGTCGACGAGGATCAGCGAGTAGCTGCCCTTTACCTTGCCGTCTGCGGCCCTGTCGGGCGCGGCGACGGTGATCGAATCGACCATCGGTTCGACCAGTGCGGGCAGGTAACCGCTGCCGGCATCGACCACGAGAACCTTGTCTTCGGTAACGGGACGCGCTTCGGCCAACATCGCGCCGTGGAACAGCGGGGCAGCAAGGAATCCACCTTCACCCAGCCGGATCGCGCGATCCATATAGGCGGTTCCCCGGGCGCTCTCAGGCACGAAATCCTCACGCGCAACGGCGCCCATCCGTTCGAGCACGAAGGCTTCGTTGACGCCGCTGGTGCGCAATTGGCTGTCGATCATCGCCTTGCGGGCTGCGGCGTGGTCAGGGGAAGAGATTGTGGTCTGGGTCATGGTATCCGCGAGCTGTATTACAACAATAACACGCTTGTGCAAGCTCCAGTTGCCTTAGGCGCAAGACCTATTGCGGCCAAGCGCTTTGACCGATGCCGCCAAACGCGCCTATCGGGGAGCGCAAATCTGCAACATGGGAATGCGCGGCGATGAGCGACATGACAATCATCAAGGAAGAGGACCTGATCGAGAGCGTTGCCGACGCACTCCAGTACATCTCCTATTACCACCCGATGGACTATATCCGCGCACTGGGCATTGCCTATGAAGCAGAAAGAGGGCCCGCGGCGAAGGATGCGATTGCGCAAATTCTTACCAACAGCCGCATGTGCGCCGAAGGCCACCGCCCGATCTGTCAGGATACGGGCATCGTCAATGTGTTCGTAAAATGGGGCATGAACTGCCGCCTCGATACGCAGCGGAGCCTGCAGGATGTAGTCGATGAAGGTGTGCGGCAGGCCTATAACAATCCCGACAACAAGCTGCGCGCCTCGATCCTCGCCGACCCCGCGTTCACCCGTCGCAATACGCGCGACAACACGCCCTGTGTGCTGTCGGTCGAGATGGTGCCGGGTGACACAGTATCGATCGATGTCGCGGCCAAGGGCGGCGGCAGCGAGAACAAGTCCAAATTCAAGATGATGAACCCAAGCGACAATATCGTCGATTGGGTGGTGGAGCAGCTTCCCTCGATGGGGGCGGGCTGGTGCCCGCCGGGGATGCTTGGCATCGGCATAGGCGGCACGGCAGAGCACTGCATGAAGCTGGCCAAGCTCAGCCTGATGGAACAGATAGACATGGGCCAGCTCAAGGAGCGCGGTGCGCAAACCGATCTCGAGCAGCTACGGATCGACATCTATGATGCAGTCAATGCGCAAGGTGTCGGCGCGCAAGGGCTGGGCGGGCTTTCGACCGTGCTCGACGTGAAGATTCTCGATGCACCCTGCCACGCAGCGGGCAAGCCGGTGGCGATGATCCCCAATTGCGCCGCCACGCGCCATGCGCATTTCACGCTCGATGGATCGGGCCCGGCCTATCTCGAACCGCCCAGGCTCGACGAATATCCGCAAGTCACCTGGCAGCCCGATGCGGCGGCGAAGCGCGTCGATCTCGACCATCTTACGCAAGAAGAAGTGGCCAGCTGGCAGGATGGCGACCGCCTGCTGCTTACGGGCAAGATGCTCACCGGCCGCGATGCCGCGCACAAGCGTATCCAGGACATGCTGGCCAAGGGCGAGCAGCTGCCCGTCGATTTCAAGGGTCGCGCGATCTATTATGTCGGCCCGGTCGACCCTGTGATGGGCGAAGTCGTCGGCCCGGCAGGGCCGACTACCGCCACGCGGATGGACAAATTCACCGAGATGATGCTGGACCTCGGCCTGCTCGCCATGATCGGCAAGGCTGAGCGCGGACACAATGCCGTGGAGGTCATCAGCCGCTTCAAGGTCGCATATCTCATGGCGACGGGCGGCGCGGCCTATCTGGTCAGCCGCGCGATCAAGGGCGCACGCGTCGTGGCCTTTGAAGACCTTGGCATGGAAGCGATTTACGAGTTCGAGGTCGAGGACATGCCGGTGACTGTGGCCGTCGATGCGCGGGGCAATAATGTCCACACGCTCGCGCCTGCTGAATGGAAGCGCCGAATTGCCGAACAGGATTTCGACCTCGCCGAATAACGTGGCGCTCGACCAAAGGTGCAGCGCCGTCGACGGCGGCGCTGGCTTTTGCCGCCGATAACGGACATTGATTGCCTGTTTTGACCGGCAATTTCGAACTTGGCGACGCACGCCCACGCGTACCGTTGAAAACGGTACTGATCTCGATTCTGGGACTGTGGGCCTGCTATTTCATCATTTTCACCACGCGCGGCTGGATTGTCGGGCTCGACCTTCAGGCCGAAATGCTGTGGCGGCGGTTTGCCGTCGTCGCGGCTGGCATGGGTGCGACTTTCCTGCTGTGGCTGATCCTGCGGCTGTTCGACCATCGCTCGCTGGCCCTGCAGGTCACCGCAGCGGTGTTTCTTGCCGTGCCGACTTCCCTGCTCATCGCGCAGACCAACCAGATGGTTTTCGCCGATCTCCAGCGTCAGTTCGAAACCAAGCTGGCTGCCGAACGCGGCTTCTCGTTGCGGCGTGACGAAGCGGGCAATGTCATCATTGAAGGCCCTTCTGCGCGCGAGGGCGAAATCGACGATTCGATGCGCCCAACACCAACCCCCATCCCGGGGCGCGTCATCCTGCCCGGCGAGACAGAACGTGATCAGTGGGTGCGCTTGATCGAGTTGGCCTTCAGCCAGTTCTTCCTCCTCATTGCATGGGCGGCGCTCTATTTCGCACTACTTGCCGGAGTGAGGGCGCGCGAGGCGGAGCGCGAGGGCGAGCGCTTGCGCGGCGCTGCCAAAGCTTCCGAACTGCGGTCACTGCGCTATCAGGTGAACCCGCATTTCCTGTTCAACACGCTCAATTCGCTATCCGCACTGGTAATGACCGGCAAGGGCGAGCGGGCGGAACAGATGATCCAGTCGCTTTCGCGCTTCTATCGCCACAGCCTTGCCGAAGATTCGACCGGCGATGTCAGCCTCGATGACGAAATCGATCTGCAGGAACATTATCTCGAGATTGAAGCTGTGCGCTTTCCCAACCGGCTCAAGGTACGGGTCGACCTGCCCGACGAACTGGCTTCGTTGAAGGTGCCAGGCATGATTCTCCAGCCGCTGGTCGAGAATTCGGTCAAATATGGTGTGTCGGCCAGCGCCCGCCCCGTGACCATCCGAATCGCGGCGCGCGAGGAGTACGGGCGGCTGGTACTGACAGTTTCCGATAATGGCCCGGGCCTTCCGGCAAGCCATTCTGGCGGCTTCGGCATAGGTCTCGCCAATGTTCGCGACCGGCTGGAAGCGCGCTTCGGCAATGAAGCAAGCATTGCGTCGGGCCCTTCGGTCGACGGCTATGAGACCGAATTGAGGCTGCCGATGGTGCGACATGGGTGACGTTAATGGCGAAAAGCTGCGCACGCTGATCGTCGATGACGAGCCGCTGGCGGTTGAGCGGATGCAAGTGATCTGCGCCAAGATGGGCGACCTGGCGGTTGTCGGCACCGCTAGTGACGGGGCACAGGCCTTGCGCCTGGCGGAAGCGCTTTCTCCCGACTTGCTGCTGCTCGACATGACCATGCCCGAAGTCGACGGACTTTCGGTGGCCAAGGCGCTGTCGAAACAGGCGAACCCTCCCGCGGTGGTCTTCGTTACCGCGCATGACAATTACGCGGTCGAAGCCTTCGATCTCGATGCGGTCGACTACGTCCTCAAGCCGGTCAAGCCCGAACGGCTCGAGCGTGCCATCCAGCGTGCCCTCGCGCGTCGCGGTGACAGCGAGCGCAGCGACAGCCAATGGCTCGACGAATTGTGGATCCCGCATCGTTCAGAACTGATTCGTATCGACACCGAGGAAGTTTCGCGCATCGATGCCGAGCGAGACTATGTCCGGCTGCATGTCGGGGATCGTTCCTACCTGCTGTTGCAAACGATCGCCGGCCTCGAACAGCGGCTCGATCCGGCTAAATTCATCCGCATCCACCGCTCGACGATCCTGCGCAAGGACCGGATCAAGGGCCTACGCCATGATGGGCTGGGAGTGTGGTCGGCCGAGATGGAAGATGGCGAAACGCTGCGCATCGGTCGCACCTACCTGCCCAAGGTCAAAGGAATGGCTGGCCGCTAAAGGAAAGCCCCGGCCGGGGGACTGCGATCCGGCCGGGGTCAGGCAAGCGGACTGGGGGTCGACAGTCTGCGCATGCTGGCTGCTCTGCGTCAGCTTCGGGTTCCCCTGTGCCCCGCTCCGGGGATAGGAGCGAGGCGGGGAATGCGGTGGTTGGGGGCCGCCGCGCATGTCATCTGGCCCCAAAACACGCGCAAATGCGCCGCCCCATCGACAAAGGCCATCGGTTTCGAGACCGGTGCATGGCCGGTCCGACGAAGCGCGATTGGCAATCGGCGGAGAGCATTCCTATCTTTGGTGGGCGATGTTTCTATTGGTTCTCTTCGGTCTCGGCATAGCCAACTTCGCCGTTCACAAGGCGGTGTTGGAGAGCGGGCACCCCATGCTTGATGCGCTGCCGGGATACTATCGGCAATCGGGCGGCCGTTTTTCATTGTGGTTCGAATTCTTCGTGCTGCTTGCTGCCATGTTGCTGGCGGGCAATGGCTGGGCCGGAGCTGCGGTTGCCTATGCCGTATACAGCCTTGTCAACTTCCTCACTGCCTGGCTGGTCCTCACCCGGCGCATTTGAATCTGCGGGAACCCGTCACCGATCTCTGCGCTATGCCGGTATGGACATGCATAAGGCACTCTGGCTGCTGACAAACTCGCGCAGCGGCAGCAACACCGACGATGCAGTGGCGGCGCTCGAGCGGACGCTCGCGGACCATGGCTTTAAGGTCGAACACAAGATTGGCTTTCCTGACGAGGAGCTGTTTTCAGCGCAGCAACTCGATCAGGCAGGCATCGGCTTGCTGGCCATTTTCACCGGCGATGGTTCGCTCAACGCGGCACTCACCAATCTCTACGGCTGGGGCGGCCAGGTCATGGTCCTTCCCGGCGGCACGATGAACCTGCTGAGCAAGCGACTACATGGGCCGACTGCCGAACTCGAGACGATCATTTCGCGCCTCGCCGCCGGTGCTTCGCGTCCCGTTCGGCCTCTGATGGCTCGTAGCGAGCAGGGGGATGCACTTGCGGGCCTGTTGGCCGGACCGGGCACGGCCTGGGTCAGCGTGCGCGAGGCGATGCGCGATTTCGATATCGCCGGAATTGCCGGCGGCGCGAGCGAAGCGCTCGCCGAAACCACTGGCGGGTCGATGATTCGCTGTCAGAATCCCCGCCTCGGGCGCGAGGATGGCTATCCTCTGATTGAGTTCACTCCCAGTCATCGCGGAATGCAACTCGATGCCTACCACGCTGAAGGTGCGGGCGAGATTCTCCAGCAAAGCCTCGCTCTGCTGCGCCGCAACTTCCGCGAAGGCCCGCATACGCGATTGGGGCTGGTCGATGAAGTGACGCTGGAGAATTGCGACGGGTCTCCTGTCCAGGTGCTGATCGACGGCGAGCCCGCTACGCTCGGTACCAGCGCACGATTCACGGTAGCCCCTTGCGAGGTCGATCTGCTAGCCACGCATTATGGCTTCTGACTTTCGGCGGATATTCCACCTTTCCGACATCCATTTCGGGCTTGAAAACAACCGCGCACTCGATTGGGTGAAGCAGGAAATCGACGAGAAGCGACCCGATGCGGTGGCGATCACAGGCGATCTGACCATGCGCGCGCGGCACCGCGAATTTGCAGCGGCGGTGCAATGGATCAATTCGCTCCAGGCACCTGTCACGGTCGAAGTTGGCAATCACGACATGCCCTATTTCAACCCGGCAGAACGCTTTCTTGCGCCCTATCGCAGGTTCAGGGGGATGGAAGAGAAGGTTGAAAAGGAACTCGATCTCGGCTCGCTCGCGATCGTTTCGCTAAAGACTGCCGTGCGGATGCAGCCACGCGCTAACTGGTCGAAGGGCTGGATTTCATCGCGGGCGCTGCGTCGCTGTCTCGATGCCATTGATGCCCTGCCCGAAGGAACCCGCGTGCTGGTCGCGGCGCATCACCCCTTGCGTGAAGTGGGCACTGCAGGCACGGCGCTGACCAAGCATGGCGACCGCGCGCTGCGCGAACTGGCCAAGCGTAAGGTCGAAGCGGTGCTGTCCGGCCATGTCCATGATGCGTTCGACATCATGGAAGACACGCCTGAAGGGCCGGTTAGGATGATAGGCGCTGGGACATTGTCCAAACGCACTCGCTCGACCCCGCCCAGCTTCAACGAGATAGAATGGGACGGGAATTCTCTCTCAGTTCGTGTGCGGAATCTGGAGGACATTCCGACCCGCGACATGCAGATCGACGATGTCCCAGAGGATGCCCTGCCGCCGCGCGAACCGGGCGACCCGGTCGCGCCAATCCGGCAGATTCCCCGCGTCGACCCGCCGGTATATTGACAGGGTAGCTCGCCGGTTAACCCTTCCGGTCGAGATTTCCTGAACGCTATTGCGGCATTTAGGCCGGCGTCAGGGGGTAATCACGATGGAACTGATCAAGGCAGTCCCGCTCGGCGCAATCCTGTCGGGCGTCATATCCATGATCGTGGGCAAGCAAGGCTCGCATGGCGGACAGATGGCAATCCATCTGGTCGAATATCAGGACTACAACTGGTACTGGAGCTGGCCAATCTTCCTGGCTGGTGCCGGGCTCGCCTGGGGTATCATGATGTTGCAACGCTGATCGCGGACAAGAAAAAAGGCGGCTCCTTGCGGAACCGCCTTTCCTCGGTGATCGTGAAGATCGGATGGAATCGGATTAGCGCTTCGAGAACTGGAAGCTGCGGCGAGCCTTGGCCCGGCCGTACTTCTTGCGCTCGACCACGCGGCTGTCGCGGGTCAGGAAGCCGGCGGCCTTGACCGTCGAACGCAGCGCAGGTTCGTACTTGGCGAGCGCCTGGGCGATACCGTGCTTGACTGCACCGGCCTGGCCCGAAAGGCCGCCGCCCTTGACGGTTGCGACGATGTCATACTGGCCCTGACGATCGGTGATCGCGAAAGGCTGGTCGATAACAAGACGCAGCGTCGGACGTGCGAAATACACTTCCTGGTCGCGGCCGTTGACAGTGACCTTACCGGTACCGGGCTTCAGCCAGACGCGTGCTGTGGCGTCCTTGCGGCGGCCGGTGGCATAGGCGCGGCCCTGCTTGTCGAGCTCCTGCTCGCGCAGGGGAACGTCGGCCTTGGCAGCAATCTCGGCAGCATCACCCTGCGGGGCATCGCCGGCGATGGTCTTCAGATCGGCGAGATCCGAGACGGTTTCGGTGTTCTGTTCGTCAGCCATTATGCTGCAGCCTTGTTCTTGCGGTTCATCGAGGCAACGTCGAGCACGGTCGGCTTCTGGCCGTCATGCGGATGCTCGGTGCCGGCATAGAGGTGGAGCGCCTTCATCTGGGCACGGCCCAGCGGACCGCGCGGGATCATGCGCTGCACGGCCTTTTCAAGCACGCGCTCGGGGAAACGGCCTTCCAGCACCTTGGCCGGAGTGGTTTCCTTGATGCCGCCGGGGTGGCCGGTGTGCTTGTAATAGACCTTGTCGTTCATCTTCTTGCCGGTGAAAACCACCTTGCCTGCGTTGAGGATGATAACGTGGTCACCGCAATCGACGTGCGGGGTGAAGCTCGGCTTATGCTTGCCGCGCAGGATATTGGCGACGATTGCCGCAAGGCGACCCACCACGAGCCCTTCGGCGTCGATGATGTGCCACTGCTTTTCGACCTCGGCCGGCTTGATCGACCGGGTGGCCTTCGTAAGAGCCTTCATGGCTGGATGTCCATTTTCTCGTGTTTGCCGCGCCCATGGGCGCGTCCTATTCAGCGCGAATCCGAACAGAGCCGGAACCGCGAAGCGAGGCGCAAATGGCGATCAATGGCCCGTCAGTCAAGCGATTCTGCGGGTCTCGTATGGGGTAAAATAATACTCCCTGCTTTGAGTCAGGCAATTGACCAGCGTTCTCGCGCCGTCCTTTCGCTACCCCCGATACGGGTGACAATGCGCTTCTCGCTGTAATCGAGCAGGCCAGAAGAAGGTTTGGCCCTTGCTTCGATGGTCACTTCATAACTCCCGCTTGTCCCGTCGGGTAGGGTCATGGCTCGCTTATCGCTGCTGCGGCCCTCGGCTGGAAAGAACAAGTCGCGCGGTACCTGACTGACCAGCGCAGCGGCTGTCTTGCCAATTTCCGCGAAATAGCGCCGCGCGTCTGCATCTTCGGCGTGCGAAAGATCGAGCGCCTCAAGCCTCTCGAGCGCATGGGCGACAGCCGGTTCGATACCCGACTTGCCCTCGTCAGGCCAACCAACGATCAGGCCTGCCCGGTCGAGTTGCATCGGGAACAGTCCGCTCACTTTGCGGTCGCGCTCGATCTCGGCCAGGGCGGCAAGCGCAGGTGGTGCGGTCACTCGGCTGGCAACTTGCTTCGCAGCAATTGCAGCCCCCGCACCAATCTGCGCGAAACTGCAATCCCAAGTTCGCACCACAAGCACGCTTTCGTGCTGCCCGAGGTCGCGCTCGAGCTCGCGGCTCAAGAGCACGGGTCTTGCGGGAAAGGCGATGGGTTGCCCGCGGGCGGCAAGTTTAAGCGGCGCACCGAGCAGTGGCATTGCCAGTCCGGCCGCAAGCGCGCCTATCGCCGTTCTACGGTTGCAGTCCTTCATCTGTGCGACCCCCATCAAGCCCTGCAAGCCAGTTGTCCGCCGCGGTACCGGCCTCGCAGGGCCACCCCAATATTGCCGGACAATCGTATGGGTGCAAGTCTTCCAGCCGTTTCATGGCTTTATGCAGCAGCGAAACGTGAGTCTTGAGCAGTGCGGGGCATTCCTCCCCCTCACCCCGCTCCCCTTGCCAGACGAAGAGTGAACGGATCGGTCCGCCGATATTGATGCAGGCGATCAGGCCTTCGCCGAGCAGTTGCGCGCCTATCTGCTCTGCCGTCGCGGCATCGGGAAAGGGGCAATAGATCAGCGCGCTCATGCACGCCTCCCGAGAACATGCGCCCCCCAAGCGAAGCTGACCACAAGCAGTGCGCCGATGACCTGATGCGCGACAGCGATCCACAGCATCACTCCGGTCATCACCGTAGCGATGCCAAGCAGGATCTGCGTACCGAAAGCAGAATGGATTGCCGCTGAAGCGCGTCGCTCCAACGGCCTGACCTTCCGCGCCATCACCACCAGCGCGATCACCGCGACCCACGCCCACCAGCGGTGGAGGAAGTGGATCAGGAATGGATCATGCGTTGCTGCCCAGAAGAAGCCGCGGGTGCTGTCATATTCGGGCACAAGTCGGCCCTGCATCAACGGCCAGCTATCGCTCGCCAGCCCCGCATTGAGCCCAGCCACCCATGCGCCCAGCAAAAGCTGGATGAACAGGATCGCCCCGACCCAGCTTGCCGTGGCAGTCCACCGCGCAGGACTGCCATTGCCCCGCGCGAGCTGCCGCAGGTCCAACGCGGTCCACACCAGACCGCCAAGCGTGAAAAAGGCGGTCAGCAGATGGATCGAGAGCCAGAAATGGCTGACGTCTGTCATTGTCCCTGCCAGCCCACTTTTGACCATGAACCAGCCAAATACGCCTTGCAGGCCGCCCAGTGCGAGCAAGGCCAGCAGACGCCACAAATAACCGCGAGGGATGGCGCGTCGAATCCAGAACCATGCAAGCGGCAGCGCAAACGCAAGGCCAATCAGCCGTCCAAGCAGACGGTGGAACCATTCCCAAAAGAAGATGAACTTGAACGCGCCGAGGTCCATTCCCGCAGGGCCGGTCACATTGAGATATTCGCCAGTCTGCCGATAAAGCGCGAACTCGGCTTGCCATGCGGCCTCGGTCAGAGGCGGGATTGCGCCAGTAATCGGCTTCCATTGCGTGATCGACAACCCGCTCTCAGTAAGCCGGGTGATGCCGCCCACGGCGACCATCAGCACAACCATGATGGCGACGACTAACAGCCATGTCGCAAGCGCGAGTGGGCGAGGATTATATGGTCTGCGATTCATGGCGGGCCTGTTTGACGCCTCGGCGCTGAAGAGCAAGTGCAAACCGGGCAAGCGACATAAAGACCACGGCAAGCGACAAATAGCCAATATTCCGGCCGCGCACCCTTGAATCGCGTTACATTGTCACATATCTCGCATGACATGTTGCAACGCGCCATTTCACCGATTCGTCGGCGACTCGACCGGCTGGGCATCGGCCTGTCGGCGCTGTGCGCGATTCACTGCCTTGCCAGTATCGTAATTGTTTCGGGTCTGGGTCTGGGCGGCGAGTTCTTCCTTGCCCCTGAAATCCACCGCGTCGGTCTGGTGATTGCCACGCTTGTTGCGGCGGTCGCAATCGGCTGGGGTGCGCTGCGTCACCGCATGGCTGCGCCTTTCGTCATCGCCATGACCGGGTTGACATTCATGGGCGGTGCGTTGGCGGCCCCACATGGCTATAAGGAAGCGGTTTTGACGATCATCGGTGTCGCGCTGGTGTCGCTTGGCCATATCCTCAACCTGCGCCATGCGCATTCCTCCGCTTGCAAGGAGCGCTGCGGAGACTAAGTGACGGGCACCATGACTGCCCCAATCTCCCTTACCGTCAACGGCGAGCTCCGCCGCTCTAACGCTTCCAACATCGCCGAACTTGTGCGCGAGCTTGAGCTTGACCCGGCCAAAGTCGCGGTCGAGCGCAATGGCATGATTGCCCCGCGTAGCGAACTTGCGAGCAACACCG
>CBFGON010000082.1:0-11238 GCA_965650395.1 uncultured Qipengyuania sp. | reverse complement strand
ATCTGGATTTCGCCGAATGGCGGCGGGTGTTGGGCATCAATCTCGACGGCACTTTCCTTTCCCTCCAGGCGGCTATGCGGGCCTTGCGCGATGGCGGCAGCGCAGTGCTGACCGCTTCGGTATCGGGCAGCAAGGCCGAGCCGGGCACCGCCGCCTATGGCGCATCCAAGGCAGGCGTGATGCAGCTTGCCAGGGTCGCCGCCAAGGAGGGTGCCGCGCGCCGCATCAGGGTCAACGCCATCGCGCCGGGCGGAGTCGATACGCCGATCTGGGACCAGACGCCGTTCTTCCGCGAACTGGTCGAACAGCATGGCGGCAACCGCGCTGTCGCGCTCGATGCCATGGCGGCCATGGCCACGCCGCTAGGCCGTTATGCCAGCGCAGACGAGATCGCCGCGCAGATCGCTTTCCTCCTCTCCGATGCCGCCGCCACCATCACCGGCGCAGTGCTGGTCAGCGACGGCGGCTATTCGCTCTAGGCCGGCAGATCGCCGAATTCGGTCAGCGCTGCATCGCGCAATCCGCGCCACACATTCCTGGCCTGCACCGTATCGGCGACATCGTGGACGCGCAGCAGTTGCACGCCTGCGTCCATCCCCTTCACCGCCAGCGCAATGCTGCCACCCAGCCGCTCGTGCGCGCTTGCTTCATTGCTCAGCGCACCGATCAGGCGCTTGCGGCTTGCCCCCAGCATCAGCGGGTGGCCGAGCGCGTGGAACAGCGGCAGCGCGTTAATCAGTGCCAGATTATCTGCCAGCGACTTGCCGAAACCGATGCCCGGATCGAGCATGATGCGCTCGGCTGCAATCCCTGCAGCCAGCGCTGCATCGCGTCGGTCACGCAGCGCGTCGAACACGTCGAACACAACATTGGCATAGGTTCCGCCTGCGTGGAGATCCTCGCCCGCTGCACCGGGCGCGTGCATCAGCACCACCGGCACGCCCGCCGCCGCGACCACTTCGGCGCTGCGCGGATCATGCGCCAGCCCCGACACGTCATTGACCATATGCGCGCCCGCCGCCAGCGCGGCTTCCATCACCGCTGCCTTGCGCGTGTCGATACTGACTGCCGCGCCCATCGCCACGCAGGCCTCGACCGACGGCATGACACGGGCAATCTCGTCGCCTTCCCACACCTTGGCCGAACCGGGCCGCGTGCTTTCTCCGCCAATGTCGATGATCGCCGCCCCGCCCTCGACCATTCGTGCGGCCTGATCCAGCTGGGCTGCGGGCTTGTCCATAAACTCGCCGCCATCACTGAAGCTGTCGGGCGTGACATTGAGAATGCCCATCACCTGCGGCTGATCGAGCCTTATGGTACGCTCACCCAGTTGCAGCGGCGGCTGCACCTTGGCCAGATTGGCCCATTGCGCCTCGGCCTCGGCGCCAACGGCATCGGGCAGTTCCCCCAGCACCGCCGCGATCGTATCGGGTGAAGCGAGCCAGCGCCCAGCGACCACGCCATCGCGCCGCAACACCACGGCAAAGCGGCTGGCATAAACCATGCCGCCAGCCAGCCGGATCGCATTGCCATGTTCGCTTTGCGGAGCCGGAACCAGGCCGATGGGACGGATGGTAATGCGATCGGTCATGGGTGGTTCTGCCGGGTCGGACGGGGAGAAGTGTTACACGTGTTACACTGTCCAGACGAAAAAAAGACGTCGGTCAAAAATGCGCCATTGATCGAGCGAAAATCGAGGGTGAGGTCGGGTGTCATTCCCCGTCTTTGGCACGGGAGGCGGCCGGTAGGAAATTGGAAAGTGCAATCCTGGGGATGGCGCGAAATCCCGTGCTACTGCGCTTCGGCTGTATTCGCCCCCGGGCCCTGCAATTCCTCGACCGCCTGATAGGTCAGCCGTACATGGTCGCGATAGTCCATGTCCGAATGGACGAATTTGATGATCCCATCCTGCCCGATCACGAAGCTGGTGCGGCTGGCCATTTCCGAATCCGGCAGCTTCACATTATAGGCGCGCATGATCTCTGGTGTGGCCTGCGCGACAGGAAATTTGTCGCGGCAGGCTTCGCGCGAAAATTTTGACAGGCCGTCCATGTCATCCGCAGACATGCCGATTACGCGCGCACCCAGCTTGGCGAAATCGGCTTCCTTCTCGGCAAATTCATAGGCTTCGAGCGTGCAGCCCTTGGTGAATACCTTGGGGAAGAAATAGAGCACCAGCGGCCCGTTCACCAGCTGGGCGGAAAGATCGAGATCGAAGGGCTGCCCCGCCAGCGCGCCTTTGGTGGTGAACATTGGAGCCTTGGCCCCAACGACCGGCCCCATCGCTGCTCCATCAAGATTTGCTCCTGCAGGGTCATTCGCAGCGCTACCCTGCTGCTGGCACCCGCTTGCCAGCAAGGCAATGGCGCAACCCGCCGCCAGCCAGGTGCTGCGGCGCAGATGTTCTGATGTCATCATGGGACAAACTCCTCTTCACCAGCATCACAGGACAGTTTGGCAATGATGGCAAGTGCTCACGCCGAACCTAAGGCGATGAACTGCTGCCCGACGCTGCCATTGGGGCAAAATTGTAACATCACGCTACAATCAGCTGACAAATTGATACACTTGTTTCGTTGTCGGACAGAAATTCCGGAAATATCCGAAAGGCGAGGGGGCCAGACGGAGTTAAATTGTGACCGATAATTCTGCTGCCATTCTGGCCACCCACCCCGAAGACCATGAACACACCGGCCTCGCCGCCGATCTTGAACAACTGCGGGTCCTGAACCGCAGACGTGCTCTGGGTCTGATGGGTCTTGCATCGACCACCGCCATGCTCGCCGCATGCGGTGGCGGCTCCTCGGGCTCGAGTTCGACCTCCACCTCGACCTCGACCTCGGGGGGCACCTCTACGCCCACCCCTACGCCGACACCGACGGCAACTTCCACCGGCACGACGGGTGATTGCGTTGCCTATGCCAGCGAAACCAATGGCCCCTACCCCGCCGACGGGACCAACCAGTCTTCGGGTTCGATTTCCAATGTGATCACCCAGAGCCAGTTTCAGCGCAGCGACATTCGCACGTCCGCGGGGACAGGCAACACCGCCGATGGCGTCGAGCTGACCTTCACCATCACGCTGGCCGATGTGAATGCGGACTGCGCCGCACTGGAAGGCTATGCGATCTATATCTGGCACTGCGACGCCAGTGGAGATTACTCGCTGTACAACTTGCCGGACGAGGATTTCCTGCGCGGATTGCAAACCACTGACGCAAATGGCCAGGTGACTTTCACCACCATTGTCCCTGGCACCTATAGCGGGCGCTATCCGCACATCCATTTCGAGGTCTTCTCGAGCATCACCAATGCCACCACCGGCCGTTATGCCGTGCTGATCTCGCAGTTCGCCATACCCAAGGATGTGCTGACCACGATCTATTCGCAGGACACGACTTACGCAGGCAGTGTCAACGCGCTCAACGCCATCACCCTGGCAAGCGACGGCATCTTCAGCGACAATACCGACGCACAGCAGGAAGCCATGATGGTGGAAATGTCGGGCAGCGTCGCCAACGGATACACCGCGACAGCAACGGTCGGCATCGCCACCTGAGCCACGCGGTGCCCGGGGGGCGACCGAGGTAGCCGGGTCGTTTGCCCCCCGGGATAGATTTCGCGTGCTGTCGGAGTGCAGTTCGCCTCAAGCGTCCGGTCAATCCTCCACGCTTAGCAGGTAAAGCTGCCGCGCGGCGTCGATGGGTTTGACTTCGCCGCCATTCTCGTAGTGCCAGAACGTCCAGCCGTTGCAGCTGGGTGCGCCTTGCAGATCCTTGCCGAGGCTGTGGATGCTGCCGGTCTGTTTCTCGAACGCCAGCGAGCCGTCTGCCCGCACCGTCGCCATCCAGCGGCGCTTCTTGTCGAACAACTGCGTGCCGGGCGTGATGAAGCCGCCTTCGACCAGCGCACCGAAAGCCACTTTGGGTGCGCTGCGTTTGCTCTGCATGGTGGTGAGCGCGCTTTCGTCGAGCGGGAGCTCCTTCTCGATCCGCGCCAGCGCGGCCTTGCGATACACGCCTTCGCGCTCGCAGCCGATCCACTGGCGGCCAAGCCGCTTGGCGACAGCGCCAGTGGTGCCGGTGCCGAAGAACGGGTCGAGCACCACGTCGCCTTTCTCCGTCGTGGAGAGCAGCACGCGGTAGAGCAGGCTTTCGGGCTTCTGCGTAGGGTGGACCTTGGTCCCGCCGTCCTTCAGCCGTTCGGCCCCGTTACAGATCGGCAGCACCCAGTCGCTGCGCATCTGCAGCTCGTCATTGAGCGTCTTCATCGCGCGGTAGTTGAAGTGGTATTTCGCCTTCTCGCCCTGGCTCGCCCAGATCAGCGTCTCATGCGCGTTGGTGAAGCGGGTGCCCTTGAAATTGGGCATGGGATTGGACTTGCGCCAGACGATATCGTTGAGAATCCAGAAGCCCAGATCCTGCAGGATCGCGCCGACGCGGTAGATGTTGTGGTAACTGCCGATCACCCACAGCGCGCCATCTGGCTTGAGGATACGTTTCGCCTCGGTCAGCCAGGCGCGGGTGAAATCGTCATAGCTCTTGAAACTGTCGAACCGGTCCCATTCATCGGTCACGGCATCGACCATGCTCCCATCAGGTCGGTTGAGGTCGCCGCCCAGCTGGAGATTGTAGGGCGGATCGGCGAAGACCAGATCGACCGAAGCAGTCGGGATCGAGCGCATGGCTTCGACGCAATCCCCGTCGAGAATGCGGCCGACCGGCAATTCGAGCGGCAGTTCTACTGCTTTTTCAATGCGCTGCACGCGCGACTTCGTGGTCTCTATGACCCCCATTTGGGTTCCCCTGTCCGTAGTTATCCACAGGGTGAGTCCTCAGCGAGTCCACGTCAAGCGCAAAGCGACAGGCGGATTTCACCGCAGCTGCATTCTGCAGAGAGAACAGAAGGTGTCCGCCACAAGATGTTGAGTCTGCACAGAATCAGGGGACTCGATATGCGGGGGTGTGGCGCGAAGGACTCAATCGGACGATTGATTTAATCGTTAGGTCCATCCGCCCACACGTGTTACTGGCCCGCCGCTGACGTCGACAATGCGACGGACTTCGAGATTTGCTGACCGCCGTTTGCCCTAACAGGCCCGGGCGCAATCCAGACGACGACTTCCTTTCATCAAACGATGTGACGCACGACCCACCGGCACGTTGCCGCGCGGGCGAAACCCGGTTTCCTGAAAGGAACACAGTATGTCGAAGACCGGCACCGTAAAATTCTTCAACACCGACAAGGGCTATGGCTTCATCCAGCCCGACGATGGTTCGGGCGACAGCTTCGTTCACATCAGCGCCGTGCAAGCCGCCGGCATGCAGACGCTCGATAAGGACCAGCGTCTCAATTACGAAGTCGAGACCGGCCGGAATGGCAAGGAAAACGCAGTAAACCTCTCCGCTGCCGACTGACACTGATTGAGAGCCGCACGCGGCAGGCCCCTGCGGGCTGCGGCGTGCGGCTCGACCCTGCATATTAGGGAGGCTGTATGAGCCAGACCTACGAATTCTATTCCGCACGCGCCAAGGAAGCAGCCAAAGACGCCCGAGCCGCCACGCTGGACAATGTGCGTGAGCGCGCCTTGCGCTCCGAAGCAACCTGGCAGGCGCTGGCCGATCAGGCGCGCGCCGTTGCCAAGCAGCGCGAGAAGATCGAGCGCGAAAAAGCTACCATGCGCGAAACCTCAGCCGACGCCTGAGCGACAGTTTCAACCCACCCCTGCAAACAGATCCGCCTGCGCTACTGGCGCGAAGCTTCGGCGGTGGAGGGGTGTGGGGCCGTGGCGGCGCAGCGCCTCCATATGCTCCTGTGACCCATAGCCCTTGTTACGCTCCCACCCGTATTGCGGATGATCGCGTGCGGCCTCCAGCATCAGCCGGTCGCGGTATTCCTTGGCGAGAATACTGGCGGCGGAGATAGCCGGCTCCAGCCCGTCACCCCCGACGATGGCACGCACCTGCGGCCAGCACCATTCATCGCAGCGTCCCTGCGGGGTGAAATTGCCATCGATCAGCACTTCTGCAGGTTCGGCACCCAGAACCTCGATCAGACGCTTCACAGCAAGGCTCATCGCCAGCATGGTCGCGCCGAAGATGTTGAGCCGGTCTATGTCCTCCGGCTCGACCACCGCCAGTCCCCAGGCACAGTTTCGCAGAATCTGCGGTTCGAGCACGGCGCGCCTTTTCGACGAAAGCCGTTTGGAATCGTCCAACCCCTGCGGGCATGGCTTGCACAGCACGACGGCAGCGGCCACAACCGGCCCCGCCAGCGGCCCGCGCCCGGCCTCGTCGACCCCGACGATCAGCGGAGCGGGGCCAAGCCCTCCATCGGGAGTTGCACAGAACATGACCAAGCGCCTGACCTTTCTCTCCTCCCTATCGCCCCTCACTCTCGCGCTCGCAAGCTGCGGGACCAGCGCAACGGGGGAAAGCCCCAAGGCCACCAGTTCGACGGCACCTGCCGAGATAACCGCTGTCAATTCGGTTGAATTTGGCAAGTTTGCCGAGCCCTGGGCCGCAGCTTTCATCCCCGGCACCTCGCTGATGTTTGTGACCGAGAAGGCGGGCACTGCGCGGATTGTCGATACTTCCACCACCACGCCGAAACTGGTGACGGTGAGCGGTCTGCCCAAGGTCGATTACGGCGGCCAGGGCGGGTTCGGCGATGTGGCCTTTCTGCCTTCGGAGAGCGCTGCCAGGCTCGACACGCGGACCATCTATCTCAGCTGGGCCGAGGCCGGTCCGAACAATACCCGCGGTGCAGCGGTTGGACGCGGCACGCTCAAATGCGGGGTGGCGGATGAATGCGCAGTCGAAGGGCTGGCGGTCATCTGGCGCCAGCCCAAGGTCACCGGACGCGGTCATTATTCGCACCGGCTCGCCTTCAGCCCGGATGGCCAATATCTGTTCGTTACCAGCGGCGACCGCCAAAAGATGGATCCGGCGCAGGACACGAGCAATAATCTCGGTTCGATCGTCCGCCTCAATCTCGACGGCACACCCGCGCCAGGCAATGCTTTCACCGGACAGGCAGGCAAGGCGCAGGATATCTGGTCCTTCGGCCATCGCAATGTGCTGGGGCTGGATTTCGACGCACAGGGGCGCCTGTGGGATCTCGAGCATGGCCCGGCAGGCGGTGACGAGCTCAATCTTGTCGCCAAGGGTGCCAATTATGGCTGGCCCAGAGTGTCGGATGGCGATCACTACAACTCCACACCGATCCCGCGCCATGCCAGCAGCGACGCCTATGCCAAGCCTGCAATCAGCTGGAACCCGGTGATCGCGCCGGGCGATTTCCTGTTCTATCGCGGCGATCTCTTCCCCGGCTGGAAGGGTCAGGCAATTATCGCCGGATTGGGTAGCGCTGGTCTGGTCCGCGTCGCCATCGAGGGCGACAAGGCGCTCGAGGTCGAACGCATCCCGCTCGACAACCGCATTCGCGAAGTGGTCGAAGGAGTCGATGGCACGATCTGGGTGCTGGAGGATGGCGAGGACGGCAGGCTGCTCCAGCTTCGTCCCGAGTAAGGCGAAATTTATCGACAGCGCGCGCGCGCGACCCTAGTGGCGCGCGCTCATGGCGAGCATCGTCCCTCTTTCCGCGATCAAACCGGCGCTGGTCGAACAATTGCTCGACGCGGCTTTCGGTGACGCACGCCATGCGCGCACTGCCTATCGTATCCGTGAAGGGGTGGACGCGCTCGATGCCTTGAGCTTCGCCGCACTTGACGATGAGGACTATCTGGTCGGTACGATCCAGCTGTGGCCGGTCGCGCTGACCGATCCCAAAGGCCGCCCGCATCCGATGATCATGGTCGGCCCTGTGGCGGTGATGCCCGGGCGGCAGGGCGAAGGCTATGGCAAGGCGTTGATGGCGGCCAGCCTCGGCGCAATCGATACCGGTTTCGACACCGGCGCTGCGCCGCTGCCGCAGGTGATGATCGGCGATCCCGAATATTACCGGCGCTGGGATTTCACCGCCACGCATACCGGCGGCTGGCACTGCCCCGGCCCTTACGAACAGCACCGCCTGCTGGTGCGCACGGGCAATCCGGCGATCCTGCCGGCAGAAGGCATGCTGGGGCCGTGGTCCAATGAAACGAGCGAGGCCTTGGCGAAATAGTCATCCTCTGCCATCGCTGAGCGCACCGATGGTCTATACCCCGCCCCCCGAACTCGCCGGAATGTCGCTCGCCGAAATCGCCGAGGCGGTGGAGCAGCGCAAATTGCCGCCGGTCGAGCAGTGGAACCCGGACAATATCGACGAAAGCCATATGCGCATCGCCGCGGACGGAACTTGGTTCCACGAAGGTTCGCCAATCACCCGACCGGCGATGGTGCGCGCCTTTTCCGGCCTGCTCAACCGCGAGAAGGACGGCAGCTACTGGCTGGTGGTGCCTCACCAGAAGCTGCGGATCGAAGTGGCGGACGCCTGCTTCATCGCCACCGATGTCAGCGAGAAACACGGCAATCTCGCTTTTCGCCTGAATACCGACGAGCTGGTCGTGGCCGGGCCGGATCACCCGATCCGAGCAACCGGCGATGCCGAGGCGCCTGCGCTCTACCTCCATGTCCGGCGCGGCTGCGAAGCGCGACTGAACCGCTCGACCTATGAGCAACTGGCTCAGATCGCGCTCGCCGGCAGTGATGACTGGACCGTAACAAGCGGCGGCGAGACTTACTCGCTGGTCCCCGTATGAGCGCGATCTTCGATCGGCTCACCCATCTATTCGAGCAGGGCCATTCCGCCGCCACCCCCGGACTGCTGACCGATGCGCGCTTTGCCGATCTTGACCGCACTGCCGACGCAGCCGTGCTGATCGCCGTGACAGAACAACCGGAGCCAACTGTGCTGCTGACCCAGCGCCCGCGCACCATGCGCGATCATCCGGGGCAGGTCGCCTTCCCCGGTGGCAAGCTGGATGACGGCGAAGATGCCGTCGAGGCCGCCCTGCGCGAAGCGTGGGAGGAGCTCGGCATCGCCGCCAGCCAGGTGCGCGTGATCGGCACTACCGACCGTTACCAGACCGGGACCGGCTTCGACATCACCCCCGTGCTTGCAACCGTTCCGCCTGACCTCGCCATTCGCCCCAATGCCCGCGAAGTCGAAAGCTGGTTCGAAGCCCCGCTCTCGCTGCTGATGGACGAGCGCAGCTGGCAGGAGAATGAGGTATTCTGGAAAGGCGCGATGCGGCGCTATTACGAAATGGACCATGATGGCTATCGCATCTGGGGCGTGACTGCGGCGATCTGCATCAACCTGTCGCGCAGGCTGGCGTGGGTGGGCTGACCTGCTAAGGCCCGCAGAATGACGAGCCTGCCCTCTGTCCCCTGGACCAAGCGAGACGACCTCGCTGCGCTGGTGGCCGCGCTGGGCGCGGATAATGCGCGTTATGTGGGCGGGGCGGTGCGCGATACGCTGCTGGGCAAGGACATTCACGATATCGACCTCGCCACGCCACTCGTCCCGCATGAAGTGATCGACCGCTGCCGCGAGGCGGGCATCCGCACGGTTCCGACGGGGATCGACCACGGCACGGTCACTGCCATCCTGCCCGGCGGGCCAGTGGAGATTACCACGCTGCGGCGCGATGTCTCTACCGATGGCCGCCGCGCTACAGTCGCTTTCGCGCAAGAATGGCGCGAGGATGCCGCGCGGCGCGATTTCACCATCAATGCGCTTTACGCCCATCCCGATACGCTGGAGGTCGAGGACTATTTCGGCGGGCTCGACGATCTCGATACGCGGCGCGTGCGCTTTATCGGCGATGCCGGCGAAAGGATCCGCGAGGACCATTTGCGCATATTGCGTTATTTCCGCTTTCAGGCACGGTTCGGCGACGCGGTGGATCCAGAGGCCATCGCGGCCTGCGCTGCACTGGCACATACGCTCAAAGGCTTGAGCCGCGAGCGCGTGGCTTCCGAACTGCTCGGCATACTCGCGCTGCCCGATCCGGTCGCCACCGTGGAACTGATGGCGCAGCATGGCGTGCTGGCAGTGATCCTGCCCGAAGCGCATGAGCGCGAGCGCAAGGCACTCGCCGCATTGGTCGCATTCGAAGAGCAAAGCGGCGTTGCGGGCGATCCGGTGCGCCGCCTGGCCGCGCTGCTTCCGCCATTGCGGAGCATTGCCGAAGCGGTTTCGGCGCGGCTGCGGCTGTCACGCGCGCAGCGCTCGCGATTGGTCTGCGCTGCCGAACGGCGCGAGGATGACGCCGACAATCCGCGTGCGCTGGCCTATCGCGAAGGCATCGCAAGCGCGCGCGACCGGCTTCTGATCGCAGGTGCAGGTATATCTGCGCTGGAAGGATGGAGCGTGCCCGAACTGCCGCTCAAAGGGGGCGAGATTGTCGCCCGCGGGGTGGGTGCCGGCCCGGAAGTCGCACGCATATTACGCTCTGTCGAAGCAGCCTGGGTGAGCGAGGGATTTCCCGATCGCGCCCGCGTCGTGGCGCTGCTCGAAGCTGAACTCGCGGCCCACTGACCGCTTCACCGTGGCTTAAGCTGCGCTCCTGCATAAGGGGGCGCGGTTGCCAAAAAGCCACCGCTTTGACATAGAGCAGCCGCTTCCCTTTTGGGGAACATGCGGTCCCGTTCGAGACTTTCACTCTCGTTACCGCTCACATCGTTTCAGTCGATTCAGGCGCGCGTTGGCGTGTGTCGGGACGACATATGTTGATCAAGTCTTGGAGTTTTATGATGAAATTTGCGAAGCTGGCGCTTGCCGCCGTAGCCCTGGCTGCCACCCCTGCCCTCGCCAACGAGCAGGTCGTCGTTGGCGCCACCGTGACCGGGCCCGAAGGTAATGCCGTGGGCACCATCGTCTCGGTCGAGAACGGCCAGGCCGTGCTCGACACCGGCAAGCATCAGGTTCCGCTGGGCGTCGAAATGTATGGCGTTGGCGAAGCCGGCCCGACGATCACCGTTACCAAGGTCCAGCTTGATGGCATGGTCGACGCGCAGCTCGCCGAAGCCGCCGCCAAGCGTGACGCCGCTCTGGTTGCCGGTGCCGAAGTAATGGCTGCCGATCACGCAGCGCTCGGCACGATCGTTTCGGTCGAAGGTGACAGCGTCGTCATCGCCCGCGCAACTGACGCCGCCAAGAAGGTCACCCTGCCGCGCAATTCCTTCGATGCCACCGACCATGGCCTGATGGCCCGCCTGACCAATGCTCAGGTCGATGCTGCGCTCGCCGCCACCACCGGCGGCGCGGCCGAATAAGCCACACCACCTTCCC
>CBFGON010000081.1:0-11514 GCA_965650395.1 uncultured Qipengyuania sp. | reverse complement strand
TTGCAGGGCGTGAAGATCAACGACAAGCACATCGAGGTGATCGTTCGCCAGATGCTGCAGAAGGTCGAGATCACCGACGGTGGCGACACCGTGCTGCTGCCGGGTGAACAGGTCGATCTGGAAGAGCTGAACGAAACCAACGCCAAGCTTGCCAAGGGCAAGGAACCGGCGAAGGGCGTTCCGATCCTGCTCGGTATCACCAAGGCTTCGCTGCAGACGCGTTCGTTCATTTCGGCCGCTTCGTTCCAGGAAACCACCCGCGTGCTGACGCAGGCGGCGGTCGAAGGGAAGAAGGACACGCTGATCGGTCTGAAGGAAAACGTGATCGTTGGTCGTCTCATCCCCGCCGGTACCGGTGCGGGCATGAACCGCATGCGCGTTACCGCCTCCAGCCGCGATGCTGCCCTGCGCGCTTCGTGGAAGAAGGCGCAGGAAGCGATCATCGCTGCCAATTCCGCCGAGGAAGAGCACGCTGCCGAACTGGCACAGGGCCCCGAAGCGGCGATCGGCAACGATCCGCTGGCAAGCGTAGAGGGTGAAACCCACGGCACCGATGCCGATGCGGGCGATTACCTCAACGAAGCAGCCGCCGACGGCGAATAAGCCGGTTGCAAGCTGACCAGAATTGGCCCCGCCGGAGCGATCCGGCGGGGCTTTTTCGTGTCTGGCCCGGCGATGCGACAGCCCGTTTCGCGTGGCGCTATACAATTGCGCCCCGATTGCGTTAGAGTCTGACGCGCCGCACGGGATCGTGCAGTTGCCTGGGGGGCATATGATCAACGAACTGACCGTCACCAGCGAGCAGGTGGTCCGCAAATTGCGGATCCGCCGGCTTGAGGCGGCGGCTTCGGGAAATATCCTCGCTACCGCCGCGGCCGTGGCATCGATTGTCACGCTGATGATCGGGTTCGACGAGGTCCGCTGGCAGGGCCCGATCATGGGCTGGACAGCGCTCGCGACTGCCTTTCTCGCCCTGCGTCTTTATTTCCTCGCGCGGATCGTGCCGGGCGAAATGGACGATCTGCAATTGCTGCGTGCGACGCGCAGGCTGCAGGCACTGCTTGTCCTTACCAGCCTGATCTGGGCGGTGGGCATATTGCTGTTCGCCTATATTGCCGACGGGCTCGAAGCCGCGATCCTCGCGGTGATCGGCACGGTCATGTTCATCGGCGTCTTGCCGATCCACCGCACGCCGCCTGCAGCCGCGTATTTTCATATTATCGTCCTTGGCCTGGCGCTGTTCGGCGGGGCCTGGCTGGCGATCGGCCCTGCCGCCTGGCTCGTTCTGATCATCCTCTCGGTCTATGCGCTGGTGCTATGGTCGGCGGTGGGCAAATTTGACCGCGAATTCCGTGAAGCGGTGCTTAATGGCGAAAGCCGCGACGAGGCGTCGGCTACTGTATCCATGCTGCTCAACGAGTATGAGGAGCAATCGACCGACTGGCTGTGGACCGTCGATCCGCGCGGCAATCTGCGCAATGTCGGAGCGCGCTTCGCGGCTGCTGCCGATTGCGCGCCGGAAGACCTCGAAGGCCAGCCGATCACGCGGCTGTTCCAGCCCGGCGAAGGGCGCGACGCACTGGCGCGACACATCATCGAAGCGCGGCCGTTTCGTGACCTCCTGGTCAGCGTCAGGGGCGAAGGTGAATTGCGATACTGGCGCCTCTCGGCCCGACCACGCGAAGACGGCAGGATGAGCGGTGTCGCGCGCGATGTGACCGCCGACCGGCTGATCGAGGAACGCGTCGCCTTCATGGCGCATTACGACAACCTCACCGGCCTCGCTAACCGCTATCTGTTCAATGAACGGTTGCGTGCGCTCACCGGCGAAGGCGCCTCACGCGGCGCGAATATCGCGCTGTTCTACCTCGATCTCGACGATTTCAAGGCGATCAACGACACTCGCGGTCATCTGGTCGGCGACCGGGTGCTGCGCGAAGTGGGCACAAGGCTCGAACAGGAAGTGCGCAACGAGGATATGGTGGCGCGGTTGGGCGGCGATGAATTTGCCGTGCTGATCGAGACCCGCGCGGGCGACGGCCTGCTGATCGAGCGCGCTCACCGTTTTCTCTCGGTAGTCCGCGCGCCTTACGAAATCGAAGGGCATACCTATCGCGTCTCGACCAGTGTCGGCGTTGCGCGCTGCAATGACGGTGACTGCGATGCCGAGGAAATCATGCGTCGCGCCGATCTCGCGCTCTATGCCGCGAAGAGCAAGGGACGTGACAATCTGGCGCTGTTCGAACCCTCGCTAGACCGTGCAGCGCGCGAACGGCGCGAGATCGAGAATGATTTGCGCGATGCCCTGACGCGCGGCCAGATGCGGCTGCATTACCAGCCGATCATCGAACTCAACAGCGGTGCCACTACCGGATATGAAGCGCTGCTGCGCTGGTATCATCCGCAGCGCGGCATCATCGGTCCCGGCGATTTCCTGCCGGTGGCGGAAGAAACCGGGCTGATCATGCAACTGGGCGAATGGGTGATCCGCGAAGCCTTGCGTGAAGTATCGGACATGCAGGGCGATTTCCGCATCGCGATCAACCTTTCGCCAACGCAGGTGAAGAACCCCAATCTCGTCGCAACCGTGGCGCAGGCGATCCATGCCACCGGCATTGCTGCGGGGCGGATCGAGCTGGAAATCACCGAACACGTATTGATGGATGAGAATGCCATCAGCCACGCCACCTTGATGCGGCTGCGCGACCTTGGTGTGCGCATCGCGCTCGACGATTTCGGCACCGGCTATTCCTCATTGGCCTATCTGCGGCGGTTCCCCTTCGACCGGATCAAGATCGACCGCGCCTTTGTGGTCGACGTGGTCAAGGATCTCGGCAGTCAGGCGATCGTCTCCACCATCACGCGGCTGGCCGACGCGCTGGGAATGGATACCACTGCCGAAGGGATCGAGAGCCGTCAGCAACTCGACCTGTTGCGCAAGCTCGGTGTGCAGGAGGCGCAGGGCTTCCTGATCTGCGAACCTGCTCTGGCCGATGCATTCAGCCATTCGCAAAGCGGCGATGATACAAGGGACGACCCGGCAATGGGAAGTGCAGTGCTCGATTACCGCAAGGCGCGGTCGGCTGTCCGGCGTCGGCGAGGAGGTGAGGCAGCTTGAAACAGACAATCGCAATCGCGCTGCTGGTGTTGACTTGCGGTTGTTCGCCCATTGCGAAGGATGATGAACAACCGCCAAAGCCAAGCGTAACACCGGCGCCCAGCGCCGCTGCGGAAGCACCGCAGCCGCCAGCAATAGAGCTGGCAGGCGAATGGCGCGTTGCGGGTGTCGACGGGGCAGAGATCGACGGGCCCTATGCCATTGCACTTTCGGCCGATAGTGCGCGGATCTGGTGGGAGCCGGTCTGCGCCGGGCAGGGGCGTGACTATCGCATATCGGGCAATGCGTTCAAAGCCGGACCCGCTCCCCCGGCCGACACTCCCGTTTGCGCCATCGGTTTTCCCGATGAAGTGCCGCAGATATGGTCTGCACTGGACGCTGCCGACCGGATCGAGCGCACTCCCGAAAATGGCGTGTTGATATCCGGCGCGGGCCGCAGCGTGCTGCTGTTTGCACAATAGGTGGAGGCGACCCTGCTGGCCTTAATTGCGAAAGCCTAGCCGCCCGGGTCTTTTGGCGTTTCTGCCATTTCGCGGGCGGCCTCTGCGGCGGCCTCTGCTGCCGCTCCCATGGTTTCTGCGGCTGCGTCTTCCACTGCTTCGGCGGCGGCTTCAACATTTGCCTCGTTGTCCGCGTCAGCAGCGTCGCCCGCTGCTTCAGCGGCATCCCTCTCCGCCTCATAACGGGCGAACTCCTCCTGCTCTTTCCGATATTCAGGAGATTCACAGGCAGATTTTTCCACCGCACTCATGTCGGCTGCTTGCGAACGACAGCGAAATATCGATTGCTCCGGTCCGACAAGATTGGCCGGTTCGGAATATTGGTTCTGTTCCCCGATCAGAACGGTAAGCCCATCGATCAGAAAGCGCGCGCCATCCCGTTGCTTGGCATCTTGCGGGAGAAGTTCCGGGCGATCGATAGTGCCAAGCAAGGCCGCGGCCCGTCCGAACTCGCCCAATTCGCGCCAGGCATTGGCCGCGCGCAAGGAATACCAGAACCAGTTGTCAGCCATGGCATCGGTTCGTTCAAGCGCTTCGGCAGCTTCAGCAAACGCACGCTGGTAGCCGGCCTTGCGCTCGGGCACGTCATCGCTTTCCCAACTGGCCGCGAGTAGATTGCCGACGAGCGAATAAGGATCAGCGCCGAGCTTGCTCCGCAACCACCAAATCCGGTGATAGCTGGTGTCCTCGCTACGCATCTGCGCAAATTCCGGGCTGGCGATCAACAGTGCAAGCGCCGCAAGTTCTTCCGTGGTGAAATCGACCTTGTAGAGCGGCAAGCCGTTGCCGGGACATTCTGTGACCGGCCATGGTGCCACCCCTCCGATGGCCTTGCCATCGGGCCGCTGCCCCCAGGAGGAGGTGCTGCCGATCACGAAATCCTTGAACTCCTCGCCGCCGATGGGGCAGGTGAACTTCTGTTCGAACACAGTGGTCGCGTTGGCAGGCGCGACAAGCAACACAGTCAGGGCAAAAGCTACCGATGCAGTCTTCATGGGCGACCCTCCATTCACGGGTAGGATTGCATGGCAATTGGCGCTAGCGCAACCGCCATGACCACCACCCGTTTCGCTCCATCGCCGACCGGCAACCTCCATGTCGGCAATATCCGCACGGCGCTGCACAACTGGATGCTGGCGAGAAAGGCTGGCGGGCGTTTCATGCTGCGGATCGACGATACCGACGCCGAGCGTAGCCGCGAGGACTATGTCGAGGCTATCCGCGCCGATCTTGCGTGGCTGGGGCTGCAGCCTGATGGCGAGGAGCGCCAGTCGGCGCGGCTTGCAATTTACGAGCGCGCTTTCGAGGAACTGCGTAAAGCGGGGCGGGTCTATCCGGCGTATGAGACTGCGCAGGAACTGGAACTGCGGCGCAAGGTACAATTGGGGCGCGGTCTGCCGCCGATCTATGATCGCGCGGCGCTGGCGCTGAGCGATGTGGAGCGGGCGGAGAAGGAGTCTGAAGGCATCGCGCCGCACTGGCGTTTCAAGCTCGACCATGACGAGCCGATTGTCTGGGAAGACGGCATTCGCGGGCCGCAGAAATTCGATCCTGCCACGCTGTCCGACCCGGTAATCCGCCGCGCTGACGGCAGCTGGCTCTATATGCTGCCAAGCGCGGTCGACGATCTCGACATGGGCGTGACGGACGTGCTCCGCGGTGAGGATCATGTATCCAATACTGCTGTGCAAATTCAGATGTTTACCGCACTGGTTGCTGCACTCTACCCGGCGCAGCAAATTCCGGGTTTCGCGCATGAGGCCTTGCTGGTGGGGAGCGAGGGAAAGCTCTCCAAACGGCTGGGTTCACTGGGCGTCGACTCGTTTCGCGAGCGCGGTATCGAACCTGCAGCATTGATTGCCCTGCTGGCACGCCTGGGCACGTCGCAGCCGGTCGAACCGATTGCTGACCGAGATGTGCTGATCGACACATTCGACCTTGCCCATTTCGGCCGTGCGCCTGCGCGTTTCGATGATGCCGAGCTTGAACGGCTCAATGCCACCATTCTGCATCACATGCCCTATGCTGCGGTCGCAGAACGCCTGCCTGCAGGGATGGATGAAGCCGGCTGGCATGCAGTGCGGCCCAATCTGGCGCATCTGTACGAGGCTGCCGACTGGTGGCGGTTGGTCACCGGGCCGGTGGAACAGCGCGATTTCTCCGACGACGACCGTGCCTTCCTTGCCGAAGCTGCCCGCCTGCTGGTGTGGAGCGATGATCCCTGGCACGTGCTCACTGCGGCGCTCAAGGAAGTGACCGGGCGTAAGGGCAAGCCCTTGTTCCTGCCGCTGCGTCAGGCACTGACCGGCATGGATCACGGCCCCGATATGGCCGAATTGCTCCCCTTGATTGGCGAGGCTGAAACCCGCACACGGCTGGAAGCGGCGGCGAATTGACGGTCTTGCCGTAAGCGCGACCCAACCCTAGCTTCCCACCACCATGTCGCCGTCACTCACCCGTATCCCCTTGCGCGCCTTCATCGTGCTGTTGCTGGCGGTGCTGTTCGTGCAGGCGATTCCCTCGCAGCCGATCTCGCTCGAGCGCGGGCGCGGGCCGGTGTTCAGCGCGGCAACTGCCGAAGTCACATTGCCGCCGCGCAAAGACGAGCGTGCGGAAGTCTGCACAATTGCAGCGCCCTGCCCTGATCTGGCCTTGGTGGCGATTCCGACCCTGCCGAGCCTTGCGTTCCTCCCCGGCCATGACTGGCCTGCCCATCCGCAGACCGGCCCGCCGCACCAACCGCCTCCGCGCTCGCTTCCCGCACCGCGAGAGCCACCTTTCCTGACCTGAGCCGCCGCGCCCGCAATGGGCGCAAACCAAGTTCAGACAGGAAGAATTCAATGACACAGATTATCGACGGCAATTATGCCGGCGGAAACCGTTTCGATCATGTCGAGGCGGTACTGCGGCGCTATCCCGAGATCGAAAAGCACGAACTGGCCGATCTCAAGCACTGGTTCGGCAAGGAGGCGTCGGCTTTCGAGGTCGCCAGCCTCGCCAGCAAGGATCACCTCAAGGCGCCCTATGCGCAGTTCAAGACCGAGCATCTTGATCGGCTTGGAATACGCGAAATTGCTTTCACCGTGCTGGTTGCGGCCAGCGTGCTGGGGTTGATTGCCTATGTACTGATGCAGGGCTGAGCCGAGGGGCGGGCGGCAGGATGATCCGGTCGCCCGACTGGCTTTGGCCTTACCGGTCCGAAACGGCGCGCCGATAGATATGCCAGGTTGCATGCGCCAGAACGGGCAGCACCACAAACAGACCGAGGAATGCAGGGATCATCGCCAGAAACAGGGTTATGGCAATCGTCAGTGCCCAGACGAGCATTACCGTGCCATTGGATCGGACCGTGCCCAGGCTGACGATGATGGCGGTGATGAAATCGACATCGCGATCCACCAGCATGGCCACGCTGATGACAGTGATGGCATACATCGCCAATGCAAGAACTGCACCGGCTGCGCCCCCTATCAGCAACATGAATATGCCGGGAGTAGTGGCGAGCATCGCCAGCGAATCTGCGGCCGGACCCATGTTGGCAGAGAATATCGCAAATATGCCGTGGGCGAGGCCCAGCCACAGACTGAAGGCAACAAACACGATTCCGCCCATCATGAACAGCTGATCGTCTCCCCCGCGTCCGCGCAAAGACCCCAGTACCGCCTTCCATGTGACCGGCAATCCGGCTTCGCGCCGTCGGCTGACTTCGTAAAGGCCGGTAGCGATGAAAGGAGCCAGCAGCGGAAAGCCCGCCGCCATTGGCAGCAACCAGAACACTTCGCCGAAATTGCGCAAGGCATAGGCCAGCGACAGGCCGCCCAGGACATAGATGGCGGCAAAGAACAGACCGAACTGCGGGCAGGCGGCAAAATCGCGCCACCCGGCAGCGATGGCAGCGCGAAGATCGCCCAATGTCAGATCGCTTGCGACAGTAACTGGTGCGAGCTGAACCTGTTCGGCGGTGCTCATGCGTTCTCCCCTTCGCCTGAAACAAAGGGAGGGTGCATCAAACCGTTTGCGGCGGCAAGCGCATCATCGCGTTGACATGCGCAATCGCGTCAACCGCCGTGCTTCTCGAGCTCGTCACCGGTCACGGTCACGACATGGAGCAGATTGGTAGAGCCTGGTACGCCGAAAGGCACGCCGGCCAACGCGATCAGCTTGCCGCCCGCGCGCCCAAACCCGTGGCGCAGCGCCATGCGCTTGCCCTTGGCGATCATCTCTTCAAAGCTGCCTATGTCCTTGGTGGCAACGGCATGCGCGCCCCACAGAAGGCCAAGGCGGCGTGCGGTACGCATGGACGGGGTGAGCACCAGCATGGGCACGCTTGGCCGTTCGCGGGCGACCCGCCGCGCAGTCGAGCCGCTGCCGGTAAAGACGGTGATCGCGTCGATCGCCACTGTGTCGGCCACGGTCATGCAGGCATGTGCCAGCGCGTCGGCGGTGGTCGGATCGGGTGGCGTATCGAGGAACCGCACGCGGCCGAGATAGGCTTCGTCGCCTTCCACCTGCTGCGCGATACGGTGCATGATCGTCACCGCCTCTTCGGGCCAGCTGCCCGCAGCAGTTTCCGCACTCAGCATCACGCAATCAGCACCATCATAGACCGCATTGGCCACGTCGGAGACTTCGGCGCGGGTCGGGGCGGGGCTCTCTATCATGCTTTCGAGCATTTGCGTTGCCACGATCACCGGTTTGCCCGCAGTGCGCGTCTTGTTGACGATGCGCTTCTGCAGCGGCGGCACTTCCTGCGGCTCCAGTTCCACGCCAAGGTCGCCGCGCGCGACCATGACGCCGTCCGAAAGCTCGATGATCTCGTCGAGGCGGCGCACCGCCATCGGCTTCTCGATCTTGGCGCAGAGCGCGCCCTGGCCGCCCATCAGCTTGCGCGCCTCGGCAAGGTCTTCGGGGCGCTGGACGAAGCTGAGCCCGATCCAGTCGACCCCTTGGCTCATGGCGAAATCAAGGTCGCGCCGGTCCTTGTCGGTCAGCGCGGGGATCGGGACTTCGGCATCGGGCACGTTGACGCCCTTGCGGTCGGAAATCACCCCGCCGACCTCTGCCGAACAGAGGATTTCGTTCTCGTCCGCACGGATCACGCGCAGACGGATCTTGCCGTCATTGATCAGCAGCCGCTGACCCTTTTCGAGCAGGCCGAACAGTTCGGGATGCGGCAGTTCGACGCGGGTTTCGTCGCCCGGCTCAGGATTGCGGTCGAGCGTGAAATGACCCGAATGGCGGATCACCGCCTGCCCGTCCTTGAACTTGCCGACGCGCAGCTTCGGCCCCTGCAAATCGGCAAGGATCGCGATGGGCCGGTGGAATTCCTTCTCCATTGCGCGGATCGCCTGGATCGTTGCCGCATGATCGGCGTGTTCGCCATGGCTCATATTGACGCGGAAGGCGTCCACACCGGCCCTGAACAGGCGGGCGAGCATTTCGGGTGAACGGCTCGCCGGACCTACGGTGGCGAGGATCTTGACCTTGCGGCCGCGCGGGTCGAGTCTTTTGGGATCGAGCTTTTGCATCACAAGCGCCTATGGCACAGCCGTGCTGCAACTCAAGGACAAGCATTTCATGAATACGACAGCAGAACCGCTCGACACCCTGCCCGATGCCGTAGCGGCAGCAGCGTTCCGGCGGCTGGTGCGCCATTTGCAGCACCGCCACGATGCGCAGAACATCGATCTGATGGGGCTGGCTGGCTTCTGCCGCAACTGTCTGGCCGACTGGATTATCGACGCCGGTTACCAGGGTGATAGATCGTCAGCGCGCGAAGTGATCCACGGAATGCCGCAGGAGGAGTGGAAAGCCACCCGCCAGACGCCGGCAACCGAAGAGCAACTTGCGCGTATGGAAGCCAGCGTGGCGAAAAATCGCGTGGACTGATCGCGCAGCGGGTTCACCCCTGCCAGACTGCCCGCTATCGAGCGGCCAACCGATTCTCATATCACCGGAGTTACCTGAAAATGGCCGAAGCCACCGACGACCGCCTGCGCCTTCTCATCGAACGCATCGAACGCCTCGAAGAAGAGAAGAAAGGCATCGCCGACGATATCCGTGACGTTTATGCAGAATCGAAGGCGGTCGGCTATGACGTGAAGATCATGCGCCAGATTGTGCGTCTGCGTAAGATGAAGCCCGACGACCGCCGCGAGATGGAAACCATCCTCGACACTTATAAGGCGGCTCTGGGAATCGGTTGATTTTTACGGGCCCCGTCCTAACTCGGTAATACACCTATCGAGAGGAGCAGTTGCATGGCCGGACCCTGGAAAGACGCACGCGGGATTATCGTAACCACGACCCATTCGATCGAGGGACGACCGATCCAGGAATATCTGGGCATCGTGACCGGCGAGGTTATCGTCGGCGCGAACCTGTTCCGCGATCTGTTTGCCAGCGTGCGCGATATCGTGGGCGGGCGTTCGGGCAGTTACGAGCGCATTCTGGCGGATGCGCGCAAGCAGGCGATCGAGGAATTGCAGGCTGAATGCGGCGCGCTAGGCGGCAATGCGGTGGTCGCCGTTGACCTCGATTACGAAGTCATAGGCGACACCGGTTCGATGCTGATGGTCAGCGCGAGCGGTACTGCGGTCCGCCTCTGATCAACCCCTGACCAGTCCGAGCGCCTGGTAGGCCGCGTTGAGCGTCGGGCGGCCAAGCTCGCGTGCCTGCGATGCGCCGCGGGCGAGGATGGCGTCGAGCGCTTCGCGGTCGTCCTTCAATTCGCGGAACCGCGCGCCGATGGGGCTGAGGGTTTCGGCCAGCAACTCGCCCAGCGCGGGCTTGAACTTGCCGAAGCCTTCGCCTCCGAAATCGGCCAGCACCTTGTCCACGCCGGTATGCGCCAGCGCGGCATAGATCGACACCAGATTGAGCGCTTCGGGGCGCCCGGCCAGCCCCGCCGCTTCTGACGGCAGCGGTTCGGGATCTGTCTTGGCCTTCTTGACCTTCTTCATGATGGTATCGGCATCGTCCGCCAGTTCGATCCGGCTCATCTCGGACGGGTCAGACTTGCTCATCTTGGCCATGCCATCGCGCAGAGACATGATCCGCGCGGCTTCGGGCGGGATGATCGGATCGGGCAGGGTGAAGACCTCCTCGCCCTTGCCGAAGTCATTGTTGAACTTCTGCGCAATGTCGCGTGCCAGCTCCAGATGCTGCTTCTGATCCTCGCCCACCGGGACATGGGTCGCCTGATAGAGCAGCACATCGGCGGCCTGCAGCACCGGATAGGTGAACAGCGCGATGCTGGCGCCTTCGCGGTTCTTGCCCGATTTGTCCTTGAACTGCGTCATGCGGTTCAACCAGCCCATCCGCGCCGTGCCGTTCAAAAGCCATTGCAGCTCGGCATGGGCGGGCACCTGCGCCTGGTTGAACAGCACCGTCTTGGCAGGATCGACCCCGCAGGCGACCAGCGTGGCCACCAGTTCAAGCGTTGCCGAATGCAGCTCTGCCGGATCATGCGGCATGGAAATGGCGTGAAGGTCCGCCAGGAAGATCAGGCAATCGCCGCCCGCTGCATGGGCATCGTCCTGCAGCTTCACATAATTGCGGATGGCCCCGAGGTAATTGCCGAGGTGAGGTTTGCCCGTAGGCTGGATGCCGGATACGACGCGCATCGATAGTCTCTTTCACAATGATTGGGCTGCCCGTCAGGCCCGGGCAAAAGGCGCTCAAATTTTAGAGCGTCAAAGCCATCGCCAGGCCGCCCGGCCGCGCACCGCAAAGCGGCGCGGCGCAGCGCTGAAAGAAAGACGGGTCACAATCATCGGCGGGGGCCTTAGCACAGCTGCGTCATTCGGCAAGATTGGGCGGACCTTCGTCCTTCGGGATTGCACGCTTACGGCGTAGCTGGGCGAGCAGATCCTTGTCGAGCGCACCGATGGCAAG
>CBFGON010000080.1:0-11616 GCA_965650395.1 uncultured Qipengyuania sp. | reverse complement strand
GCGAGGTCCACCGTGGCTTCGATGTTCACGCCCTTGAGCAGCCCGTCGCGCCCGATATCGGTGAACAACAGCGCGGCGACGCCCGCATCCTCGAACCGGCGGGCAAGGTCCACCACGGGCACGTCGGAGACTTCTGCCCAGCCTTCGGTCGCGACCATGCCGTCTTTCGCATCGACCGCCACCACGATCCCGCCTTCGAACTCGCGCGCCATGTCACGCACGAATTCGGGGTCTTTCAGCGCGGCAGAACCCATCACTATCCGCGCCACGCCTGCATTGAACCAGCCCTCTACATCCGCTCGCGTGCGGATACCGCCGCCCAGTTGGACATAGCCGGGAAAAGCCGCGACGATCGCTTCCACCGCCTCGCGGTTCTGTGCCGCCCCGGCGAAGCTGCCGTCGAGATCGACCACATGGAGGTGCCCCGCCCCCGCTTCGGCAAAGATCAGCGCCTGTGCAGCAGGATCATCGCCATAGACGGTCGCACGGTCCATATCGCCTTCGGCCAGGCGCACCACCTGCCCGGCTTTCAGATCAATGGCAGGAAATACGATCAAGGCCGCCACTCCAGAAACCGTTCCAGCACGCCCAGACCATAAGTCTGGCTCTTTTCGGGATGGAACTGCACGCCAATCAGATTGTCGCGGCCCACCGCTGCGACCAGCCCACCGCCGTGGTCGGTCATCGCCAGCACATCGCTGCCTTCATCGACGCGGTAATGGAAGGAATGGAGGAAATAGGCTTCGCCCGTGCCAAGCACCGGATGGCGACGCGCATGCGGGGTGAGCGCGACATCGTTCCAGCCCATATGGGGCACTTTCACACTCTCATCGCGCGGGGTGATGCGGCGCACTTCGCCGGGAATCCAGCCCAATCCTTCGGTCGAGCCATGCTCCAGCCCGCGCGTGGCGAGCAATTGCATGCCTACGCAAATGCCGAGGAACGGCGCGCCGCCCACGAACACCCGTTCGTGCATCGCTTCGACCACGCCTTTTGCTGCGTGGAGCCCTTTGGCACAGGCAGCGAACGAACCGACGCCGGGCAGCACGATCCGGTCCGCCGCCCGTACCACATCGGGATTGGCGGTAACCTTCACCTCTGCACCCGAACGGCGCAGCGCATTCTCGACCGAATGGATATTGCCGGCCCCGTAATCCACGAGAGCCACAACTTCAGCCATTCTCGTTTTCCGCACGCCCCTCCGGGCGCGCGAACTCCTCGCTCACGCGATCAAAGGTCGCATCGCTGCAGGCGGCCGGTCGGCCTTGCGGCAGCTGCGCTGCCGATCCAGCGCGACTAGCCACCGAGTTGCCCTTTCGTGCTGGGGATCGCGCCGCCCTTGCGCGGGTCGACTTCCACTGCGGCGCGCATCGCGCGGGCGAAGCCCTTGTAAATGCTTTCGCAGATGTGGTGGTTGTTGGTGCCATAAAGCAGTTCCACATGCAGCGTCAGCCCGCAGGTCTGCGCGACCGAGTGGAACCAGTGCTCGATCAGCTCGGTGTCCCATTCGCCGAGGCGCTCCTGGCTGAAGCCCGCCCGCCAAACCAGATAGGGTCGCCCCGAAATATCGAGCGCGACGCGGGCCAGCGTCTCGTCCATCGGCGAATAGGCGCTGCCGTAACGCGCGATCCCGCCCTTGTCGCCCAGTGCGGCGGCCAGCGCCTGCCCCAGCGCCAGCGCGCTGTCCTCAGTCGTGTGGTGCTGGTCGACATGCAGATCGCCATTCACCTTCATGGTCACGTCGATCAGCGAATGCTTGGCGAATTGTTCGACCATATGGTCGAGAAAGCCGATCCCGGTGGCGATGTCATAGCGGCCCGACCCGTCGAGATCGACCTCGACAAGGATCTTCGTTTCCGCGGTGTTTCTCTCGATACGGCCTGTTCGCATGGGCCGAAGGCTATAGGCCCGCCTTGCAGCGAGGCAAGAAAATCAGCCCCCCAGCGGGGTAAAGATGGGCTTAAAGCGCTTGACCGGCGCGCAACACGGTTTCACCTAGGCCGCATGAGTGATGATGCGCCCGACAGTCTGATACCTTACGACACTATCGTGCAGGAGGCACTGCGCGCCGTGGTGGGCCGGGTGCTGGGCGAAATCGAGGCGGGCGGCAGCCAGTTGCCCGGCGCGCACCACTTCTACATCACCTTCAAGACTCATGCCCCCGGCGTCTCGATCCCGGCTTCACTTCGCGAACGCTTCCCCGACGAAATGACGATCGTGCTGCAGAACAAGTTCTGGGATCTCAACGTGCGCGAGGATGGCTTCAGCGTCGGACTGTCTTTCAACCAGATCCCGGCAGAGCTCGACATTCCCTATTCCGCAATCACGCAATTCGTCGATCCGGCGGTCGATTTCGGACTGCAGTTTCAGGCCACCGTGGCCGATATGGCCCCTGCCCCCACTGAACATCCAGAAAATGACGGGACGGAACAGGGTGATGACGAGTCCGTTAAGGGTGCAGACGACGGTTCGAACGTCGTGACGGTCGATTTCGGCCGCAAGAAGTAGGCGCGGGTAGCCCCTGCGCACCGGGGAGCAGGGCAAATGGTCAAGCACGTCACCGAAACCGGCGCCAAGGCGGTCGACAAGGCACGCCGCAAACTGCCGGGCAAGACCAGCCGCGTCCCCGGCCCGACCGAGAATCCCGCCACCAATCTGATGATGGCCGATGTCGCGATCCGTGCAGGCAGCTACATCGTGCGCCGCGCAGTGGAGAAGGGCTTCCTGCGCGGTCGTTATGGCAAGGATACCGCGCGCGAAATCGTGCAGAACCGCACTTTGGGCAAATCACTTGTCTCGTTCGGCCTCGCCAGCCTTGCAACGCGCAGTCTGCCCGGCGCGGTGATCGTCGGGGGTGGCGCGATTGCCAAGGCGCTCTATGACCGGCGCAAGGGCAAACGCCGCCAGCAGATCGAAGGCGACCGTAAGCTGATCGAACAGGCGCATTCGGACGAGTGACTTGATTTGACCGTGCCGCTTGCTCCAAAGGCGCGCATGGCCGAATCTGAAATCACCACCAGCACCTCCGCCCGCCCCAATCTCGCCCGTCGCGGGTTGATGTTCATCCTTTCCTCGCCCAGCGGCGCAGGCAAGACCACGATCAGCCGGATGATCCTGGGCGCGGATGAAGCGATCAAGCTCTCGGTCAGCGCCACCACCCGCACACCCCGCCCGGGCGAAATTGACGGAGTGCATTACCACTTCGTCAGCGATGCCGAGTTCGACCGCATGGTGGAAGAAGACGATTTTTACGAATGGGCGCATGTCTTCGGCCACCGTTATGGCACGCCCAAGGGGCATATCCGCGCCGGGCTGAAGGAAGGGCAGGATTTCCTGTTCGACATCGACTGGCAAGGCACGCAACAGCTGTTCCAGAAGGACCAGCAGGACGTGGTCCGCGTGTTCATCCTGCCCCCCAGCCTCGAAGCGCTACGTCAGCGGCTCGAAAACCGCGCGCAGGACACCGAAGAGGTGATCGACAGCCGCATGGAACGCGCCCGCAGCGAAATCAGCCACTGGGACGCCTATGACTATGTGGTGATCAACGAAGACGTCGACCATTGCTTCGCCAAGGTCCGCGAAATCCTCCACGCCGAACGCATGAAACGCCAACGCCAGACGGGTCTGATCCCGTTCGTGCGGGAGTTGATGGGTTAGGTTCACGGCGGACGAACAAGAACTGGTTGCAGTCTCTAATCCACACAAACCATTTCCCAACCTCTCCGCCATGCGGCACACTGGAGCTGTCGCATCGGTCAGGGGGACGGCATGGCGGGCACTTCGCAATTTCGGGGCAGTGGGCCGGCATTCGCGCTTTCCATCGCGCTGACTTTGGTCTTCCTCGCGCTTGCCGGCATGATGCTGTGGAACGGCGTGACGAGTCCGCTGCCCAAATCTCCTGCTCTGGTAATCCATATGTTCGGCGGCGCTGTGGTGCTGCTGGTGGCTCCGTTCCAGTTCATTGCCCCGCTGCGCAACCGCTGGCGTAGACTTCACAAGGCGATGGGCTATGTCTTCCTCGGTGGCAGCGCGGTGGCAATTGGCGGCTATTTGGCAGTGATGCCGGGTCTGCAGGGAGATGTGATCTGGCTGTCGCAATTCACCGCGATTGTGCTGTGGGGATTGTGCGCCACCACCGCCTATGTTTCGATCCGCAAGGGCCGCGTACTGGCGCATCGCCACAACATGGCCCGTGCCTTTGCGCTGGCCGCCTATTTCGTAATCGTTCGCCTGATCGACCGCTATGGCATGAACGCACTCACACCCTTCGCCAGCGGAGAAGAGGCGCGCTATGTCCATAGCGACTGGCTGGCCTGGGTCGTACCGCTGGTACTGGTCGAAATCTGGTTCGCGCGCGAATGGTATCGCCTGCTCGACCGGTCAAAGGTCAAGCAGGCCTCAGCTTGACCTGCGTTTCTGACCTCAATGCCCTGCTGCAGGATCTGCGAAATGCGTCGGCAGCAGCGCGTTGACGATGCCGCCATCCACCGTAAGCGTTTCGCCGATTGTGTAATCCCCTGCGCGGCTGGCGAGATAGACTGCACTGCCGCCCATGTCGAACTTGTCGCCCACACGCTTGTTCGGAATACCCTTGGAGCTTTCGTCGGCCATGTCGCGCGCGACCTTGTTCATGTTTGACGGGAAAGCGCCCGGCGCGATGCTGGTGACATAGACGTGGTCCTGCACCAGCCGCGCGGCCATGCGGCGGGTAAGGTGGATCAGCGCGGCCTTGCTGGCCTGATAGGAATAGGTTTCCCAGGGATTGATCCGCTGGCCGTCGATCGAAGTGATATTGATCACCTTGCCGGGCTTGGCCTGGCTGGCGTTCTTTGTCAGCAGCGCGTGAAACTTCTGCGTCAGGAAGAAAGGCGATTTGACGTTGAGGTCCATCACCTTGCCCCAACCTTCTTCGGGAAAATCGAGATAGTCCGCACCCCAGGCCGCACCGGCATTGTTGACGAGTATGTCGAGATGATCCTCGCGGCCAGAAATCTCGCGCACCAGTTCCTCGATGCCTTCCATGGTCGAGATATCGCCCTGGATCGCCACCACGCGCTCGCCCAGTTCCTCCGCCGTTTCATGCAGTTCACCGCCCTTGCGCGCGGTAATGTAGACGCGGTCGATCCCGGCGGCGAGGAAGCCTTCGACAATCATTCGCCCTATCCCGCGGCTGCCGCCGGTGACGAGCGCATTGCGGCCCTTGAGGCTGAAAAGGTCTTCGAGGGTCATAGTGGTTCTCCGATCAATATCCGCTCAGTTCCGCCACGCGCCCGGCGTGGTAATACTGGTCGCCGAGGAATTCCTGCAGCGCGCGGTCGCGCTTCATGAAGAGGCCGATGTCATATTCGTCGGTCATGCCGATGCCGCCGTGCATCTGCACGCCTTCCTTGACCGCGAGGCCCGCAGCCTTGGCGACCTTGGCCTTGGCGACCGAGGCCATCAGATCGGCTTTCTCGCTGCCGCCATCAAGCAGCTGCGCCGCCTTGATGGTGACCGCACGGGCGATCTCGACTTCGGAATAGAGGTGTGCAGCGCGGTGCTGCAATGCCTGGAATTCGCCGATCAGCCGGTCAAACTGCTTGCGCTGTTTGAGGTAATCGATGGTCATGTCCATCGCCCCGCGCGCCACGCCCACGCCTTCGGCAGCAGCGCCGATGCGGCCTGCGATCAGCACAGCATTGAGCACGTCGCGGCCGCCATCGACTTCGCCGATCACGGCATCGCCATCGAGCTCGACATTGTCGAACTTGATATGGCTGGCCATCGAACTGTCGACCAGCCGCACGCTGTCATGGCTCATGCCCGCCGCATCCTGCGGTACTGCGAACAGGGTGATGCCATCGGCATCGCTGTCACTGCCCGAAGTGCGCGCGGCGACTACGATCATCTCGCTGCTGGCGCCATAGACCACGAAGTCCTTGTGGCCCGAAAGGCGGAAGCCATTGCCCGATTTCTCGGCCCTGCAGGCGATCCGCTCGGGGCGGTGCTTTGCCCCTTCGTCAATGGCGACGGCATAAACCTTGTCGCCTGCGATAAGGTCGGGCAGCCAGCGCCCCCGCACATCATTGCTGCCGTGTTTGAGTGCGGTTGCGGCCAGAACCGAACTACTGAGGAAAGGCGAAGGCGTGAGATTGCGCCCGATTTCCTCAAGCACGATCCCGGCCTCGACATTGCCCATGCCCAGCCCGCCGTCATCCTCGCCCACCAGCATTCCGGTAAAGCCCATTTCCGCGAACTGCTTCCACAAGCCGTGGCCGAAGCCGTCCTTGCAATTGCGATCACGCCAGTGGCGCATCTGCTTGGCGATCGCGCCTTCCTCGCCCATGAACTGGGCTGCGGTTTCGGCCAGCATCGTCTGGTCGTCGTCGTAATAGAGAGGCATGGATCAGGCTCCCGGCAGATCGAGGATACGTTTCGAGATGACGTTGAGCATGACTTCGCTCGTTCCGCCCTCGATCGAATTGGCCTTTGTCCGCAACCAGTTGCGAGCAGGTTTGCCGCCACCCGTTTCATCGCTTTCCCATTCCAGCGCGCGGCTGCCGCCTGCCGCCATCATCAGTTCGTGGCGACGCTTGTTCAGCTCGGTGCCGACATATTTCATCATGTTGGGCTGCGCGGGATGCGCCTTGCCGACCTTGATTTCGTCAAGGAACTTCTCGCCCATGGCCGTATAGGCCAGCGCGTCCACATCGAACATTGCCAGCTCGGCGCGCAGCACCGGATCGAGCTCGCCCGCATTGCGCAGCATGGCTGCGCCGATTGCCGCCGTACGGTCACCCCCGCCCGCGCCCGAAATCATCTCGCGTTCGTGCCCGAGCAGGTACTTTGCCACGTCCCAGCCGCGATTGATCTCACCGACATAGCCGGGGATGTCATCGCCATAGGATTTGGGCACGTGCACATCGTCCATGAAGGTTTCACAGAACGGGCTGCTGCCGCTGATCAGCTTGATCGGCTTGGTGGAAACGCCCTCGCCAGCCATGTCGAACAACATGAAGGTGATGCCCTGGTACTTGTTCTGCTTGTCGGTGCGGACAAGGCAGAAAATCCAGTCGGCAGCATCGGCGTAGGAAGTCCAGATCTTGCTGCCGTTGACCACCCAGTGATCGCCCTTGTCCTCGCCAAAGGTCTGCATCGAGACCAGGTCCGAACCGCTGCCCGGTTCAGAATAGCCCTGGCACCAGCGAATTTCGCCGCGGGCGATCTCATTGAGGAATTTTTGCTTCTGGCCTTCGGTGCCGAATTTCAGCAGCGCCGGGCCAAGCATCCAGATGCCGAAGCTGGAAAGTGGCGGACGTGCGCCAATGCGCGCCATTTCCTGCCGCAGAACCTTGGCCTGTTCGGGCGTCAGGCCGGCGCCGCCATAGGCTTTCGGCCAGTCGGGCACGGTATAGCCCTTGTCGCGGCAGGCCTCGAACCAGGCCTTTTGCGCATCGCTTTTGAAACTGGCGTTGCGGCCACCCCAGAACACATCGTCCTCGTCACGCACTGGTGCGCGCATTTCGGCGGGGCAATTTGCTTCGAGCCAGTCACGCACTTCGGCGCGGAATGCTTCCAGATCGGCATTTTCGGACATGGGCCGACTCCTCTCTCAGACTTCCAGAATTGACGCTTACGTTAAGGTGATTCGCGGTGTTCGGGCAAGCACGTTCACGCCAATGCGCCATGCCGTAGCGTCAGCCGGTTTCCGTTGACGCGAAGGGCAGCTGGCCTAAGCTGAAAGGCAAGGAAATCGGGGTTTGAGAGGATGAACACCATGCAGCGATTCTCTGGCAAGACGGTGGTGATCACCGGCGCTGCATCGGGCATTGGCGCGGAAACTGCACGGCTGTTTGCCAGCGAAGGCGCCGTAGTTTTTGCATCCGACATCGACGATGCCGGCGGCGCTGCGCTGGCCGCCGAAGGGCATGGCGACATCCGCTATCGCCATTGCGATGTCAGCGATCCGGTAGCGATCAAGGCGCTGATGGATGGCGCTGCGGCAGAGACTGGCGGAATCGACACCGTGTTCAACAATGCCGGTGCAGGCGGTGACCGGGCCGGCATTGCCGAGATCGAGCCTGAAGGCTGGGACCGCACGATGGATCTGCTGCTGCGTTCGGTGGCGTTCGGCATCCGTTACGGCGTGCCGCACATGAAGCATCGCAAGGGCGCCAGCTTCGTCAACGTCGCCAGCGTGGCGGCGGTCGGGCCGGGCTATTCGCCCACTGCCTATGCAGTGGCGAAGGCGGGTGTACTGCATCTCACCAAATGCGCGGCGACCGATCTGGCGCAGCACGGTATCCGCGTGAACGCTGTGCAGCCCGGCTTCATCAATACCAATATCTTCACCAGCGCGCTGGAAATGACCGACGAGCTGAAGGTGATGGCCAAGGCCGCCATCGCGCAGATGTCCTCGAACGCACAGCCGGTCGCACGCGGCGGCCAGCCGCGCGATATTGCCGATGCGGTAGCCTTTCTCGCCAGCGATGCCGCCAGTTTCGTGACCGGCCAATCGCTGATCGTCGACGGCGGGCTGACAATCGGCCCTCGCCATAGCTGGGACCCTGAGACGCCCGGCCTGTTTGCCGCGCTGGAGGCGATGCAGGCCCAGCAGGCTGCCAGTTGATGGGAGATACGGCGCGAGATGCGGCGATTGCGGCTCCCGCAGCCGAGCAGCTTCCGCTGAAGATCAAGATTTTTCACGGCTTCGGCAGCATTGCCTATGGCGTGAAGGAAAACGGCTTCGCCACCTTCCTGCTGCTGTTCTACAATCAGGTGGTCGGGCTGGACGCGGGGCTGGTCGGCACCGCCATCATGATCGCGCTGATTGCCGATGCCTTTGTCGATCCGGTGATTGGCGAGATGACCGACCGCACCCAGCATCGCTGGGGTCGGCGGCTGATCTGGCTCTATGCCGCACCGATCCCGCTGGCGATTACATGGATGCTGCTGTGGCATCCGCCGCAGGCGAGCGACGGGGTGGTGATCGCCTGGCTGATCGGCTTTGCCATTATCGTGCGTTCGCTGGTGTCGATGTGCGAAGTTCCCTCCATCGCACTGGTGCCCGAGCTGACCGGCGATTACGACGAACGCACCATATTGATGCGCTATCGCTTCCTGTTCGGCTGGACCGGCGGGCTGCTGATCCTGATCCTTGCCTATGGCGTCTTCTTCAAAAGCGCGGGCGAGACCGACCCTGACGGCTATTTCGCCTATTCGCTGGCGGGCGCATTGCTGATGGCAGGTGCCGTGCTGATTTCAGCCATCGGCCAGCACCGCCGCGTGGCGCATCCATCGCCGCCCAATCCGGTCAACACCGGAGGGATCACGCAGATCGCCGCCGAAATGCGCAAGACCCTGTCCAACCGCGCCTTCCTGTGGCTGGTCTTTGCCGCCCTGTTCGCTTTCGTGAACCAGGGTATCACATTCTCGCTGACCAATTACATGCTCGGCTTCCTGTGGCAGTTCACGCAGGGTGAAAAGGTGGCTTACGGCGCGATGCTGTTCTTCACCATGGTCACCGCCTTCATCATTATCCCGCCGCTGGCCCGCAAGCTGGGCAAGCGCGATGCTGCGATCCTGGCAGGCGTGATCTCGATGTTCTTCAACGCGGTGCTGTTCCTGTCCTATTATTATGGCGTGCTGCCGGGGATGCCGGGCAAGCCTTCTGTGCCGGTGATGTTTGCACTGGTGTTCTGCGTGAACACGTTCGCCATCGCGGTCATGGTGCTGTCCTCCTCGATGATGGCCGATGTGGTCGAAGCATCGCAGGCGGAAACCGGACGGCGGTCCGAAGGGCTGTTCTTTGCCGGCTATTTCTTCATGCAGAAATGCGCCACCGGCATCGGTATTTTCCTTGCCGGTCTGGTGCTGAGCTGGGCGGCCTTCCCTGTGGGCGTGGCTCCCGGTGAAGTCGCACCCGAAGTGCTGCGCAGTCTGGCCATCGACTATGTGCTGCTGATCATCGCCTTGGGGCTGACCGGCCTGACCGTAATGCGCCGCTTCCCGATCGACCGCCGCAGCCACGAAGCGCGGCTCGAAGCGCTCAACAAGGCTGCGCTGGCCGACCCCGACGCCGAAGGGATGCATCCATGAGATGCAGCGCTGCAATCGCAGCTTGGCGGGCGCCGCGCGCTATGCCAGTTTCCGAACGCAACTGATTCAAACGACATAAGGACAGATACGATGGATTTCGAACCGACAGAACGGCAAACCTACTGGCGCGACCGGGTGCGCAATTTCATCGAAGCCAATGTCCGCCCCGCAGTCGCCACCTACAAGGCGCAGGACGCCGAGGGCGACCGCTGGAAAGTGATCCAGGTCGTCGAAGACCTGAAGGCCAAGGCCAAGGCCGAAGGCATCTGGAACCTGTTCATGCCGCCGCGCAACGACGGGCATCACCATGTCGATGAAAGCTACGAGTTCGAAGGCCCGGGCCTGACCAATCTCGAATATGCACTCTGCGCCGAGGAAATGGGCCGCATCGGTTTTGCCTCCGAAGTGTTCAACTGCTCCGCGCCCGACACCGGCAATATGGAAGTGTTCCACCGCTACGGCACGCGCGAACAGAAGGACAAATGGCTGACCCCGCTGATGAACGGGGAAATCCGTTCGGCCTTCCTGATGACCGAACCCAACACCGCATCGTCGGACGCGACCAATATCGAATGCCGGATTGACCGCGATGGCGACGAATATGTCATCAACGGGATCAAATGGTGGTCGTCAGGCGCGGGCGATCCGCGCTGCAAGGTGGCCATCACCATGGGCAAGACCGATTTTTCCGCCGGTCGCCACGCCGCTCAGTCGATGATCCTGATGCCGATGGACGCGCCGGGCGTGAACATCCTGCGCCATCTGCCGGTGTTCGGTTATGACGATGCGCCGCATGGCCATATGGAAATCGAACTCAAGGATGTGCGCGTCCCCGTCAGCAACATGCTGCTGGGCGAAGGGCGCGGTTTCGAAATCGCTCAGGGCCGCCTGGGGCCGGGCCGCATCCACCACTGCATGCGCACCATCGGCGTGGCCGAAGAAGCGCTGCACAAGATGTGCAAGCGGCTGCAGGAACGCGAGGCGTTCGGCAAGCCGATCTACAAGCATTCGGTATGGGAAGAACGCGTGGCGCGTGCCCGCATCGACATCGACATGACCCGCCTGCTGTGCCTGAAAGCCGCCGACATGATGGACAAGGTCGGCAACAAGGCGGCCAAGCAGGAAATCGCCATGATCAAGGTGCAGGCGCCCAACATGGCGCTGCGGATCATCGACGATGCGATCCAGGCCCACGGCGGCGGCGGCGTGTCGGACGATTACGGCCTCGCCAACGCCTACGCCCACCAGCGCACGCTGCGGCTGGCTGACGGGCCCGACGAAGTCCACTCGCGTTCGATTGCGCGGATGGAGTTCGCCAAGCATCTCCCCGAAAACGGCCCCACCGCAAACGCCCTGCGCGATGGCAAGGGGCCCAGCGCGGGCGATGCGGGCTTCAGCAGCGGCGACATGGGGGCCACGCGCTGATGGCAAAAGCGGCAATTCTGGAACAGGTCGGCGGGCTGACGATCGGCGAGGTCGAACTGGCCGATCCCGGCCCGCACGAGGTGCTGATCGACACCAAGGCGTGCGGGCTGTGCC
>CBFGON010000079.1:0-11812 GCA_965650395.1 uncultured Qipengyuania sp. | reverse complement strand
TCGATGCCGAAGTGGACCACGAACAGGCTGGGGCTGAAGCTCTTGTGCGCCAGCTTGCGCGCTTTAGCAGGTCCGCGCCTGGAGCGGGAGAGCAGCTGGCGATAGCTGTGCACCACGTCGGCATTGCTTGCGACCGCATCGAACCGCTTCTGCCAGCCGGACTGCGTTTCCACTTCGCTCACCCGGTTGCCCAGCGTGTGGATTTGTACCACCGGATCATGCAGGCGGATGGAGCCGCCCAGCCGCTCGAAATGGGTGACCATGGCCGCGACAAGCCGATTGGTGCCGCCTTTCGCCCACCACACGCCACCTTGCTGTTCCAGCTGGTGGATCAGGGCGTAAATACCGCTGGCGGTCAGCGGATTGCCGCCAACCAGCAGCGTGTGAAAGCTCAGCGCCTCACGCAGCTTCTCGTTTTCGACATAGCTCGAGACGATCGAATAGACGCTGCGCCAGGCCTGATGCTTCATCAGCGCAGGCGCTGCCTTGATCATCGAACGGAAGTCGAGGAAGGGCACATGGCCCAGCTTCACATAGCCTTCCTCGTAAACCCCCTGAGAATAATCTAGGAAGCGCTGGTAGCCCGCCACATCGGCCGGATTGAGTTCTGCAATCTCGCGGAACAGCTGTTCCTCGTCATTCGCGTAATCGAAGGTTGTCCCGTCAGGCCATTTGAGCCGGTAAAAGGGCGTGACCGGCATCAATTCGATATCGTCAGCCAGATCGTGGCCTGACAGCGCCCAAAGTTCCTTCAGGCAGCCTGGATCGGTTATGACGGTCGGCCCTGCGTCGAAAGTGAAGCCGTCCCGCTTCCAGAAATAGGCGCGCCCGCCAGGCTTGTCGCGCGCTTCGACAATGGTGGTGTCAATTCCGGCGGATTGCAGGCGAATGGCGAGCGCCAGCCCGCCGAATCCCGAACCTATCACGCAAGCGGTCTTGCCGGTGACCGGGATGGGAATGTCGACCGCGGAGGTGGGAGACGTCGTTTCGGCGTTCATCGCCGCCCTTCATGGACGAGTGGTGCGCCCTTGCCAAGCAAGGCGAGTACTGCACGACCTACAACGACCGGCGGCTTGCCGGTGAGGATGCGCAGCCTGTCGAGCAGGGTGGGGCGGGCAGCGTAAAAGCGTGCGATCAGCGGTTCGGGCAGGCGATAGAAACGCTCGAACACGCGATATCGCTGGTCGGGTTCGGCGGCCTGGAACAGCATTCGGCCAAGCAGGCGGTAGAAGCGGGTTCGCCGCCAATGCGCCTCGGCGCGGCGCCCGAGGAGTGATGCGATTTGCTCCGGCTGGTCCGCCATGGCTGCAATCGCCAATGCGTTCTCGACGGCCATTGGCAAGGTATAGCTGGTCAGCGGATGCGTGAACCCGCCACGCGCGCCCGCCAGCGCAACCCCTGGGTTGCCGACGGCTGTACGGTGCGCGGCAAGATCGCCGCCGGTGATGATAGGAAGAACGCCGGTTTCCTCCTGCAGTAGCTCGGCCTGCCAGCCTTGCGCAGCGGCATAGGCGGCAATCCGCTCGCGCAATAATGGCACGTCGAGCGCTGGACTGTCTGCGTAATAAGTGTCCTCGACGAAGATGTCCTGCGGTCCCATGGGCAGCAGATAGACGAAGCGATAGCCGCCCAATTGCTCGACTGTGGCATCCATGATGACGGGCCGTTCGATCCCATGTGGAGTAGCTGTGCGCAGGTGCTGGCCAAGAAACATCTGCCACCCGCCTGAAAGATGCGCACCCGGCGTGGCGGCGCGGCAATCGATCACTGCGCTGGCAGCAATCGTCTCGCCAGTCTCCAGCGTTACGCCGTCGCTAGCCAAATTGGCCACTCGCGCCCCGCAGCGGATCGTCCCGGCGGGCAGCACTTGGCGCAGCCCGGCATCGAAATCGCTGCTCGAAAGCGACCGATAACCACCAGTCAAGCATCGGCGATAGGAAGGAAAGCGAACCTCATGGTCTGCCCAGGCTATCGTCTCGAACTGCGCGAGCAATTCTGCCCCTTGTCTGTCGAGGTCGCTGACAAACCAGCTCCAGCGGTGGTTGCCGCCCAATGCCGCGCCAGCCTCGAACAGCCCGATCCGCAGGGCAGGATGCAAGCGGTGGATCGCGAGCGCTGCCAGCCCTCCTGCCAGCCCGCCGCCCACAATTGCCAGATCGATTTCCTGTCCGGTCATAGGGTGGTGGCTTAGGGTCGGGCACGTGCAGCCGCAATCTCTTGTGGCGGGATTTCCCATCATTGCGGGAACGTGATACCGCTCAAGTCATTGGTTGCTAAAGATGAAATGGGGCAGTGAATGAACAGGATCGCATATTGCTCCGTGGTGGCTGTGGCCTGCATGCTGGCAACCCCCGCGCTTGCACAGGATCAGGGCGATCCCGGAATCACTGCCGATGCCCCGCCCGAGACGGTGTTCGATGGCGATTACCTCAGTATCGGTGCTGGCGTGGCCTACGGGCCGAGTTATTCGGGTTCGGACGAGTATGCCGTATTTCCGCTGCCGATCCTTCAAGGTTCGCTGGGCGGGGTAGGAATCAATCCGCGCCCCGGTGGCGTCGCGCTCGATTTTATCCCCGATCCGCGGGAAGGAACGGCCTTTGCTCTTGGTCCCGTCGCCCGGATCAGCCGCGATCGCGCTGATCTGGACGAGATCGAAGACCCGATTGTTGCCGCCTATGGTGAACTCGACATGGCGGTCGAGGTGGGCGTGAGCGCGGGAGTGAAATTCCCGAAAGTCCTTCACCCCTATGACAGTCTCAGCTTTACCACCGATGCCATGTGGGACGTGGCGGGCGCGCATGGGGGGATGCAGGTGATGCCCAGCGTTACCTATTTCACGCCCTTTAGCCGCGCAATGGCTGCGTCGCTTACGCTAAGCACGACCTGGATGGATGGCGATTACGCAGACTATTATTACTCGGTTCCGCAATTCAACACGCTGTTGCCCGATGAGGATGTCCTGCCCGGCTTCCAGGCGGAAGGCGGGTTCAAGAGTGCGGGTGCGACCATGCTGCTGGCTTATGATCTGGGTGGCGATTTCACCAATGGCGGCCTCTCGCTGGTCGGCATCGGCGGCTATTCGCGGCTGATGGGCGATGCCGCTGATACCCCCTTCACCAGAATCCGCGGCGATGCCGACCAGTGGCTGTTTGCGGCAGGGATCGGTTATACGTTCTAGCGGATAGGTTTCGTCGGACGCTTGCCACCGCCCTCAGCGCGGCGCAGTTTCCCCTGCATGACCGCGAACCCGCTGAGGCCGCATCGCGCGGCGATTGTCGCCACGCTGATCCTGCTCGCTGCCGCACTGGCAGTGCTTTTCGCCATGGACCGCCCGCCGATCTGCACCTGCGGCGAGGTCAAGCTTTGGCATGGCGTGGTCGAATCCTCGGGCAACAGCCAGCACATCACCGACTGGTACAGCCCCAGTCATTTCATCCACGGGCTGATCATGTATTTCTTCGCCTGGCTGCTGTGGGTGCGCTGGGGGCTGTTCGGGGGGCGCGTGGCGAAGTGGGCGCTGCCGATTGCGGTGCTGGTCGAAGCGGCGTGGGAGATTGTCGAGAACACCAAGATGGTGATCGACCGCTATCGCGAAGTCACCGTCAGTTTCGGATACACCGGCGACAGTATCGTCAATTCGATGGCGGACATCGGCTGGATGATGGCGGGTTTCTGGCTGGCCTTCCGCCTGCCGTGGAAGGTGAGCGTGGCAATCGCGATTTTCTTCGAGTTGTTGACGCTGTGGATCATCCGCGACAATCTCACGCTCAATGTCGTGATGCTGTTCTGGCCGATCGAAGCAATCCGCCAGTGGCAGGCGGGAGGCTGAAGCACCCGCTGCCACTGGCATTGATTGTCAGTCCTCTTTCTTTTCCGTGCCAACGGTACCATCGGCGAGGGCCGGGCGCGGATCGGGCAGTTTTGCCTTGGCGTTACCGGTCTTCAGATAGGTGTCGAACCACTGCATCATGCGCAGATTATAGTCATAGCGCGCGGCGGCCTTCTGGTTGCCATGGCCTTCGCCCGGATAGAGCACCAACCGCACCGGCAGATCGGGCTTGCGCACCTTGAGGTGGCGATACAGCTCGTAACTCTGCGTCGGCGAGACGCGGGTATCCTCCGCCCCATGCATGATCAGCAGCGGGGTCTGCGCCTTGTCGACATGGGTGATGGGGCTACGCTCCATCAGGTGGTCCCATTCCTCCCACGGCCATTTGCGTTCGTGCACATTGTACATTTCATTGGGAATGTCGGTGGTGCCGAACTTGCTGACGTTGTTGGAAATCCCGACGAACATCACGCCCGCGGCGTATTCGCTGGAATAATAGGTCGAACCCCATGCCGTGGCAAAACCGCCATACGATCCGCCGGTGATGCCCACCCGCTTGGCATCGGTGATGCCTTCGGACACGAGGTAACGCTTGGCATCGACCAGATCGTCGAACTCCTTGCCCGCGTAATCGCCCTGATGCTGCTTTGCATAGGCGACGCCATAGCCGGTCGAGCCGCGATAATTGGGCAGGAACACCGCATAGCCCTGTCCGGCAGCGACCTGTCCGGGCTTGGAATAGCCGGTCTGCCAGCCATTGCTTTCATGCGCTTCGGGGCCGCCGTGGATGTTGAGGATGGTCGGCGCGCCGCCCTTCTTCACGCCGCCAACCGGCTCGATAAGCACGCCTTCGACCTGCTGCCCGTCGCGCGCAGTATAGGTGACGGTGCGCTGCGTGCCGAAGTCGATCTCGCTCAGCCAGGGATTGTGCTGGGTCCAGCGGTTGAAGGTGCCACCCGACCACACGAACATCTCGGTAGGGTGGCGCGGCGAATTGGCGGCGACTGCCAGCACATTACCGCCCGACTGCACGCCAGTGAGGATTAATTCGCCTCCGCCATGCTCTTCCGCCACGCTGCCATCGGCATTGTAGATGCGCAGCGCGCTTTGTGCGCCCTTGTGGATTACCGCTGCCAGGCGACCGTCTGACAGCCATTCCGCATCGACCGTCGCTTCGGGTGCGGTGGCATTGAGCGCGCGATAGGCGCCGCTGGCCACATCGACGAGATGGAGCGTGGTATCGGCGGGATCGTTGACGTCCACGCCAGCGATCATCGACAGCTGCTTGCCATCGGGCGATACTTCGATGTCGCCCAGCTTGCCCGGGGTTTCGACCACGCGCAGAACCTTGCCGCTCTTGAGGTCGATCACATGCGCGCGCTTGGCGGTGTAATCATCGTCGATCATCGGGCTGGGTGCGCTTTCGACCACAGCGGTGGTGCCGCCGGGCGCAACCTTGAAGGCGCTGACATAGCCGGGGATCGTTGCGGCCTTTGGTTCGGCATCCACTTCCGTGCCGACGCGCGCCGAGAACAGACGGTTGAGCCGTGCTTCTTCCTCATAGACGATCGAATTGAACCCGGCCTTTGCCTGCTTGTCGCGCGCTTCATCCTTGGCCGAGGAGGCGAGCATCCAGATCGTTCCGCCATCGGGGCTCCACGCATAGGATCGGACATTGGCATCCTTCACTGCCGCCAGCTTGCGCTGCGCGCCACCATCGACGGGGATGCCCCATACGGCGCGGTCATCCTCGCCATCAGCCCAGACGAAGCTGATGGTGCGGCCATCGGGTGAGAAGGAGACGCCCGAAACATTCATGTCGGCGGGCAGGAAATCGCGCGCATTCATCGGCGCATAGGCCAGCTTGAGCTGCTGCTGCGTGCTGCCGTTCTCTTCGCCATCGGTAACATCGGGCAGGCTGGCGGTAGTATAGGCAATGCGCGAACCATCGGGCGAAATGGCTATGGTGCCGACGCTTTCGAGCTTTGCCACATCTTCCGCCGTCATCGGGCGTGCCTGCGCCTGTGCGGCGATCGAGGCGGTGGTGAGAAGGGCGGCGGTCAGCGCGCTGCGGCGGATAAGCATGGGTTAGTCTCTCCTGTAACAATTGGGCCCCCTCATAGCCATTCGACCCCGCCTGTCCAACCGGGGCTTGTCCGCGGCGGACCGAGCGGGCAGAGGATGCAGCGGAAGAGGAGAGGATCATGCGCAAACCGAGTCTTGCCGTTGCAGCACTGCTGGCTTCTGTGGCCACGCCTGCCTTGGCCGAAACCACTATCATCCATGCCGATGCGGTGGTGGTCGATGCCGCCAGCCCTGTGCGCGGGCCATCGACGGTGATTGTGACCGATGGCAAGATCGTCAGCATCGAGGACGGCTTTGTCGGCGGGCCCGAAGGCGCAAAGATGGTGCATCTGGCGGACAAGACGCTGGTTCCCGGCCTGATCGATCTGCATGTTCACCTGACCGGCGACCCTGGTGGCGATTTCTGGAAGGAAACTGTCGAGCCTGACGAATGGGGCGTGGTCGTCGGCGCGAAGAATGCCGAAAAGACCCTGCGCGCTGGCTTCACCACCGTGCGCGAGGCGGGCAGCGCGCAGGAAACAGCATTCTCGCTGCGCCGCTGCACGGCGGAAGGCATGATCCTTGGCCCGCGCATCATCGCTGCCGGACCGGCGCTGGCGATCATCGGCGGCCACGGCGATGTCAACGGCTTCAGGCCAGAGATCAACGAACTGCTCTCGAGCGGATATACCTGCACCGGCGCGGTCGAATGCGCGGCGAAGGTCCGCAAGGCCAGCCAGAACGGTGCCGATGTCATCAAGATCACCGCCACCGGCGGCGTGCTCAGCCAGCAGGGCCGGGGGCTTGAGGCGCATTTCAGTTCTGACGAGATGAAGAGCATTGCCGATACCGCCCATTCGCTAGGCCTCAAGGTCATGGCCCATGCGCATGGTGCGCGCGGCATCGAAGCGGCCAGCCGTGCGGGCATCGACACGATCGAGCATGGCACGTTCATGGATGAAGCCGCCGCGCGCGAGATGAAGAAGAACGGCACCGTGCTGATCCCCACACTGATGGCGTTCAAGGGCGTGAGCGAGGGGCTGGGCAAGGGCATCTATACGCCGGTGGTCGAAGACAAGATCCGCGCCACCGTGCAAACGGCGCAGGTGTTCATGGGCAACGCGCGCAAATGGGGCGTTCCGATTGCCTTCGGGACCGACGCGGGCGTGTTCGGCCATGGCCGCAACGCCGAAGAATTCGCGCTGATGGTGGCGCAGGGCATGTCCAATCGCGAGGCACTGGCGAGCGCTACCACCGGGGCAGCCAAGGTGCTCGGAATGGAAAGCGAGATCGGCCGCATTGCGCCGGGCTATTCGGCGGATATCATCGCCGTGTCGGGCAATCCGCTGGACGATGTGCGGGTGCTGGAAAATGTCGATTGGGTGATGGTGCGCGGCCGCGCTGCGGACTGATCGCGCGCCTGCGCGGTCGTTCGTCGAAATCCGTCGCAATATCGTCGTTCGGAACCTGCATGATCCCGCGCCGCTGCATAGGAGGCGCGCAACCAACATAAGAGGGGTTCCGCATGATCATGCTCCGTCTCGCGCTGATCGGCGCGTCTGCCATTTCGCTTGCCGCCTGTTCGACCACTGCGCCGGAAGCTGGTGATCTCCGCACCGCCGCGCCGGTTGCCGCGACGAGCCAGAAGGCCGCACATGACGCGCTGTTCGCGCTGTTCGCGGCGGATGACGAGGAAACGCTGCGGCTCAGCCCGCTGGGCGCGATCTTCCGCGGCGACATGCGCCATGCCGATCGGTTGGGCGATATCTTCACCGACGAGCTCGATGCAGCGGTAAAGGCGCAGGCAGAGAACAATCTCGCCGCATTGGCGAAAATCGACCGCACGGCGCTGAACGAGACTGACCAGATCGCGTATGACGTATTCGCCTTCAACCAGCGCGAAACGCTCAAGGGCTATGCGCCCGACATCAAGCCGCTGGGCGATGCGCGGCCAGTGAACCACTTCTTCGGCTTCCATACCTTCTACCCGACTTTCGAAAGCGGTGATGGTGCTGCACCCTTCGAAACGGTGAAGGATTACGAGAACGCCATTTCGCGCAACCGCGATTATGTCGCGTTGACCGACCGTGCGATCGGGCGGTTCCGCAAGGGCATGGCCGACGGCGTTCTGGAAACCGCGCTGACCATCGGCAACGTTGTCCAGCAGCTCGATACGCAGCTGGCACAGCCGATCGAGGAATCGCCTTATTGGGGGCCAATCAAGAAATTCCCGGCGAGTTTTTCCGAAGCGGACAAGGCGCGGCTGACTGCCGAATATCGTGCTTCCATCGGCACGATCTACGCTGCAAACACACGCCTGCGCGATTTCCTTCGCAATGAGTATTTGCCCGTGGCGCGTCCCACCGTGGGCCTGGCGCAGATGAAGGGCGGGTCCAAGCTCTACGATTTGCTGATCGAGAACACCACCACGCTGCCGTTGAGTGCCGATTACCTCCACAATCTGGGGCTGAGCGAAGTTGCGCGCATCCGGCAGGGGATGGAGCAGGTAAGAACCGAAACCGGCTTCAAGGGCAGCCTGCAGGAATTTTTCGAATTCATCCGCACCGATCCGCAGTTCAAGCCCAAAAGCCGCGAAGCACTGACCGAAGGCTATTACGAAATCGGGCGCAAGGTCGATGCGCTGGTGCCGCAATATTTCAAGGACGTTCCCAGGACCAAGCTGGAGATCCGCCCTTACGAGGAATTCCGCGAGAAGTTTGAGGCGGGCGGTTCCTATCAGTCGGGCACGGCCGATGCCTCGCGTCCCGGGGTGTTCTATTTCAACGCCTATGACCTTCCCAGCCGCACTTCGCCGGGCATGGTGACGCTCTACCTCCACGAAGGCGCGCCGGGGCATCATTTCCAGATCAGCCTGGCGCAGGAAAACGAAGCTCTACCCGCCTTTATCCGCTTTGGCGGCAACACTGCCTATGTTGAAGGCTGGGCGCTTTACGCCGAAACGCTGGGCTATCCGATGGGGCTGTTCAAGGATCCCTATGCGCGGCAGGGCACGCTGGATGACGAGATGCTGCGCGCCATGCGTCTGGTGGTCGATACCGGCCTGCATTCCAAGGGTTGGACGCGCGATCAGGCAATCGAATATATGCTCGCCAATTCGGCCATGGGTCGCACCGATGCCACGGCCGAGGTCGAGCGTTATATCGCCATTCCCAGCCAGGCGCTGGCCTATAAGGTCGGCGCGCTGAAGATCCAGGAACTGCGCGATAAGGCCAAGACCGCATTGGGCGAACGGTTCGACATCCGCGATTTCCACGCGCAGGTGCTCGATACCGGTGCGTTGCCCCTGCCGGTGCTGGAAGCCAAGATCGACCGCTGGATCGCGCGCGGCGGCGGCTGAACGCAACACGCTTGTCAGCACCCGTCCGCGCCGCCTAATCGGATGGCCGAAAAACAGGGGCAGGGCAGGGATGACAGCTTTCATTCGCGAAGCCGAATGGCTTAACCCGCAGCGTGTGCGCGGTTATGCGGTGCTGCTCGTCCTCGCTTCTCTGGCGCTGCTGGCCAACAGCTATCTCAAGGCGATGCAGCCCGCGGGGACTGATTTCCTCGCCTTCTGGGGTGCGGGCCACGTCACTCTGGCGGGCGATCCCGCCGCCGCTTACGATCTTGCGATGCAGGAACGGGTGCAGACCGGCACGGGCAGCACGGGCTGGTTCGCCTTCGTCAATCCGCCGCCTTTCCTGTTTGCCGTGGCGCCATTCGGCGCGCTGCCGTTCCCGCTGGCATGGCTGGCATGGGTGATTGTGACCTTTGCGCTATGGGCCTGGGCGAGCATCCGCGCTTTCCCGCGCCTGTGGCTGCTGGTGCTCGCCTATCCCGGTGCGCTGATCGCGGCAGGACATGCGCAGAACGGGCTGCTGACCGGCGCACTGCTGGTGCTGGCAGCGGGCGAGCTGGCGCGGCGGCCTGCACTTTCGGGCGCGGCTATCGGGGCGCTGGTAATCAAGCCGCATCTCGCCGTGCTGGCGCCGTTCTGGTTCGCTGCGGGAAAGCAATGGCGCGCCTTTATTGCTGCAGGTGTATTCGCTGTAGGCCTCGTGGGGCTGTCATGGCTGGTTTTCGGCGGCGCGACCTTGGCGGGTTACGCTACCAGCTGGCGCGCAAGCAGTGCGCTGATGGTGGAGGACAATCCCGACTTCTTCCTGCGTATGACCACGTTCTATTCGCAGGTCCGCATGTTCGTGGGCGGCGATGCAGCCCTTGCGGTAGGCGGACTAAGCGCTTTGGCGATGATCGCGATCGCGCTGGCGTCATGGCGCCACTTTGCGGGCGATGCGCGCGCGACGGGCGCCGCCGTGCTTGCCGCAACCGCGCTCGCTACGCCCTATCTGTTCAATTACGATCTGCCCTTCCTGATCTTCCCGACGCTGTGGCTGGTCGAACAGGGGCAGGCCAAGGGTTACCGTCCGTATGAAAAGCTGGTGCTGGTGGCGCTCTTTTTCGCCCCCTATGCGACGCGCGCGGCGGCTTTTCCCTTGGGGGTCAATCTGATGCCGGTGGCGGCGCTGGTGCTGTTGTGGCTGGTGTGGAGCCGTGGTCAGCGCACTTAAGTCCCGAAACGGGACAATTTGTCACTCTGATCGATAATCGCGAGGGAACCGCAGGCGAATCTGGGTAGTTTTACCGATTGAGAGGGAGGGAAAGTTTTCATGGAGGTATCCCATGTCCAGCATGTCCTTCCGCAGCAGCCGCCCCGATCGGTGGGTGACGCCCAGGCCCTATAGCGACAGTTCGCTGCGCTATAAGGCGCATGGGAAAATCCTGCCGATGGAGGAGCCGGGTTTCTTCGCCCGTCTCTTCGGCGCCCGCTGAGGGTTCAGTCCACGATAGCGGGGCTGCAAGAGCGATCTTGTGGCCCCGTTTTCTTATCTGGCTCTTAGCGGCGCGGGCACGCGCTCACCCGCTTGCCTTTTGATCCCGGTCAGCCTACATGCGCAGCCGTCTTCCGACATCGGAGAAACTTAAAAGCCCCTCCCGGTCTTGAATCGGGGCGGCGATGAGCCCATCCCGGAAGTCACGACAGTTTTAACGCGAGAGCAGCCCGATCATGGCCGACAAAGTCGACAAAGCGAACAAGACCTCTCCGGCGGAATTCATCCGCCAGGTGCAGACCGAAGGCCGCAAGGTCGTCTGGCCCACGCGCGAAGAGACAGTGCGCATCTCGATCTTCGTCTTCATCATGATGGTGATCCTCTCGGTCTTCTTCCTCGGCGTCGATTCGCTGTTCGGCGCCGCCGTGCGCTGGCTGCTGACGCTCGCCTGATTGGCGCCTGAGCCGCTTCTTTCGACAGGATAGTATTTTCACATGGCACGCTGGTACATCATCCACGCCTATTCGGGCTTCGAGAACAAGGTCCGCGATTCGATCATCGCCGAAGCCGAACGGCTTGGCCTTTCCGAAGGCGTCGAAGAGGTCGAAGTTCCGACCGAAACGGTGACCGAGATCAAGCGCGGCAAGAAGGTTCAGGTCGAACGCAAGTTCATGCCCGGCTATGTCCTCGCCAAGCTCAATATGACCGATGATGTCTATCACCTGGTCAAGAACACCCCCAAGGTGACCGGCTTCCTCGGCAATAACAACAAGCCGCAGGCGATTTCCGACAAGGAAGCCGCGCGCTATTTCGGCGGTGTGGAAGAAGCCAAGGCCGCACCCAAGAAGCAGGTCGATGTCGATTACGAGATCGGCGATCAGGTCAAGGTACTCGACGGTCCCTTCGCCAGCTTCAACGGGCTGGTCGAGGAGCTCGATTTCGACAAGCAGAAGGTCAAGGTCTCGGTCTCGATCTTCGGCCGCGCCACCCCGGTCGAACTCGAATTCGAACAGGTCGAACTGGTCAAGTAACCCGCAGGTTACGCATCAGCTACAAAGGGCGCCCCGCAATCGCGGCGGCGCCCTTT
>CBFGON010000078.1:0-11966 GCA_965650395.1 uncultured Qipengyuania sp. | reverse complement strand
GCGCTGTCGACGCGATTGTGGCACTGGCTCAATCTCGCCTGCGTAGTGGTACTGTTCATGTCGGGACTGACGATCTCCAACGCGCACCGCTATCTCTATTGGGGCGAATGGGGATTTGCGCCTGCGCAGGCGTGGCTGGCCCTGCCGCGCTTTCCTGACTGGATGACGATCCCGGGCTATTACAATCTGGCGGTGGCGCGCGACTGGCATATCCTGATGGCCTGGCCTTTCGCGCTGGGCCTCGCTTTCATCTGGATAGCCATGCTGTTCAACCGGCATTTCTGGCGCGATATTGCGACCCGGCAGGCGGAATGGCGCGGTGCGAACATCGCTGCCGACATACGCGCCCATCTGCGCTTCGAATTCCGCCACGGCGGGGGCAAGTATAATTTCCTGCAGAAGCTCGCCTATGGGCTGATCCTTGGCGTTGCGCTGCCGATGATGATTTTCACCGGCATTGCCATCAGCCCGGGCATGGCGCCGACCTTCGGCTGGCTGGTGGAGATTTTGGGCGGGCGGCAATCGGCCCGCAGCCTGCATTTCATCTTCGCCTTTGCGATATCCGGATTCCTTGTGCTTCACGTCCTGCTGGTGCTGGCGAGTGGCCCGATGCGGCAGATGCGCGATATGATCGCCGGAGGGCGCATCGATGAAGCGTAGAGGTTTCCTTGCCGGGCTTGGCGCTGCCTTTCTTGCGGGATGCAACAAGGTCGCGGAAAGCGAGGCCGGGTCACGGCTGCTCGATGCGGCAGAGAAGTGGCACAAGAGCGCGCACCGGCTGCTCAATAACCGGCAGTCGCTGGCCCCCGAATATCCGCGCGAGGACGTCTCCCCCTTCTTCCGCGGCAATGGCACTATCGAACCAACCAACGGCGACTATCCTGCCCTTGCCGCCAAAGGTTTTGTCGATTGGAGGCTGGAAGTGCGCGGGCTCGTCGAAACGCCGCTCAGCCTCAGCCTCGACAATATCCGCAAACTGCCGCAGCGCACGCATGTGACGCGGCACGATTGTGTCGAGGGGTGGAGCGCGATCGGAGAATGGACCGGACCGCAGCTTTCTCTGCTGCTCGAAGCTGCGCGATTGAAGCCCGAGGCAAAGTTCATTGTGTTCCGCTGCGCGGACCGGCTGCGCGGCGGGGATTATTACGAAAGCATCGACTTGATCGACGCTTACCATCCACAGACCATCGTCGCGCATCTGCTCAACGGCGAACCACTGCCGATCCGCAATGGCGCCCCGCTAAGGATGCGGATCGAGCGTCAACTGGGTTACAAGCACGCCAAATATCTCACCGCCATCGAAGCGGTGGCGAGCCTTGACCGAATTGGCGAAGGGCAAGGCGGCTATTGGGAAGATCGCTCCGGATACCAGTGGTATGCGGGGATCTAGGCGATCAATCGGGCCAGATATTGAACGAGCGGGTCCACCCCAGCGCGATCATCTCTTCCAGCACCGCCAGATCGATGTCTGACAGCTTGTTGACATAGAGGCAGGACTTGCCGCGCGAATGCTTGCCCAATTTGGCCAAGAGCGGCGCGAAGGCAGCCTCCTCGTCCTCATCGCCGCACCCCATGACATAAATCGAGTGCTTCGCCGTGCGCGGGCTGAACCCTACCCGGCTGAATGTGCCTTCGTGGCCGCTGTCATAGCGGTAATGGTATGAACCGTAGCCGATGATGGTGGGGCCCCACATCTTCGGCTCCATTCCGGTCGCGCGGCGGAACAGCGTGTCGAGCACCCTGCCCTCCTCGCTTTTGCCTTCGTGCTCCACCGCCGCAATGAAGTCCGCCGGATCGATATCGGTAACTTGCGTTTTGAGTTCAGCCATTTGCCTCTCCCGGCAGTGCGATTGACTCCGCGCCAACCCATGCCACACTCCCGCCAACAACGATACATCAAGAGGATGCGCGGTTCATGTGGCTACTCGACAAGTTCCTGACACAAGCGATCAAGCGCGGCAGGCTGGTGGTCACCGACCATGACGGCAAGAGCTACGACTATGGCGCGTCCGGCGAGAACGAACCGCCCATCCGCATTCGCCTGACCGACAGGAAAGCCGCCAACCACATCGCCCGCTATCCGCAGGTCGGCGCGGGCGAGGCCTATATGTGGGGATGGCTGGTAGTGGAGGAGCCGCACGACATCCGCGACCTGATCCTGTTCGTGACGATGAATGCCAAGCGCGAATCCGGCCAGAGCCTCCAGCCCAAGGGGCCACTGCGCAAGGGCCTGCAGAAATTGCTGGCCAAGGCCGACAGCGTCAATCTGCGCAGCAAGGCACGCAAGAACGCCGAACATACCTACAACCTCACCCGCGAATTGTACGAACGCTTCCTCGACGAGGACCGGCAGTACACCATGGCCTATTACCGGGAGGATCCCGAAGCGACCTCGCTGGAAAAGGCCCAGCTCGACAAGAAGGCCCATATTGCGGGCAAGCTGTTCATCCAGCCGGGCCAGCGTATTCTGGATATCGGCTGCGGCTGGGGCGGATTGGCGCTCTATTTTGCGCGGCATTACGATGTCGAGGTGCTCGGCGTTGCGCTCGCGCCGGATCAGATCGCTTTCTGCAAGGAACGGGCCGAGGAAGCGGGCCTGTCACACAAGGTCAAGTTCGAGCTGACTGATTATCGCGATGTAAAGGGCCAGTTCGACCGGATCAGTTCGGTCGGCCTGCTCGAACATGTCGGCACGCCGCACTATCCCGAATTCTACGAGCACACCAACCGCCTGCTGAAGCGCGACGGGGTGATGTTCAGCCACTGCTGCGGCCGCGCAGGCCCTCCGGGTTTTACCGACGCATGGACGCGCAAATATATCTTCCCCGGCGGTTATATCCCTGCGCTGTCCGAACTGGTCACCCAGAGCGAGAAGTTCGGCTGGCAGGTTATGGACGTGGAAGCCATGCGCTTCCACTACAGCCACACGCTGGAGGAATGGTATCGCCGCACGGTGATGCACAAACCGGAGATCGAGGCGCTTTACGACGAGAAGTTCTATCGGATGTGGCTTTACTACCTTGCCGGGGCAGAACAGAGCTTCCGCCACGGCAATATGGTCAACTGGCAGCTGCTCTATGTGAAGGACCGTACAGCAATCCCGATGACGCGCGAATACATGGAAACGGAAGCAGCACGGCTGCGGCAGGCGGATGCGGGCAAGGTACCCGTCTGGCATTTCGATCCGGCAGCAAGGGAAGCTGCGGAATAGGCGCTATTCGGCGGGGGCGATTACAGCCGGCTGCCGCGCCACGAGGGGCTTTGCCTGCCCATCATTTCGGCGGAACCAGAAGCTCCAGCTGGCCAGCGTGCCGAGCAGAACCAGCGCCAGCCCCCCGAAACTCAGTGCCAGCTTCCACAGCACTCCGCCTACCTTGCCCGAATGGATCGGATAATATTTCTCCTCGATCCATTGCTGCGTGCCGCCGCGTTGCGGATTGTCGGTGCCAACGACCTTGCCGTTGCCCGGATCAAGGTATGCATAGCTACGGCCGTTGGGCGTCCATTCGCTGGCCTGCCGCAAACGCAGCACGGCAGGTTCGCCCGGCTGTTGCGGTAGCTGGAACCGGCGAGGCATGGCATCGGGGAACGCTGCCTGGCCGCTTGCCACCAGTGCCGCAAAATCAGGCTTGGGGTTACTCCCGACCGCATATTCCGCAGGCTCAGCTGCTCCTCCCGACCACGGGGCAAGCAGCACGTCCGAGATCGGCTGGAACAGCATCATAGTGCCGGTAAACGCGCTCACCAGCAGCAGTGGCGACGCGACCATGCCGATATCGCGGTGTTGGCGGACAATCGCGCTGCGGCTCATCCGTTTGGGCCAGAGACGGAAAGCAAAGGTCTTGCGCGTACGCCACCACAGGATCGCCCCGGTCACGGTGAAAGCCAACAGCAGCAGGCCCAGCACACCGGCGATATTCTCCCCCACTGGCCCCATCAGCAGATAGTGATGGATGTCGAACAGCCACAATTCGGGCCGCCCCCACATGCTGTCCCAGCTGTCGACGATGCGCCCCGCCTGATCGATGTATGCGCCGCTGCCATCACGATAGATCGCCTGATGCAAACCAAAGCTCTCGTCAGCAAAGGTTACGCGGCCCAGTTCCTTGCCTTCCACGCTGGCGACCTCCAGCGCATGGGCAATGCTGGCGGGCGTGGAGATATATCGGGCATCTGCGCCGGGCAGGCCGATCCATGTTTCCTCCCACACCAGCAAGGTGCCGGTCAGCCCGAGAATGGCGAGCAAAAGCCCGACCAGTCCGCCGGTCCACCGGTGCAGGAGGGTAAGCGTCTTCACTGTCAGAAGCTGCCGCGCCAGCTCAGCGTCACCGTCCGTCCGCGCCCGGCGTAGTAGCGGGTGTCGCTGGAGGTTTGCACGGTGTCGCTGTCATAGGAGATGTAGAATTTGTCGGTCAGGTTTTGCGCCGCCAGCGAAAACTCGCCAAGCTCGGTCTCGTAGCCGATGTAGGCGTCGAGCAGTGTATAGCCTTCGAAGTCGGTATCGACGCCTGTGTCGTTGAACGTGCGTGACAGATAGTGCCGCGACGCCAGCCGCAGGCTCACCGGTCCATTGTTGTATGTGGCGGAGAGGTTCAGGCGGTCAGGCGAGATATTGGCGCCATCGAGGTCGTTATTGACCAAAGTGTCAGCGTCGGAACTGTAATCGGTCTGGCCAGCAATATCCGAATAGCCCACACCGATGCTAAGACCCCGCAGCGGCGTTTCGACATTGGCGCTGATCTCCAGCCCTTCGATCGCGATCGGCTGACGCGACACCGAATAGATGCCGTCTTCGCCCCGGACGAGGATCGAACCCAGATCGCTCGACGACCAGAAGTAGTTGACTGAAGCATTGAGGATGTCGCGCTTCACTTCGACGCCGATTTCGCGATTGTTAGAAATCACCGGTTCAAGCGCGAGGTAGTTGTCGATATCGACGTCCTCTGCAGTGATCGCACGCAGTATGCGGCCGACATCGGCTATCGTGTAACCCTCGGCATAGCTGCCGTAGGCGCGAATGCCTTCAACTGGTTCGAGAATCACGCCGCCGTTGAACAACAGCTTGTTGAAGGATGGCGAGCCACCCGACACCAGATTGCCGCCATAGGCCGCAAGCGTGGTGAAATCGCCAACGTCGAGCTTCACGTTTTCGTAGCGTAAACCGCCCGCAAGCCGCAGCACATCGTCGAACAGCGCCAGATTGGCCTGAGCGAAAGGCGCAATGCTGCGGAAATCCGTTTCAGGAACCCACACACGCCCGGTCTGCACCAGCGACTGCGCCGTCCGGTCGAACAGCATGTCGAGTCCGGCAGTCAATGTCAGGTCGTCGAAACCGGGCAGGCCGCGCTCATAGCTGATCTTGCCGCCCAGCTTGCGCGACTTGTTGGCCGACTGATCGAACAAGCCGCCGTCAGCGTCGATTGTGGCGTCCTGGAAGGTGGAGAAGACGCCGCCGCCAAATACGTCATTGGTGCGGCTGAAGAAGCCCTGCAATGTGAAGGTGCCGCCCGCCAGATTGTCGTCGGTCAGCGAGGCCGAAAGAAGTTCCGCGCGGTTGGACGGCGGGTCGCCTTCAGTTGTGCCGCGAATGCTGGTTGCGGGAACGCCGGTCGAACGGTCGCCGTCGACAACAACATAATGGTTGTTGCCTTCCAACTCGAACCGATTGGCAACCACTTCGAAACGCGCGCTGTCGGAAATCTGGTAACCGAGCCGGGCAAAGACAGACCAGCTATCGCTGTCCTGAATTTCGCCCTGCGTGCCGTCGACACCGATGCGGTTACCGTGACCGTCGAGGAATGCCCCGCGGCGCTCGAATGTCGCGCCCACGCTGGCGTCGAAATCGCCAGCGCGCCATCCAACCAGCGCGCCGGCCTTGCCGCCCAATGCCTCGCCCTCGAACCCACTCGCTGCCGTGCCCTGCAACAGCGTGCGAACCGCAACGCCGTCTTCGGTCGGCGCACCCACAGTCACCTGATTGACGACACCGCCGGTAGCGCCAATGCCTTGCAACGCGTTAGCACCGTAGATCACTTCGACCCGGTCGATGAAGAAAGGGTCGATCGTATAGCCATCGCGCGATCCGTCACGCACCGGGGTCGATTGCGGAATGCCGTTGATGGCGAACAGCGCCGAACGTCCGCGAAGGCTTTCGCCCGAACCGGACAGCTTTTCACGGGTGGGCGAGAAGGACGGCAGGAGCGCCGATACCGCATCGACGGTCGAACCCGAGACTGCCAACTGTTGTTCTAGCTGCTCACTGCCGATCACATCAATTGTCAGGGGAAGCGCACTCGCGGGCAACTTGCTGCGGGTCGCGGTGACGATAATCGTCTCGTCGCTCTTGACCTGACCGGTGCCGGAATCGTCTTCCGCATGCGCCACGGCCGGGAATGCAAGTGCCGTTACAATGGCAAGGCGGGAAAAAGCGCGATTCATGGAGGCTCCTGTCGATTGGGAACCGCCGGTTAGCTTTGCTGCGAATTGTTCGCAATAGCAAAACTTCAGGAATAGTGTATCAAAGCGGGCGGGCAGCAAACTCCCGCCCGTTCAATCCGGACTTGCCTGTTCAGGCGTCGTGTCGCCAGGGGGCATGGAACTGATAGGCATTGAGCCGCTCCATCGCATGAAAAAACCCCTCAACCAGCTTGTGAATGCCGGAGCTTGATTTGGCATGGCTATCGGCCCAGCTACGGGTCAGAACATCATCGATCATCACGAAACTCCTTCGGTTGCTAGTTGATTTCGTGAAACCTGTTTGCTCGCTTTCCATTAATCTCGCCAACAAAGCTCTCGACAGAATTGATAAGTTCAACTTATCATTGCCTCATGCGTCGCATCCCTCCTCTCGCTGCTGTCAGAGTGTTCGAAGCCGCCGCGCGGCATGAGAATTTTACCAGTGCAGCAGACGAACTGGGAATGACCCAGGCTGCCGTCAGCTATCAAATCCGCGCGCTGGAGGAGCGGCTGGGCCTCCCGCTGTTTATCCGTGAGAAGCGCCGCGTTACCCTCACCGATGTCGCTCGCCGCGCGCTGCCGCAGATCAGTTCAGCCTTCGATACGCTCGATGCCGTGTTCACCAGCATCAAGGAGGAAGACGAGGGCCTGCTTACCATCTCGACCACTTCCACCTTTGCCAACGCCTGGCTTGCATGGCGGCTCGGCAGGTTCCAGATGGCGCATGAGGATCTTGCAGTCCGGCTGACCACTTCACCCGATCTGATCGATTTCACGGTAGATGATGTCGATGTCGCTATCCGGCTTGGTCGCGGCGACTGGAGCGGGCTGGAACAGCACTTCCTGTTCCAGATCGAATATACGCCGATGTGCAGCCCAGATTTCCTCGCCGAGCATGGCGGAGATATCTCGGTTGAGGATTTGCTTGGCTTGCCACTGTTGACGCCTGATGAGCCATTCTGGGCGCATTGGTTCAAGGAAGCGGGAATCGATGTCTCGACCGCGCGCAGACTTCGCGGCGTCCGGCTAGATTCACAGGCCAATGAAGGTCACGCGGCGATGGCCGGGCAAGGCGTGGCCATGCTGACCCCGCTGTTCTGGCGCAATGACATGGCTGAGGGACGGCTGGTCCAGTTGTTCGAGCAGGTGACGACGCAGGACTATGGCTATTGGCTGGTCTATCCCGAGCACCGGCGGCGCGTGCCCAAGATCAACCGCTTTCGCCAATGGCTACTCGGCGAAATCGCCAAGAGCAACCTCGGTCCTGCTGAGTAGGCTTAACTACGCAGCCAGCGCCACAGCGGGCCGAAACCTACCAGCGCAGCACCAATGAAGGGCAGCGCCACGACCCACAGCCTGACCCCTGTCACGCCATCGGGGCTGGCAATGCTGATCGCGGCCGTCATGGCCAGTCCGGTGCAGATCAGCACCATGCCCAGCACCAATTGCCAGCGTGGAACCGGTGCTTCGCGTGTTGCTGCGCCCATGCCGCGCTCAAAGCGGGCGAAGATGGCGATCAGCGGGAGCAACGCCGCTATATAGAGCACGAACCACATCGGCCGGGTGAACCACCATTCGCCACTGCCCGGCGTCATGTGCAACCCGACCCCGCCGGCAATCCATGCCGCCACCATAACCAGCACATAGGCGGTGAGGTGCCACAGATAGACGGTCATGATCATGCCGTTCATCAGCACGGTCGAAGTCCAGAGCGTCAGATTCTCAAGCATCCGGCGGCCCAGCGGCTCGAGCAGCAGCACCAGACCGGTTTGCGTCACCCCAAGGGCCAGCAGCGCCAGCGTGGGCGGCATGGAATTGGTAATGTCCGCGCCCGGTACGCCGATCATCGCGATGGGATAACGCCCGAACACGGTGAGCATGACCAGCGTCGCCAGCCCGCCCCCAAACAGCAGCGCCGCCCCGCCCTTGCCCAATCGCCCCTGCTGCCAGGCATATCCGAACTGGTGAATTGCCAGCCAGACGAACAGGAAGTTGGTGAAGTTGATATACGGCACGCCCTGCGTGAAGGTCAGCCAGTCGATCACAACCGCGCCCGCGATCAACGCAGCGATACTGCCAAATCCGAACCGCTCCCACGCGCGCCATGTCAGCGGGGCGAGCGCGGTGACCAGCAGATAGACCGCAAGGAACCACACCGGCACCAGCGCCAGCTGGACCGCCATCTTCACCGTCTCGCGCGCCATCCCCGCCTGCGTCGCGGCGAAGGCGAAGATGGCCCACACCAGCAGCACGGAGAATACAGGATTGATCAACCGCTGGATGCGGCTGGCAAACCAGTCCGAATAGTGCCCCTGCTTCGCGCGAGTTGAGGCCCAGCTGACACCGTTGGAGTAACCGCCAACAAGGAAGAAGATCGGCATCACCTGGAACAGCCACGTCAGCCATTGCGTCCACGGAACGATGCCCAACAGGTGCCCACCAACCACCTCGCCGTCGGCCCCGATATAGGGCGCGGCGACCAGCCAGTGGCCGACCACGACAGCCATGATGGAAAGCGCACGCAGGAAATCGACATAGCGGTTGCGTTCGGGTGGCGCCTGCCGCGCCATCGCCATCGCCTTGCTCCACAACCCCATAGCGCCCCTTTCCTTTTGCCTGCTCAGGAAACCTAGGTGCCCCCACCTGCCCAGACCAGTAGCCGGGCCACCTTTCCCCCATCCTAATGCTTCTTCATTGAAGCCCCGCCCCCACCCTGCTAGCCGCGCCGCGAACGCAACCAAGGTGCCCCCCAATGTCCGATATCAAGCGCGTCGTCCTCGCCTATTCCGGCGGTCTCGATACTTCCGTCATCGCCAAATGGCTCGAAGTGGAGCGCGGGCTGGAGGTCGTCACCTTCACCGCCGACCTCGGCCAGGGCGAGGAAATCGAACCGGCGCGCACCAAGGCGCGGGCGATGGGCATTCCCGACAATCACATTTTCATCGAGGATCTGCGCGAGGAGTTCGTGCGCGATTTCGTGTTCCCGATGATGCGTGCCAATGCCCGCTATGAAGGCGATTACCTGCTCGGAACCAGCATCGCCCGCCCGCTGATCTCAAAGCGTCTGGTCGAGATCGCGCACGAAACCGGCGCCGATGCCATCGCCCACGGCGCCACCGGCAAGGGCAATGATCAGGTCCGCTTCGAACTGTCGGCCTATGCGCTCGATCCCGATATCAAGGTGATCGCTCCGTGGCGCGAATGGGACCTCACCAGCCGCACCGCGCTGATCGCCTGGGCCGAGAAGCACCAGATCCAGGTGCCCAAGGACAAGCGCGGCGAAAGCCCCTTTTCCACCGACGCTAACCTGCTGCACACTTCGTCCGAGGGCAAGGTGCTGGAAGATCCGTGGGAAGAAACTCCCGATTATGTCTATTCGCGGACCGACCATCCCGAAGATGCGCCCGACACACCCGAATACATCACCATCGATTTCCAGAAGGGTGACGGCGTGGCGCTGAATGGCGAGGCGATGAGCCCGGCCACGCTGCTGACCGCGCTCAACGATCTGGGCCGCAAACACGGCATTGGCCGGCTGGATCTGGTCGAGAACCGCTTCGTCGGCATGAAGAGCCGCGGGATGTACGAAACACCGGGAGGCGAGATCTACGCCCGTGCGCATCGCGGAATCGAGCAGATCACGCTCGATCGCGGCGCAGCGCATCTCAAGGACGAGCTGATGCCGCGCTATGCCGAGCTGATTTACAACGGTCTCTGGTTCAGCCCCGAGCGCGAGATGCTGCAGGCGGCTATCGACCTCAGCCAGCAGAAGGTTTCGGGCACCGTCCGGCTCAAGCTCTACAAGGGCAATGCGATGGTGGTGGGCCGCAAGTCCGCCAACTCGCTCTATTCCGAAGCGCATGTGACCTTCGAAGACGATGCCGGTGCTTACGACCAGAAGGATGCGGAAGGCTTCATCAAGCTCAACGCACTGCGCCTGCGCCTGCTGGCCAAACGCGACCGCTAATTGCGTGTGCTGATTGCGCGGCAGGCGGGAAATTGCGTCAGCCGCGCGACAGTCATTACATTTTTGCGACCAAGCGTTGACTTATCCACCTCCGTCCACAGCGAAATCGGGGGAAAGTGGAAAACTCGGGTCTTGCCAGCTTGAAGAATCGGCCCGCGGGGCGCAGCTTCAACTCATCGGAACGGCGCGGAAATCTTCCAGTCCAGACGATCTAACGATCTGAAAGACTTGTGAAATTCTAAACCGGGAAGACGTAGCGGAACCTGTCCGCGCGAATCTTGAGACCCTCATGTTGAAGACTTCGGTCAGACGCAAGGCGGGTCGATGACGGAAACGCGTCGTCGTTCTTCTACGGGTCGGGCTAACCCGGTCGGATGCCGAGGAGGCAGAGCAGGAAGGTCTTCGGACTGGATGGGCGCTGCAACCACTTGAGGCGCTGGCCAACAACGGAAAGCCAGGCTGCGGAACCGCCCGTTGAAGTACGGTTGGGTGAGGCAAGCGGAGAGATCTTCGGATCACAGCGCAGTCAGACCGGATCGAATGGAGGGTGGAGCCGGATGCCGGTGCGAGCGCCGGTGACAGAACCGGAAGGAATGTCTTCGGACGGACCGGAAGGGAAAACATCGGATGCCAAGTTCCTGCCTTCGGGCAAGACCACGTATCGGTGAGAGTGGGGTCGGCAGCAATGCCGGCCCCATTTGCTATGTGCCCCATGGTGCGCCGCGCGGCGGTATATCGGACCAATCCGGACCCTCCAGGCAGACCGCGAACTGTACTGTCAAACAGCCCGCACAGCCGCCGATTCGACAGCTGGTGCATCCGCTCAATGCCACCCACAACATGCTGTAGGACAGAGCCAATCGTTCCACCGACGCGACGAATCGTGGCGGAAATGGGGCAACTGCCCTGCCTGTTAAGGACTCTCCGTTCCCGCTCAACTATACCCGCCGGAACCGAACGGGAGGTCCATTCATGGCCAATCGAACGCTTCGCAGCTTGCTCTTCTTTGCAGCCATTGCGCTGCCCGGTACTGCCGGTCACACCGAGGAAGCCGCACCGAAGATCATTACCGATGCGCATTTCGCCACCAGCTTCGCTTCGTACGAGGCCCTTCCTGCTGCGCCTGTCGCAGAGGCCGGCGAAGTCGACATCGACAGCATCACCCCCCCGGTGGAAGCCGAGGCAGAAGGCAAGTCGCTCGGCAGCGGCGTGGCCTCCTTCTATGGCAAGAAGTTCCACGGCCGCCGCACCGCCAGTGGCGAGGCGTTCGACATGAACGGCTATACCGCCGCGCACCGCACCCTGCCCTTCGGCAGCAAGGTCCGCGTCACCAACCCGCGCACCGGCAAGTCGGTGGTGGTCCGCATCAACGATCGCGGGCCCTTCCACGGCGGCCGCGTGATCGATGTGAGCCGCGCCGCGGCCACCGATCTCGGCCTGATCCAGCGCGGTCACGGCACGGTCGAACTCGCCCTGCTCTCCAGCTGAACAGGCGGGCCCGCCGGGCTCACCCGATAGTCCATCCCGCCAGCGCCTCGCGAAG
>CBFGON010000077.1:0-12054 GCA_965650395.1 uncultured Qipengyuania sp. | reverse complement strand
CGCCTTCATCGGCCCGCCGGTGAACGCGATCGCCGCGATGGGCGACAAGATCGAGAGCAAGAAGCTGGCGATGGAAGCGGGCGTCAACGTCGTCCCCGGCTTCGTTGGCGAGATCGAGGATACCGAGCACGCGGTGCGCATCTCGGACGAGATCGGCTATCCGGTGATGATGAAGGCCAGCGCGGGTGGTGGCGGCAAGGGGATGCGCCTCGCATACTCCGAACAGGACGTCCGCGAAGGGTTCGAGAGCGTCAAGCGCGAGGGGCTGAACAGCTTTGGCGATGACCGCGTGTTCATCGAGAAATTCATTCTCAATCCGCGCCATATCGAAATCCAGGTGCTGGGCGATCAGCACGGCAACATCGTCTATCTCAACGAGCGCGAATGCAGCATCCAGCGGCGCCACCAGAAGGTGGTCGAGGAAGCGCCGTCGCCCTTCGTCACGCCCGCTATGCGCAAGGCGATGGGCGAGCAATGCGTCGCGCTGGCGCGCGCGGTTGGATATTACAGCGCCGGCACGGTCGAACTGATCGTGAGCGGCGCGGACCCGAGCGGCGAGAGCTTCTACTTCCTCGAAATGAACACCCGCCTGCAGGTCGAGCATCCGGTGACCGAAGCGATCACCGGCGTCGACCTGGTGGAGCAGATGATCCGCGTGGCAGCGGGCGAGAAGCTGGGCTTCACGCAGGACGACGTAAAGATCGACGGCTGGGCGATCGAAAACCGCGTCTATGCCGAAGACCCCTATCGCGGCTTCCTGCCCTCCACGGGCCGTCTGGTGCGCTACGATCCGCCGGTCGAACCTTGGACCGATGACGGTGCCGAAAACGGCCGCCGCGGTGTGGACGGTATCCGCGTTGACGATGGCGTGTTCGAAGGCGGCGAGGTCAGCATGTTCTACGACCCGATGATCGCCAAGCTGATCACCTGGGGCGAAACGCGCGATGAAGCCGCAGACCTCCAGCTGCAGGCGCTCGACGCGTTCCGCATTGAAGGGCTGGGGCACAATATCGACTTCCTCAGCGCCATCATGCAGCATCCGCGCTTCCGCAGCGGCGAGCTGACCACCGGCTTCATTGCCGAGGAGTATCCCGATGGTTTCCACGGTGCGGCGACCTCGGAAGAGCTTAAACGGGTGCTGGCAGCCGTAGGTGGCGTGATCGCCACCGCCGATGCCGACCGCGCGCGGCGGATCGAAGGGCAGCTGGCCGCCGATCTCTATGCGCCGGGTGACTGGACCGTGCGCATCGGCGAGCAGGATTACCGCGTGGTGCTGGAAGAGGATGCCATCACCGTCGATGGCGGGCCGGTTGCGCTCAATATGGAATATACGCCGGGCGACGTCATGGTCGATGTCGAGCATGGCGGCAGCGAGGATGATGCGGGCGAGACGCTGACGCTCCAGCTGGCACCCACGCGCATCGGCTACGAAGTGACCACGCGCGGCGCGACGCACAGCCTGCGTATCCTCCAGACCCGCATAGCGCATCTGGCCGGTCACATGATCGAAAAGATTCCGCCTGACCTCTCGCGCCTGCTGCTTGCCCCCATGCCGGGCCTGCTGGTCAAACTGCATGTGGCCGAAGGCGAAGAAGTCCAGCCGGGCCAGCCGCTCGCCACGGTCGAGGCGATGAAGATGGAGAATATCCTCCGCGCCGAAAAGCAGGCCACAGTCGCCAGCCTCAAGAAGGCCGAAGGCGACAGCCTGATGGTCGACGAGATCATTCTCGAACTGGAATAGGGATGCACGTCACCCACACGCCCGATGCTGCGGCGGCGGATCAGATCGATTTCGATGCGTTCCTGAAGGTCGATATCCGCGTGGGGACGATCATTGCGGCAGAGGAATTTCCCGAAGCGCGCAAGCCGTCCTATCGGCTGCGGATCGATTTCGGGCCGGTAATCGGCGAGAAGAAAAGCAGCGCCCGGATTGCGGCGAATTATGCTGCACTGGAGCTGGTCGGGCGGCAGGTGGCTGCGGTGGTCAATTTTCCGCCGCGCCAGATCGGGCCAGCCATGTCCGAAGTTCTGACGCTGGGTTTTGCCGATGCAGCGGGCGAAGTCGTTCTGTTCGCGCCCGACAAGACTGTGCCCAATGGGTCACGCCTGTTCTGATTCTGAAATTATCTGTGTCAAAGCTGGGCATTGATCGCAGCAGTCCTTCGTTAGCGCCCCCCGTTGGGTTATATTGGTGCCAGAAACGACGAGTCGAATGGTTCGGTTTAGTCGTCAGTGCGGGTCGTGCCGAAACAGGGGGCAGACATGGCACGAAAAGGTATTGGTTATTTCGACAGCCGCGGGCAGTTCTTCAAGACGCCTGAAGATGCAACGCTGAGCGACCTTGCGACATTGCTGGGCAAGATCGGCGATGGCGAAAGCCTCGCGCCCGGAATTGCGCATCTGATGCTCAACCGGCGGGGCGAGATAGAGCGTCTCTATGCCGAACATGACGCGATGATGGCCGATTATGCGGCTGCCAATGACAAGGTGACCCGGCTGCCGCCGCGCGCGGGCTGATTATTGCTGGAGCGGCAGGTGATAGCACTGGTTGTGCGGGCCGTTGATATAGCTCGCAAAAGCCTCGCCCGGTGTGAAGCCGCGCTGCCTGTACAGCCCGATGGCGGGGGCGAACCCCTCGCTGGTGCCGGTTTCCAGACTTAGCTGCCTTATCCCCTCGATTTTCGCCTTGGCGATGATCGCCTCGAGAATTGCCCGTGCCACGCCCTGGCCAAGATAGGCCGGATCGGTCCGCATCGACTTGATCTCCGCCAGACCTTCGCCCAGCCGTTTCATGGCGCCGATCCCGGCAAGCTGGCCATCGATCCAGGCGCCGAACAGCGTTACCTCCGGCCCCGACAATCCGCTCACGTCGAGCGCGAAGCAGGTTCCCGCTGGCGAGATGTCCGACATGCCGCGCTGGTGCAGTTCGATGATCGCGCGCACTGCCTGGTCGGCGAGGTCGGCTTCGGCGATTTCCATGCTCAGTCCTCCACAATCGCCACCGCACGAATCCAGCCGGCGCTGGCGCGTTCGATCTTCACCGGGAAACAGCTGACGGTAAAACCATGCGCGGGCAAGGCGTCGAGGTTGGTCAGCTTCTCGATCTGGTAATAGGGACGGATGCGGCCCGCCTTGTGGCCTTCCCAGATTATCGACGGGTCGCGATTTTCGGCCCAGCGGCGTGCGGTGTGGCTGAAGGGTGCGTCCCAGCTCCACGCATCGGTGCCGACGACTTCGATGCCTTGCTCGGTCAGCCAGAGCGTCGCTTCCGCGCCCATTCCCACGCCCTGATCGGTGAAATCGGACGTTCCATACACTGCACCCGACTGAATCAGCACTATATCAAGCGGACTGAGCACATATTCGGCCCGATCAAGCGCTTCATTGACTTCTGTGACACCCACCACATGGCCATGCGGCAGATGCGAGAAATCGAGCTTCACGCCGGGCCGCAGGAAACGGTCAAGCGGGGCTTCATCGATGCTGGGGGCAGGCGAGGTGCCGCTGTCTGTAGTCGAATGATAGTGCCACGGCGCATCCATATGCGTGCCGTTATGCGTTGAAAGTTCAAGCATTTCTACCGCCCAGCCTTCGCCGTCGGGCAGGTCCGATTGCTCCAGACCGGGGAAGAACATGGCGATCTGCGCCCATGTGCTTTCATGGGTCATATAGGTGATTTTGGGCCGCATCACCTCGGGATCGGAAATCACGTCATTGGTGATCGGGATCGAAAGGTCGATGAAGCGGGTCATGCCGGGAAAGCTAGACCGCGCGCAGCTGTTCGTCGAGGAAAGAGGCGACATCATCCAGCGCTACACCCTTGTCGAGGAAGGCCTGGCCCACACCGCGCAGCAGGATGAATGGCAGGGTGCCAGCGTCCATTTTCTTGTCGTGCAGCATGTGGCTGGCGAGGGTGTGACCATTGCAGACAAGGCCGAGTGAATTGATTTCGCTTGGTAATCCTGCGCGGGCCACAGATTGCGCTATCCGCTCAGCCTCGGCCGTGGTCATCAGTCGGCGCCGCGCCGAATAGCGGGCCGCCAGCACCATCCCCAGCGCCACGCCTTCTCCATGCAACAACCGGTCGGAAAAGCCCGTCTCGGCCTCCAGCGCATGGCCGAAGGTATGGCCAAGGTTGAGCAGAGCCCGCGCACCGCTGGTCTCGCGCTCGTCCTCCGCCACGATCCGCGCCTTCGCGGCAACGCTGGTGGCGACGGCGTGCTCCAGAGCCTGCGGCTCGCGCATCACGACTGCCGGGCCATTTACCTCAAGCCAATCGAAGAAATCCACATCGCCCAGCACGCCGTATTTGAGCACTTCGGCATAGCCCGCTTGCATCTCGCGGTCAGGTAGCGTGTCGAGTGTGGCCAGGTCGGCCAGTACCAGAGATGGCTGGTGAAAGGCACCGACAAGGTTTTTGCCCGCCGCAGTGTTGATCGCGGTCTTGCCGCCTACCGAACTGTCCACTTGCGCCAAAAGAGTGGTCGGCAATTGCACGAAGCCGCAACCACGCTTGAGGATGGCACAGGCGAAACCGGTCAAGTCGCCTACCACGCCTCCGCCCAGCGCCAGCACATGATCGCCGCGTTCCACGCCTTCGCCGAGCAGCCAGTCAGTCAGCCGGGCAAGACTGTCCCAGCTTTTCGAGCCTTCACCGGGTTCCACTCCGTACCATGCCGCCCGCTTGCCTGCTGCAGCGAGAGATGTTTCGACCGCCGCGCCCCAATGTGCGCGGGCATTGGCATCGGCGACCACCGGCACGCGCTGCTTGCGCAGGAAGGGCGCTGCTTCCTCGGCCAAGGCGGGCAAGAGGTTGTGTGCAATGCGGACCTCGTAGCTTCGCCCTGCCAGTTCGACGGGGATCACAGCCATGCCTCAAGCTCCTCCAGTATCCGCGCCACGGTTGCATCGTGCGGGCCATTGTCGGTCATGACGTGGATTTGCGCTTCCGAATAGGCCGGGCGACGCTTTTCCATCAGATCGCCCAGAATCTCGCGCGGGTCCCCGTTTTGCAGCAACGGACGGGTATCGCGACGGCCGGTGCGCTCCACCAGCGTATCGAGATCGCAATCGAGCCAGATGGCAATTCCACGGTCGAGGATAAGCGCGCGCGTTTCGTCATCAACGAAGGCGCCGCCGCCGGTGGCAATAACCCCGCGCTTCTCGGCCATCAGCCGCGCAATCACGCGGCGTTCGCCATCGCGAAAATGGGCCTCGCCGAAATCGGCGAAGATCTCTGAAATGCTGCGATGAGCGGCGCGTTCGACCTCTTCGTCTGCATCGACGAAACCCGTGTGCAATGTGTTTGCGAGCCTGCGACCCACGGTTGACTTGCCCACACCCATCAGCCCGACCAGGACCAGCGGGCGGTCAATCCGCCGGGCGAGCAGGGCAGCGGCTACCCCGTCGATGGATGCTTTGTCATCGGTCATTGCCGCCGTGCCTAGAACTGGGCTAGGGCGCGGGCAAGGCATCCGATTGTTGATCGAGGATTTGAAAAACTTGGCCCTCAAACGCTCGCGCACCCTGTGGCTCGTCGCGCTGGGACTGTTCGCAGTGCTGGTCGTTGCTTGGATCGACGGCGGTGAGGAACCCTTGCGGCCAATTTCCCAGCCAGTTGATTTGCCGGAGTCACTGCGATGACGCGCGGCTACTGGCTGGCTGGCGCAGCGCTGGCGCTGACCTCGACAATGGTATTGGCGCAGCGTTCGCCCGAAAGCATACTGCCCCCCGGATTCGACAAGGCAGCACCTGCGCCGTCTCCCACTCCGACGCAATCTTCTGCCCCTGCGACTTCGCCAGCCCCCAGTGCAACTCAGGGCGGCGAGGTGGTCCAGCCTCTACCCGGTGGGGGTGGCGCTACTGCCGCGCCGGTTGATACCTCTGACGTCGATGTTTCCGAAATTCCGTCAATCGAGAAACTCGAGGCGATGAGCCCGGACGAGCTCGATGAATTGTTCGGGCTCAAGCCCAAATTCGATATTCCGCCGGGCGCGCGCCGCTCTACCGAGCGGGTCGGGGTGATCGGGGCGAGCGAGGGCGGCCTGCCTTCGGGTTCGCTTGCAAAGCAGCCGGCATCGATCGTCCGCGCCGCACTCGCGGGATCCAAGGGCCCGCTCATATCGCGCTGGGGCCATATCCTCATGCGTCGCGCGCTGGCCAGCCGGCTCAATGCACCAGATGGCATGGACCCTGTGGAGTTCGCCGCGCTGCGGGCAGCAGCACTCAACGCTATGGGCGAGCATGTCGCCGCGCGCGCGCTGGTGCAGGATGTCGACAATGCCGAGTATTCCAATGCGCTGACGCTGGCTGCGATGGATGCCTATATCGGCACCGCAGATATCGTAGGCGCCTGCCCGATCATTCGGCTCGACACGCAGCAACGCGATGGGCTGCAATGGGCCATGCTTGAATCGATCTGCCGCGCATATGCGGGAGAAGAGACGGCCGCCCAGTCGGATCTGCGCCGTCTGTTCAATCGCACAGAGAACGACCGCATCGACATACTGCTTGCCCAACGGTTCGCCGGAGCGGCAGGGCAAGGGCGCAAGGCCGTCACTATCGAGTGGGACGGGATCGACAGCATGAACCCCTGGCGTTTCGCGCTGGCGAATGCATTGGGTGAACCGATACCTGAAGGGCTGATCGACGATCTCGGCCCTAGCTATCTCAAGGCCGCCGCACTCACGCCTGCATTGCCGGTGGCGCAACGCCTGCGCGGTGCAGGCGTGGCGGCAGAGGCCGGGATTCTGTCGTCAAAGGCTATGGTGGATCTCTATTCGCAGATCTTTGCCAGCCGTCAGCAGGATGGCGAAAGCGCTGCATCGAGCGTCGCGAGCCGTTTGCGTGCCGCCTATGTCGATCCTGATCCTGCGGCGCGCCTGGCTGCGATCAAGGACGTGTGGGACGGCGAAGCGCCAGATTACGGTCGTCTGGTACTTACCGCCTACGCTGCTGCACGTTTGACACCGAGCGACAATTTTGCTGCTGATTCCGGTCAATTGATCGCCTCCATGCTGACCGCCGGGCTGGAGCGCGATGCGCTGCGCTGGTCTGATGTGGTTGATGACGGCAGCTTGGGCTGGGCCCTGCTCGCGCTGGCCAATCCGCAGGGCGTGAGCGTTTCCGATGGCGATATCGACAGTTTCGCTGGCGACGACGTTTCGCCCGATGCGCGCAAGTCCGGAATGCTGGTTGCTGGCCTCGCTGGCCTAGGCCGGATGGATCAGGAAAGCGTGGGCGAATACAGCAGTGACATGGGCCTCAATCTCGCAGCGCCGACCAATTGGACGCAGATGATCGACAAGGCCGCAACTGCAAATAACCGCGCGCTGGTTGTCTATCTCGCCGGGCTGGGGATGCAGGGCACAAGCTGGGAGCAGATGACTGCTCGGCACCTCTATCACATCGTCGCCGCCCTCAATCGAGTGGGTCTTGGTGCCGAAGCAAGGATGATCGCCGCGGAGGCGGTCGCCCGCGCCTGACCTGCTCGTGAGCAGTATCGACGATTTCCTCGCCATGCTCGCAGCCGAGCGAGGCGCGGCCCACAATACGCTGCTCAGCTATGGCCGCGATCTCGAACAGGCTGAGGAGGCGTTGGAGGGCAGCCTCGCCCGCGCCACATCGGCGCAATTGGCAAAGTTGGGGCAGGGCTGGTCGCATCTGGCGCCGTCGACCGTGTCGCGCAAGATATCGGCGCTGCGGCAGTTTTTTGGCTTCCTGGTGGATGAAGGTGCGCGCGACGATGACCCCAGCCACGCTTTACCACGGCCCGCATCCCGCCGCCCGCTTCCCAAGATACTCAGCCATGCTCAGGTCGATGTGCTGTTCAAGCAGGCGGAGCAGGAAGCGGAAAGCGGGCGGCTGGAACCCGTGCGCCTGCTTGCGATGCTGGAATTGCTTTACGGATCGGGGCTGCGCGCGACCGAACTTGTTTCGCTGCCTATCTCAGCGGTACCGCGCGATGCGCCCTTCCTTACCGTGACGGGCAAGGGCGGGCAGGCACGCATGGTTCCCGTCAGCACTCGCGCGCAACAGGCTTTGGCGCGCTGGCTGGCACTGCGGCCGGATGGATCGCGATGGCTGTTCCCATCGCGCAAGGCGCATCTCACCCGCGTGCGATTATTCCAGATGCTGAAAGAACTGGCGGTGCGCGCTGACCTGCCGCGCGAAAAGCTCAGTCCCCATGTGTTGCGCCACGCCTTCGCCACGCATCTGCTGGAGGGCGGGGCGGACCTCCGCGTGCTTCAGACATTGCTCGGCCACGCCGATATATCGACCACGCAGATATACACCCACGTCGACGCGGCGCGTCTCGTCAAACTTGTCAACGAGCGGCATCCTCTTGCCCGCCGCCCGCGTTCAGACTAGCGGGGCGCGATGATTTCCTATCTCGAATTCGAAAAGCCGGTCGCGGAACTGGAAGCGCGCATTGCCGAACTGCGCGCTGCCTCCGAGGGCGATGACGTCGATATATCGAACGAATTGCAACGGCTGGAGCTCAAGAGCGCCAATCTGCTTGCCAGCACCTACGAATCGCTCACCCCCTGGCAGAAGACGCAGGTGGCGCGGCATCCCTCGCGCCCCCATTTCCGCGACTATGTCGAATATGCCTTCGACGAGTTCATGCCATTGGGCGGCGATCGCTGCTTTGGCGAGGATGAAGCAATTCTCGGCGGTTTCGCCACGCTCAACGGCCGCAAAATTGTTTTGATCGGGCACGAGAAAGGCAATGACACCGCCAGCCGCATCCGCCACAATTTCGGCATGGGCAAGCCGGAGGGCTATCGCAAGGCGATCCGCCTTATGGAACTTGCCGGGCGCTTCAATCTGCCGGTGGTAACTCTGGTCGATACCTCTGGCGCGTTCCCGGGCGTGGAAGCGGAAGAACGCGGTCAGGCCGAAGCCATAGCTCGTTCGACCGAGGCATGCCTCGCACTGCCGGTGCCGATGGTGGCGAGCATTGTGGGCGAAGGTGGTTCTGGCGGCGCGGTGGCGCTGGCCAGTGCAGAGCGCGTGCTGATGCTCGAACATGCGGTCTATTCGGTGATTTCGCCTGAGGGTTGTGCCTCGATCCTGTGGCGCACCGCAGAAAAGGCGCCGGATGCAGCCGAAGCGATGAAGGTCACCGCTCAGAACCTCAAGGAACTGGGCGTGATCGATCGCATTGTGGCCGAGCCAGTGGGCGGCGCGCACCGCGACCCACGCGCTGCGGCTCAGGCGCTTGGTACGGCCATCAGCGAAGAGTTGGACAAACTTGACAGGCTGTCGTCCACCGAACTCAAGCGCATGCGCGAAGAACGGTTCCTGCAGATAGCAGGCTGACAAGCTGCGGAAAATTGGACGGGAACCAACCGGCCACCTGTCCTGTTCTCCCCAAGTGAACACACAGGCCATGCGGTGGTGGGATGCTGCATGCGCTAAACCAGGGGAGTTCCCATGCCGCGTATCAAGACTCTTGCAATAAGCTCCACCGCCGTCATGGCCCTCGCGCTCAGTGGATGTGCGGGAATGGGTGGGCCTATTCCCGACGCCTCTGCTCCGATTTCACAGAATGAGGCGCAGCAGGGTGCCGAAGCGCATCCGCAGCTGCTGGCCGAGTTCGGCGGCGCGATGAGCGGTGCCCAAGCGCAATATGTCGAGCAGGTGGGCAAGAATATTGCCGTGCAATCTGGACTCGGTAACGCGCGTGACAGCTTTACCGTTTCGTTGCTGAACAGCTCGGTCAACAACGCTTTCGCCATCCCCGGCGGCTATGTTTATACCACGCGCCAGCTGGTTGCGCTGATGAACAATGAGGCTGAACTGGCAGGCGTGCTGGGCCACGAAGTCGGCCACGTCGCCGCACGCCATTCGCAGCGCCGGCAGCAGGCCGCTACGCAGAACTCGCTGCTGGGTGCAGCAGGCGCGATTCTATCGGGCATTCTGCTTGGTAATTCGGGCCTCGGCCAGCAGATTGGCCAGACGCTGATGCAGGGTTCGCAATTGCTCACGCTCAAGTTCTCGCGTGAGCAGGAACTGGAAGCGGACAAGCTGGGCATCGAATATCTTGGCAGGGCCGGTTACGATCCCCATGCGATGGGCACGGTACTTGCCAGTCTGGCGGCGCAAAATGCGCTCGATGCCCGCCTGCAGGGGCGCGACAATGCTACTATTCCGCAATGGGCGTCGACTCATCCGGATCCGGCAAGTCGCGTGCAGAGTGCCAAAGCCATGGCAGGCACGGCGACTGGCGTGACCAATCGCGACACCTTCCTCACCCGGATTGACGGGTTGGTCTATGGCGACGACCCAGCGCAGGGCATTGTCGAAGGCCGCCAGTTCATCCACCCCGACTTGCGCCTGTCCTTCACTGCGCCGCAGGGCTTTTACATGATCAACGGCACCCGCGCGGTGACGATCAACGGGCAAAGCGGTAAAGCGCAGTTCACCACGGCCCAATACAATGGCAACTTGCAGACCTATGTTGGCCAGGTTTTCGCCGCCTTGAGCCAGCAACAGCAAATCAGGCCGTCCAATATCCAGACGACCACGGTCAATGGATTGCCGGCAGCATATGGCACGGCTCGTGTCAGCTCGGGTAGCGGGCAGGTCGATGTAACGGTGTTCGCTTACGAGTTCTCGAACAGTCAGGCGTTCCACTTCCTCGCCATCACTCCGGCGGGCAGTGCCAGCACCTTTAACGGCATGTTCGGATCGGTACGGCGCATTACCACACAGGAAGCTGCGAATGTTGTGCCCCGCGTGCTCGATGTGATCACCGTACAGCGCGGCGATACGGTTTCATCTCTGGCGCAGCGCATGGCCTATACCGATGAGAGGGAGCTGCGTTTCCGCGTGCTCAACGGCCTTTCCTCGAACGCGCAGGTCCAGGCTGGCCAGAAGGTCAAAATAGTCGTCCGCGGCCGCTGAGCGCACGCCGAGAACAGGCAAAAGAAAAGGCGGCGAGGGATTTCCTCGCCGCCTCTCTTTTTGGCTAAGCCTGCGAGCGATTAAACGCTGGCGTTGGCAGTGCTCATCGTGGTCTTGACGGTGTTGAAAGTCGTCGAGAGTTCGTTGCCCAGAGCGCCCATGGCGGTCATGGCAGCAACGGCGATCAGAGCAGCGATCAGGCCGTATTCGATGGCGGTTGCACCTTCTTCATTGCGGCGCAGCTTGTTGATGAACTTCATGTGTCGTCTCCTGGTTCAGTCTTCGGTACCCGGCTCTCCCCGAATACGGTTCGAGCAATCCTCGTTTTGACGCCGACAGGTTGATAAAAGGTAACCGCCCTGTCTTTGCCCGTTGTCCCCGCTTCTAGACCCCCGTTGCCGACTGAACGGCAGTGGATACGTTGGTCCACATTCTGATGGTTTCCTGTCCGAAGGACTGGACAGCACCCACCATGGCGAGAAACACCAGCGCGAGGATCAGCCCGTATTCGACGGCAGTTGCACCGCGGGTGTCACGTCCCAGTTTCTTGAGAAATTTGACCACCTGAGTTGCCCCTATTGTCAATTCGTAGCTGACATCTTCGAAATACGGGCCGAGGTGTTAAGAAAGAGTTTCCGGGGGAAACAGATTTGGAAAAAATTCCGACATGGACCTGTGTGGTGGCACTGGCGCTGGGCGGTGAGGGCGGGCGCTGGCTCATGCACAGACGGCCCGAAGCCAAACATCACGGCGGTTTGTGGGAGTTCCCCGGCGGCAAGGTCGAAGCGGACGAAACTCCAGCAAACGCGCTGATTCGCGAGATTAGGGAGGAGCTGGGAATTGTGCTCGATCCCGCCGATATCCACCCGGCAGGTTTCGCTGAGGAAGATGCCTCACTGCGCGCCGCGCCAATTGTCATACTCCTTTACACCTGCCGCAGGTGGCAGGGCGAGCCGCAAGCGCTGGAAGGCGGGGCAATAGGCTGGTTCACACCGCAGGAGGTCGGCAAACTCGACAAGCCTCCGCTCGACATCGAATTGGCAGGCACACTGTTCGAAAATTCGCCCGATTAGGTGTTGCCAAGTGGTGGCCACCTGCCTATGTGCCGCCCTCCAAGCGCGCCCGTAGCTCAGCTGGATAGAG
>CBFGON010000076.1:0-12090 GCA_965650395.1 uncultured Qipengyuania sp. | reverse complement strand
GACTGACATACTGTCGCAGCCGCTCAGTCGAGCCTCGCCGCGCCGAACACAAGGTATTCTGCTCGCAACCGCAGCAAAGCTGTTGATCATGTCGCCGATAGCATGGGCACTATCCGTGCAGACGTGCAATACTACCTCAATGGATACGAATCGCAGGCGGATTAGCGGGCGGCTCAAGCGAGTGCCGCGCGGCATCGCGATTATCACCGATGCTGGCGAACACTGGGTACTTGACGATTGCGAACCCGCTTCAACGCATTTCGGTACCGATGTTACCGCCGAAGGTGTGGCGACCGGACTTGATCGTCTACGGGTCGAATGGATTGGCCAATCACCCCAGCAAGGGCAGTCAAATCAGCGACTGTAAATGCGGGCGGGCCAGCGTTTGGTTCAGTTCGTTTCATTCGTGACGCCGGAGCAGTAGTCGCCCCACGCATCCATCAGCTCGACGCGCGCGCCTGGCTTGTCCTTGGTTCCGAGGTAAGTGGTTCGACGATAGGCAGCCTGCACCGCGTCGGGCGTTTTGTGTGCCAGCGCTGCCTCTACAACGGCATCTGGAAAGCCCTCGTTTGCCGCCCAGTCGGTAAAGGATGACCGGAAGCCGTGAACGTGAAAGGGCTCTTGCATGTCCCGCATTACCTTTAGCAGTGTCATGTTCGACATCGGCTTGGCGGTCATTCCTGGAAAGACAACGTCGGTTTCAGGCTGTTTTAGCGCTTCTGCCTTTGCCAGCACTGAAAGAGAGGCTTTGGACAGTGGCACGATATGCGTCCTGCTTCGCTTCATGTGATCGGATGGAATAGTCCAAAGACTTTCAGCGATATTGAATTCGTTCCACCTCGCGAGCCGAACTTCCTGGGATCGCGTACCGGTCAAAATGAGCAGGTCCAGTGCCAACCGGCTAAAGGATGGCTTGCGTCTCAGGGCAATGAGGAACGGAGGAACAGCAACGTAAGGCATTGCCTTGCGATTCTTGCGCTGCTTGACCTGCCTTGGAAGGCCGCGTCCGGCTTTAAGGCTGCTCGAGCCGGAGGGCGCTTCGGTTGAACGCCAACCCTTGGCGTGCGAGTAATCGAGCACCGAACAAATACGGTTGCGAACCTGCCGAGCGGTCTCGGGGATTTCCTGCCAGATCGGCGTAAGAACGGATATTATGTCTGCGGCCGTTATGCTGCCGGTCAGCATTTCTCCCAGCTTCGGGAAGGCATAGTTTTCCAGACTGGCGAGCCATTGGCGGGCATATACTGTGCTTTCCCAACCAGCCTCATTTTCGGAATGGTACTGTCTTGCAGCTTCTTGGAAGGTAATTCTGGCGGCAGCTTCATCTCTGCGCTCAGCCAGCACATCACGCTTTTCGACTTTTACAGCCTTTCGTAATTCACCTGCGCTTGCCCTCGCTTCGGCCAGGGTCACGAGCCTTGCGCTGCCCAGTCCAATATCTCGTCTCTTACCGTCATGCTGAAGGCGCAAGAGCCACGAGGCGGCCCCGGTTTTGCCAACTTTCAGGAAGAGGCCCTCGCCATCCTGGTAAGTACCGGGATTCGCCAGAGCTGCTTTGACTGCCCTTGCCGAGAGTTTACCCATTTCCTTCCCCACATTTATTCAGCCCATCTCGAAATACCTAAGTGTGGGGAAGGGCACTTCTTTCCCCACACCTTCCCCACACTTGATCTCGGATAGGGGTGAATTCCCATGGTCGCGAGTGGACGGAATAGTGGCACTATACCGCAGAATTCTGCGGATTTCCATGTGTTTGTGGGGATGCTGGCAAATAGGAAGGTGGTGGACAGGGCTGGATTCGAACCAGCGTACGCTTGCACGGGCAGATTTACAGTCTGCTGCCTTTAACCACTCGGCCACCTGTCCACATGCTTCGCCTGCGGGAAAAACAAGGGCCGCCAGAGGCAGCCCGTTTGCCGAGAGGCGCCCCTTTGGCGAAGCGACGCTTGCCTGTCAATGCCCTCGCTGGCAGGAGCGCGACGCACACTGGATTACGGAATCGATACGATGGCAAAAGGCGAACGCAAACGCGCATTGAGGGGCCGCGCAGGCCGGATGAAAGGCGGACGCGGCAGCGGGCGCGCGAGTCCGGGGCAGGTGCGGTTATGGGGTCGGCACGCAGTCGAAGCTGCACTGATGAATCCCGACCGCCAGCACCGCAAGCTGTGGGCGACGCGAGAAGGCATCGATTCGCTCGATGGCGAACTGCCGCCCGATTTTCCGATCGAATATGCCGATGTGCAGGACCTGGCACGGCTGGTGGCAAAGGATGCACCGCACCAGGGGCTGGTGCTCGAATGCGCAGCGCTGGAAGACCGCTTTCTTGACGAAGTACTCGATGGCGATCCTGCGCGCCCGATTGTGGTGCTCGACCAGGTCACCGACCCGCACAATGTCGGCGCGATCATGCGGTCGTCGCTGGCATTTGGCGCGGCAGCGATTGTGACGCAAGACCGGCATGCACCGCCCGAAGGCGGCGTGATTGCCAAATCGGCGTCAGGCGCGCTTGAAAAGCTGCCTTGGATCCGCGTGGTCAACCTCGCCCGCGCGCTCGAGGAAATGGCTGAAGCCGGTTACTGGCGCATCGGCCTGACGGGACATGCCGAAGCTTCGCTTGCAGAAGCGCTTCCTGCCGGGCCAGTCGCCATCGTACTGGGCGCCGAAGGTGAAGGCATGCGGCACAATATCGAAACCCATTGCGATGCGCTGGCCAAATTGCCGATTTCGGAGGAGATCGAGAGCCTCAATGTTTCGAACGCAGCAGCAGTGGCGCTATATGCGGCGGCGACGCGAAACTGATCGCTCTGCAAGGGGGTATCAAATGGGGATGAAATCAATGCCGGTGCATGCAGCACTGCTGGCGGCTTCCGCGCTTTCACTGTCCGGCTGCCTGCTTTCGCCGGGCAAGTTTGCCAGCGAGTTGCAGCTTATGAAAGACGGCAGCTTCGCCTACAGCTATGACGGTGAAATCCAGATGCTTGGCCTCTCCAAACTAGCCGAACTGGGCAATGCTGCGGAAGAAACCTTTACTGCCAGTTGCTGGGACGACGAAACCTTCGAGGATCGCGATTGCACGGCCGAAGAAGAAGCCGAACAGCGCAAGGAATGGGAAGCCGCGGCTGCCGAACGCGCCGAGCGCAAGAAGCGCGAGAAGGACGAAATGAAGGCCCTGTTTGGCGGAATTGACCCGACGAGCCCTGAGGCGGCCGGCGAATTCGCCGACCGGCTCGAGCGTCAGCGCGGCTGGGACAATGTCACCTATCTGGGTGACGGCGTGTATGACGTGGATTTTCGCGTATCAGGCAGGCTGTCGCATGATTTTGCTTTCCCCACGATCGAAAAGCTGCCGCTCGCGAATATGTTCGTCACCGTGGTCTTGCGCGATGAAGCTCAGGTGCGGATCGACGCCCCGGGATTTTCCGCAGGTGGCGGAGAAGCGCCAATGCAGGGTATGATGGCTGGAATGGCGGGTCTCGCCAAGCTGGGCGAAACCAAGGACGGCGAAACTACGGGCCGCGTCGTTATGCCCGATGGCACTTTCACGATCATCACCGATGGCCGCATCCTGGCGAACAATACCGATGAAGGTCCCGCGAACCACCCCTTGGGCCAGATGCTGAATTGGACCATCAATGCGCGGACGCAGCAAGCACCGACTGCGTTGATCGCGTTCGACTGACGTTGAAAAAAGAGAAGCGCCGCAGCTGCGCGAAGCAGTTGCGGCGCCTGATTCTCCGGCGCGCGGCATCAACCGCGCGGCCTTTCCCTAATTAGTTGACCGCGTCCTTCAGACCCTTGCCAGCCTTGAACTTGGGCTGGTTCGATGCCTTGATCGTCATCGGTTCGCCAGTGCGAGGATTACGGCCCGTCGAGGCCTTGCGCTTGGCGACCGAGAAAGTGCCGAAACCAACCAGGCGCACTTCATCACCGTTCGAAAGCGATTTGGTGATCGAATCGAAAACGCCCTCGACCGCGCTCGAAGCGTCGCTCTTCGACAGACCGCTGGCATCCGCGACCGCGCTGATCAGATCGTTCTTGTTCATTCTGTGGGAACCCCTCAATTCGTGTTCTGCGTGAATGGCAGTGAATCGCCCTCACCGCGAAGCGCACGAATTGAGAGGCTTTTGGCTTCGCTGTCAAAGGCAAATGCGGCGAAAATCCGCCAATTCCGGCCCGTAAATTCGATTTCTGCGGTGAATCGCCAGTTCGCAGTGGCGAGCGAGCCAAATCGACCCGCCCTGTCCCGTTTGATCTGGTTTCGAGTCGCTGCAGTGCAGCGTATCGAATGTTAATGCGCAGTCGGCGCCGGCGGAGCGCCGGATGCAAGATGGCCGGGCTGGCTGGCGATGTCATCCGCTTCGGTCCATTCGATCGCCGCAGGCAGCGAAGTCAGCGCATGTTCGAGTACTTCGTCGACATGCGCCACCGGCACGATTTGCAGCCCTTCCTTCACATTGGCAGGGATTTCGGCGAGGTCCTTCACATTGTCTTCGGGAATGAGGACTTTCTTGATCCCGCCGCGCAGCGCAGCGAGCAGTTTTTCCTTCAATCCGCCAATGGGCAGAACGCGCCCGCGCAGCGTGACTTCGCCCGTCATTGCCACATCTGGTCGCACCGGTACGCCCGACAATGTCGAGACGATCGATGTGACCATGCCGATGCCCGCGCTCGGTCCATCCTTGGGCACCGCACCCTCGGGCAAGTGAATATGGATGTTCTTGCGCTGGAAGATGCTCGGCTTGATCCCATAGTGCGGGGCGCGCGCCTTGACGAAGCTGAATGCGGCAGCGACGCTTTCGTTCATTACTTCGCCCAGCTTGCCAGTGGTCTTTATCTCGCCCTTGCCGGGCGTGGTGACGCTTTCAATGGTCAGCAATTCGCCGCCCACTTCGGTCCAGGCCAGCCCGGTAACTGCACCGACCTGTGCTTCCTCTTCACCCATGCCATGCTTGAACTTGCGCACCCCGGCAAACTCGCTGAGGTTCTCGGGCGTGATGGTGACGCTGGTCGCCTTGTGCTCGAGAATACGGCGCAAGCTCTTGCGCGCCAGCCGGGCCAGCTCGCGCTCGAGTGTGCGGACGCCTGCTTCGCGCGTGTAATAGCGGATCAGGTCGCGCAGCGCCTCTTCAGTCAGCTCGAACTCGCCGGGCTTGAGGCCGTGGTCCTTGACCTGCTTGGCCAAAAGGTGGCGCGTCGCGATCTCGACCTTTTCGTCCTCGGTATAGCCCTCCAGCCGGATAATCTCCATGCGGTCGAGCAGCGGCTGCGGAAGGTTGAGGCTGTTCGCCGTGGTGACGAACATGATGTCCGACAGGTCGAGGTCGAGCTCGAGATAATGATCCTGAAACTTGTTGTTCTGTTCGGGGTCCAGCACTTCGAGCAGGGCCGACGCCGGATCGCCGCGGAAGTCCTGACCCAGCTTGTCGATCTCGTCGAGCAGGAACAGCGGATTGCTCTTGCCCGCCTTCTTGAGATTGGTGACGATCTTGCCCGGGAGCGACCCGATATAGGTACGTCGGTGACCACGAATTTCGGCTTCATCACGCACACCGCCCAACGATTGGCGGATGAACTCGCGCCCGGTCGCCTTCGCAATGCTCTTGCCCAGCGAGGTCTTGCCGACGCCCGGCGGGCCGACAAGACACAGGATCGGTCCTTTCAGCTTATTGGTGCGCGCCTGCACGGCGAGATATTCGATGATCCGGTCCTTGACCTTCTCCAGCGCATAGTGATCCGCATCAAGGATCTCCTGCGCCTTCGAGATATCGCGCTTGACCTTGCTCTTCTTGCCCCAGGGCAGGCCCAGCAGCACGTCGAGATAGTTGCGAATGACGGTCGCTTCAGCACTCATCGGCTGCATCGATTTGAGCTTCTTCAACTCGCCTTCGGCCTTGGCGCGCGCTTCCTTGCTCAGCTTGATCTTGCCGATCTTCTCGGTCAGCTCGGCAATCTCGTTGCCACCGTCTTCGTCATCCCCACCCAGTTCGTTCTGGATCGCCTTCAACTGTTCGTTGAGGTAATATTCGCGCTGGGTCTTCTCCATCTGCCGCTTCACGCGGCCGCGGATGCGGCGCTCCACCTGCAGGACCGACAGTTCGCCTTCCATGAAGGACATGACCATTTCGAGGCGCTTGAGCGGATCGAATTCGACCAGCAGCGCCTGCTTGTCCGATACTTTGGCGCTGACTGCGGCGGCGATATTGTCGGCCAGTTCGCCGGCATCATCGACTTCGCCCATCTGCTCGGCAGCTTCATCGCCCAGTTTCTTGTTGACCTTGGCATATTCGCCGAACTGGTCGACCACCTGTCGCATCATCGCGGTGACTTCGCTGCCCGAAGCAGTCGGTTCTTCGATCACCGTTACATCGGCGGAAACGTAATCGCCTTCGGTGCGCAGGCCTTCCAGCTTGGCACGTTCCTGCCCTTCGACCAGCACGCGCACCGTGCCATCGGGCAGCTTGAGCAGCTGCAGCACCTGCGCCACCACGCCAATGTCATAGAGATCATTGGCTTCCGGGTCGTCGCAGCCCGGGTCGAGCTGAGACAGCAGGAAGATATCCTTCGAACCTTCCATCGCCACCTCAAGTGCCGCGACCGACTTGTCGCGCCCGACGAAGAGCGGAACGACCATGCCGGGGAAAACGACGATGTCGCGCAGGGGAAGAAGGGGGAAACTCTCGGTCATATTCAATATCCGTGTTCGGCCGTCACCGGCCTTTGTCTTGGCACGAATATGGGTAGCCGCCGCGCGCTTCGCAACGCACGGGCTGCATTGGGATGTGGATGAGCGTGCGCGCCGCGCGCGTCGTCAGACCGAATGCCCGTCGTGATAGCGCGGGTCGAAGGTGTAGAAGCAGCTAAAAGTATAACGGATGCCGGAGGTTATCTTCTCGACCCCGTGGAGATATTTTGCAGTCGAAGGAAAATAGGCCAGTAGCCGCGGCTTCAGCTCGGGTCGCAGCCCGTGCTTGGGAAAATATATCTGCCCGCCTTCATATTCGTCATTGAGATAGATGATCGAGGCAAAGGCGCGCCACGGCGTCTGGTTGGGGCGGCCATCGGGCTCTTCGCAATCGGCATGAGCGATCTGATTGTCGCCTGGCCGCCAACGGACGAGTTGCAGTGTATCGGCATAGACCGGGTCGGTGATCCCGTAATCGGCCATGATATGCCGTGCTGTGCGCCGCCTGATCTTTTCCATCAGCTTAAGTACCTTGGGCGGCATGGAGCGCGGATTGATCATCCTGTCCCGCCAGACGTCACCCACAGGGAGGTATGTCTCCCAAGGGGCATCGCCTGACTTGGCGAAATGAAGCAATTGCTTGCGCTCGGCTTCGGTGATGAAGTCATAAGCGAGGCCGATTTCATTCCCGTTGAGCGAGCTGGCATGGCGCGCGGGTGCGACCCTTGCCTGAGCGGTGGCTCCAAGGCCCGGAAATGGCATCGAGCCCGGTGTATTATTCGGCATTTCGCGTGCCTCTCAGGCAGATCACTGGTTCGGAGCGGAGATTACCTTCGCCTGCTTCGAATTCAAAGCCTTACGTCGATCTGCCTCAAAGGCCTGGAAAGCCCGGCGGCAGGCCCAGCCCGCCCTGGATCGCCTGCATTTCCTCAGCCGATTTGCGGTCAGCCTTGTCGCGTGCATCGTTGAAGGCAGCCGCGACCAGATCTTCGACCATCTGCTTTTCTTCGGGCTTCATCAGGCTTTCGTCGATTGACACACCGAGGATGCGTCCGCGTGCGGTTGCGCGGACCTTGACCAGCCCGCCGCCTGCATTGCCTTCGACTTCGATCGTATCGAGCTTGGCCTGCGCGTCATTCATTTGTGTCTGAATCGTCTCGGCAGCCTTCTGCGCGGCGGCGATCATTTCTTCCATCGATTTCATGCGTTTCTGCTCCAGGGGATTTCGCGCCGCTGTGGGGGAAGCTGGGCGCTGTCTTCAATCATTTCGGCACCGGGAAACGCCGCCTTGGTTGCCTTAACCAGCGGATGCTCCAAAAGTGCCGCCTTTGCGGCGTCGCGCGCCGACTTCTCGCGTTCTGCCAGCGAGGGTTGCGCTTCCGCCGGATCGCCCGCTTCCAGCAACCACCGCTCACCAGTTATGGCGTAGAGCGCATCCTTGAGGATCGGTTCGATAGCATCGCTGAACTGGTCGGAACGGTCAAAGACGAGCTTTCCGTGTTCGACCGAAATCGGGCGGACCTGCAGTCGCATGATATTGGCGGCCTGCAAGTGACCAGCGGCATCGACTTTCTCGACCAGCCCTTCCCAATCGAGTGCGGCACTTGGCGCTGTAGTGCTGCCCTCGCCCGTCGTGACCGGCGCGATTGGTCCGCGTTCGGCCAATTCTTCCAGCCTTTTAGCCAGCTTCCCCGGATCGGGTAGCGTGGAAGCGTGAAGCACGCGCAGCAACGCCATGCGAGCAGAGACAAGCGGATCGGGAGCCTGGCGGACTTCGTCATGCCCCTTGAGCAGCAATTGCCACAGCCGGTGCACCTGCCCTATTTCCAGCTTCTGCGCCCAATCTTCCAGTTGCTGTCGTTCTTCGGCGGTGGTCGCATCGACTACACCGCCCGCGACCTGCGCCAGCGCGATGCGGTGGGTCAGATCCATTAGCGAACGCATCAGTGCCAGCGGTTCAACGCCCAACGCATATTGATCGTCCACTGCACCCAACGCGGCCTTGGCGTCACCATCGAGCAGATTCGCGAGCAGGCGGCGCTGCGCCCCACGGTCAGCCAAGCCCAGCATGTCGCGCACACGCTCTGCGGTGACGACACCGCCGGTGTCCATGTCCGCATGGGCAATTGCCTGGTCGAGAATCGAAAGTCCGTCGCGCACCGATCCCTCGGCGGCATTGGCAACGATGTGCAGTGCCTCGGGCTCCGCCGCCACGCCTTCCCTGGCGCAGATCTCGGCGAAATGCGCTTCGAGCAACTCGACAGAAATACGCCGTAAATCAAAGCGTTGTGTGCGGCTGAGCACCGTCACCGGCAACTTGTCGACTTCCGTGGTGGCGAAAAGGAATTTCACATGCGCCGGCGGCTCTTCCAGCGTCTTCAGCAAGGCGTTGAACGCATTGCGGCTGAGCATGTGAACTTCGTCGATAATGTATATCTTGTAGCGCGCCGACACTGCGGCATAGCGCACTGCCTCGATGATTTCGCGAACATCGTCGACGCCGGTGTGGCTGGCGGCGTCCATCTCGATCACGTCGATGTGGCGGCCTTCGGCGATAGCGACGCAGGGTTCGCATTCCCCGCAAGGGCTGATCGTCGGACCGCCATTTCCGTCGGGCCCGATGCAGTTGAGCGCCTTGGCAATGAGGCGCGCGGTGGAGGTCTTGCCCACCCCGCGCACGCCGGTCATCAGGAAGGCATGAGCCAGCCGTTCGCGCGCGATGGCATTGGCGAGAGTGCGGACCATCGCGTCCTGCCCGATCAGCTCGGCAAAGGTCTGCGGCCGGTATTTGCGCGCCAGCACGCGATAGGGCTGGGCGGGATCAGACGGTGCGGATACATGTTGATGAAGCGCTTGATTTGGCCCTGAATCCGGCTGTTCGGCGCTGAACATGGATTCCTGTCCGGCTTCCTCAAGCTCGGCAGCGCTCGGCGCAGCGGCCTCTTCGGCCTCGCTCTCCCACGGCAGGCCGCCGTCGTTTTCCGGTGAATCACCCATGCACGACTAGGTAGGCACTGCCGCGCCAAAAGTCATGCCGAAGGATGTGGGAAACTAAAGGAGCCGAGCGACCCGCCGCAATTCACCTGGGCTGCTACCTTCCGGTCCTGACCCGGTGAGCGAACGCAAACGTCCACCCGACTCCCGGTGGGCCATATGGCGACGCATTGGCCGATTGGCAAGCCTCGCGAATCGCAGTAGATCGGCGCTTCGTGGAGAGGGGATTTATGAAAGCATTCAACTGCCTGGCAGCCACAGCGCTGATCGTTTCCGGCTTGCCGACAGCAGCGCAGGCGCAGGACGAGCCCTATTTCGGGGATGATTCATCGCAATTCGCACTCGATGGCGAATGCGACGATGCCCGCTTCATCGGTTTCGGGATGGCCGAAGTGGTGATGACCGACAGCATTGCACGCGATGCGACCGACTGCCGCGATGCCTTTGCCGACGGCACGCTGGAACCCAATCCGCTGTTCGCCGAACCTGCCGAGGCAGGACAGTATGATTATGGGGACGATACCTCCGAATACGCCAATGACGGCGAATGCGACGATATCCGCTTCACCGGCAGCTATGCTGCCGAAACGATATATCTCTATGAAGACATCGCCCATGATGCGAGCGACTGCCGTGCTGCCGTGGAAGATGGGCGGGCGCACTGGCAGGCCAATGCGCGCAATTTCGAATACGGTGAGATCGTGACCGAGGACGTCGCCGAGGACACCGAAATCTGATCAGCGAAAATTGTCGGCGTAGGCCTGCAACTTGAGCGTACGGGGCGGCGTGGCGTGGACGCGCGCGGCGATGCCGTATTTCGCGGCATAGGCCTTTGCTTCATCCCTGGTGGCGAAGGCCAGCTGCACCTGCACCTGCGTATCGCCGCTGCCGGTCCAGCCCATCAGCGGGTCTGCACGGCGCGCTTCGGATTGCTCGAATTCGAGCACCCATTCATCGGTCCGGGCCTTGCCCGATTGCATTGCGTTCTTGGGTCGCTGGTAAATACGTGCTGCCATACCGGGCCCTGTAATTCAGCTTTGCGACCGTGAAAAGGCGTTCTTGGTCTTAAGGCTCGGCTTCTCCGCCCATGGCTCTTTCGGCCAGCGGTGCTTGGGATAGCGGCCTTTCATGTCCTTCTTCACTTCGGCCCAGCTGCCGCGCCAGAAACCGGGCAGGTCGCGGGTGGACTGGATCGGGCGGCCGGCCGGACTGGTCAGCTTGAGCAATAGCGGTGTCTTGCCGACCATCGGATGCCGTTCCAGCCCGAACAGCGCCTGCACGCGCACTTCCACGCTGGGCGCATCGTCGCCGGTATAATCAATGGCGTGGCTGGTCCCGGCAGGCGAGGTAAACTCGCGCGGTGCCTCGCTGTCGAGCCGCTGGCGCGTCTCCCAGTCGAGCAGGCCGAGCAGCGCATCGACAAGCCTGCCTCTGGGAAGATCGAGATCGCGGCGTCCGGCAAGCAGCGGCGCGAGCCACAATGCGGTGCTTTCGGCCAGCGCAGCGGGTTCCAGTTCGCCAATCCCCGCATAGCGCGCCCGCGCGAGCAGCTCGGCGGGAAGCAATGTCCCCAGCTTGTCCCGCGCCTTGTCCACAAGCATATCCACAATCGCCTGTGCATCGGGTGCAGGGTCCGGCCCGCTTGCAAGCGTGATTGCACCCAGCCGCCGCTCCATGCGCGGCTCGACCCGCTCGCCGGTCCAGCGCAGGATGTGGCGGCGCTCGATCCGCTCGGGCAGCCAGCATTCGAGGTCGCCTTCGTCGAGTGCGATGGCAGCGGTGATCCGCGCGCCCCTGGCTTGCCCCTGCGCATCGCCGATGACGAGAAAATCGGCGCGCGCCAGCGGCGAGGCGGGGTCGAGCGTGAAACCCCGTCCGCCTGCGGAAATCCAGCTTTCGCCACTGGCATCGCGGCGGCGGGCGATAAATTCGGGGCGGCCGGCCGCGAGCAGGATTGCCGGGGGCGGTGACTGCCCTTCGGAAGCAAGGCCGTCGCGAAGCCCGCGCGCCTTCTCCGCCCATCGCGCCGCCAGCTTGCGGCTCGCCTCGGCCCGCGACGACCGGTCCCCATTCCAGCGCGCCAGCCGCGTTTCCAGATCCTCGCCGCGACCGCCCAGCCCGCGTTCCTGCAGCAGCAGCGCCAGCCGCGCCGCCTTGTCCGCCGCGTCATGCTGCGCACCGAACAGCACGCTCGCCGCGCCTTGCGGGTCGAGCGGCAATTGCGCCAGCATCCGCCCGCGTTCGGTAATACGCCCTTCGGTATCGAGCGCGCCCAATGCCTCCAGCGTTCCCCGCGCCGCCGCTACCGACGCGGCGGGCGGCGGGTCGAGCCACGCCAGTTCGCCCGGATCCTGGCTGCCCCATTGCGCCAGCGACAGCACCAGCGGGGCCAGATCGGCGGTATGCATCTCAGG
>CBFGON010000075.1:0-12176 GCA_965650395.1 uncultured Qipengyuania sp. | reverse complement strand
GTGGTGAAGCGTCCGGTTTCGCTTTCGGGCACGCGGAACCAGGTGCTGGTCATTCCGCAGGGATCGAAGATGCGGGTCTTGAGGAATCGGTCGAATGACATGCCGGACGCGACTTCGATCACCCGGCCAAGAAGGTCGAGACTGACCGAGTAACTCCATTTCGTGCCCGGCTGATAAACCAGCGGCACGCGCGCCAGCCGCTTGGCGAATTCGTCCAGCCCCTTGACCGTGGCATAGTCGCCAAAGCCAGGGATCGGGAAGCGGCTGACCTGTCCGGGCAGCAGGCCGTAACGCTCGTAAGCGTGCTTGATCGGGCCTTTCTGGACGATGTTGTAGCCCAGCCCTGCAGTATGGGTGAGCAGCTGCCGAATGGTGATCGGGCGTTCTGCGGCGACAGTTTCCTCTACCGGCCCGTCGGCGCGCTTGAGCACTTTCATATTGGCATATTCGGGGAGAATTTCCGCGAGCGGCTGGTCAAGGCCCAGCTTGCCTTCGTCGATCAGCATCATTGCCGCCATGCCCGTGATCGGCTTGGTCATCGAATAGATGCGATAGAGCGTATCGGCATCGGCGCGCTTCGTGCCGCCCAGCACCAGCGTCCCGCGCGAGATATAAGTCGGTTCCTTCTGGCCCCAACCCAGCGCGGCGACCATATTGGCAACCTTGTTGGTGCCGACATATTTGTCCACCAGCCCCGCCACATGGGTCCACCCTGCAGTACCTACCGCCTGCTTCGCGAAAGCAATGTTGCCCAGTGGAGCGCCCGCCAGCGCAGCACCAGCGCCAAGCCATGCGCCGCCTCGCAACAGGGCGCGGCGCGAAATTTGCGGGTCGTCGAACTCACGAAAGGCCATTGTCGATCTCTCCAGTTATTCCGGACGTTTCTGGGGAAGGCCGGATGAACGGTCAATTGCAATTCGAGACTGTTGCTATTGCCATCTTGCAAAGCGTGGCCGTGTTGCCCATATAAGACACATGCTCAATATCATCTCGATCCTTTGTGGCCTCGTCTCGCTCATCATCGTCATTCCGGCGACCATTCCGTTGCTCGGCTGGGCCAATTGGTTCGCCCTCCCGCTGATCGTGATCGGGATCATCATCGGCCAGCTTTCATCAAGCAATGGCGGGCGCAATTTCAATATTGTCGTGTTGCTGATTGCAGCCGTGCGCCTGAGCATCGGCGGCGGGATAATCTAGGCGATTGCCAATCGGGCTGCCTTGGCGAACAGCGTCGGCAGCCCTGCTTCCTCCAGCCGCTCGATCGGCCACCATTCACCTTCGCCTTGCGGCAGGGCATTGCCGCGATAGCGCCTGACGCCGAATTCCAGCGTGAAATGGGTGAAGGTGTGACGGACCACGCCCGCGGCCTCCCATTCTCCCGCCAGCGGAACCTGGCCCTTGCCGTCGCTGTGCGCCGACCAGTCATCATCGGGCAGTGCGCGCATCCCGCCGAGCATCCCCTTGCTATCGCGCCGCACCAGCCAAACCGCGCCGTCTCGCTCGATCCAGAATGTGCAACCCTGGCGGACCGGTTTAACCTGTCTGGGCGGCTTGACCGGGTAGCGCGCCGGATCGCCCTCGGCCCGCGCGTCGCATTGCTCCGTCAACGGGCACAACAGGCATTTGGGATCGCGGGCGGTGCAAATGCCTGAGCCCAGATCCATCATCGCCTGTGCAAAATCGCCAGATCGGTGCTGCGGCGTGATCTCGTCGGTTCGATCGCGAATCTGTTTGCGTGCAACTGGCAGCGGTTCGGCAATCGCGAATAGCCGCGCCACCACCCGCTCGACATTCGCGTCGACCACCACCGCACGTTTTCCAAAGGCAATCGCGGCCACTGCAGCGGCGGTGTAGGTGCCAAGCCCCGGCAGTTCGCGCAGCTTTTCCTCGGTGTCTGGAAAACCGCCCAGCTCCACCACGGTGCGCGCAGCCTTCACCAGATTGCGGGCGCGCGAATAATATCCCAGCCCCGCCCATGCCGCCATGACGTCTGCCTCGGATGCCGAAGCCAGCGCTTCAACCGTCGGCCACATGGCGATGAAGCGCTTGAAATAGGGCTGAACAGCCTGAACAGTCGTCTGCTGCAGCATGACTTCGGAAAGCCACACGCGATAGGGGTCCGGCTGCGGCTCTCCCGGCCGTGCGCGCCACGGCAGATCGCGGGCATGCGCATCATACCAGCATAACAAGATGTCGGAGACAGTGGCGGCCACGCGCGTCCTATGGCATGTCCGCCCGCGCAATGGAAAGCGACAAGCCCAAATCCGCCCGGCGCAAGTCGGTGAAGCCTTATGAACGCCCGCGCGGCGGGCAGGCGAAAGCGATTTCGGACCTGATGCCGCAGATCGGCCGCCCGGCATTCCGCCGCTTCGGATTCGTCCAGTCATCGGTGGTAAGCCGCTGGCCAGAAATCGTGGGCGACGTGCATTCAAAAGTCTGCACACCCGAGATGATCCGCTTTCCTCCGGGAGAGAAATCCGAAGGCATTCTCGAACTGGTGGTTCTTCCCGCCCATGCCCCGCTTATCCAGCAGGTGCTCCCCGAGATTATCGAGCGCGTGAACCGCTTCTTCGGCTATCGTGCGGTGGCGCGGATCAAATTGCGGCAAGGCGCGGTTAAGCCGCCCGAGGGCAGAGCAAAGGCGAAAGCGCCGCCTTCGCTCAAGCCGATTCCGATGGAATTGGGTGACAGTCTGCGCGATATTGGCGATCCCGAATTGCGCGCGGTGCTCGAATCGCTGGCGCGCGGACTCGGGTCGCAGGAAGAGAACGGGGAAAACTGACGTGAAGACATTCAGCGGGCTGGCTGCAGCCCTTCTCCTCGGAGCGGCCTCGCTTGCTGCCTATGGCGCTTCGGCTCAAGCCAACTCGCCTGCCAAACCTGCCAAAAAGGGCACTTGGGGTGCCACTGTTACCGAGGTCAATGGTGGTCATCTGATCGGCAATCCCGCCGCCGAGGCGCGGCTGGTGGAGTTCATGAGCTATACCTGTTCGCACTGCGCCACTTTCGCCAAGACGGGCGATGGCGCGATCAAGCTGCTGTATGTTCCCACCGGCAAGGTCGCTTATGAGATCCGCCACCTGATCCGCGATCCGGTCGACCTGACTGCAGCGCTGGCGGCGCAATGCGGCGATCCGATCAAGTTCCCCGGCAATCACGAAGTGCTGATCCTCAAGCATGACGAATGGATGGACAAGGCACGCAATGTCTCGCGCGCGCAGCTTTCGCGCTGGAATTTCGGCACCTGGTCGGCGCGCGCGCAGGCCATCGCCAGCGATCTGGGCTTTTACGAGATCATGGAAGGCCGCGGCTTTACGCGCGCCGAGCTCGACAAATGCCTGACCGACGAAGCCAAGGCGAAGAAGATCGATGCGCAAAGCCAGGCTGATGTCGCCGAATTCGGGCTGAAGGGAACGCCGACCTTCTTCATGGGCGGCAAGCAGCTCGATGTGAACACCTGGGCAGGCATCCAGCCGCTGCTCGACAGGCATTTCTGACGCGCGATCCGCCGATCGACCGACATCGGGCGGGGATAGCCCTGTGGACACCCTGGCCCATGTGCTTCACCTCCGCACCCGTATGACATAGCCTTTCCCGTCCAAGTATGAGGATTTCCATGATCAAGACCCTGCGCTTCGCCATTGCTGCCCCCATCGCCCTCGCGCTTGCCGCCTGTGGCGGCGGTGCCGAAGAAGCGGCCGACGGCGCCATCGAAGGCGAGGCGATTGCCGCCATCGCCGCTCCTGCCGGCACCGAATGGCGCGATACGGTCGCCACCACGGAACTCGGCGGCACGCTGGTCGGCAATCCTGAGGCGCCGCTCAAGCTGATAGAATTCGGCTCGCTCACCTGCCCGACTTGCGCACGCTTCTCCGAAGAAGGAGTCGCACCGCTGATGGAAAAATACGTCAATTCGGGCGTCGTCAGCTTCGAACTGCGCAATTTCGCGGTGCACGGCCCGCTCGACCTGTTGCTGGCCCGCATGGTTCGTTGCGGCACGCCTGAAGCGGTAGTGCCGCTGTCCGACCAGGTCTGGGCGAATTACGACAGCATCATGGCACCGACGCAGGCCAATCCGCAGGGCTTCGAAGCGGCTATGGCCCTGCCCGCCGAGCAGCGCTTCGTCGCCGCCGCCGATGCCTTCGGTTATTACGACTTCTTCGCACAGCGCGGCATCAGCGAAGATCAGGCACGCACCTGCCTCGCGGACACCGCTGCGATCGAAAAGCTGGCCAATGAAACCCAGCGCTACTCGACCGAATTCAACGTGACCGGCACCCCGACCTTCCATCTCAACGGCAAGCCGGTGCAAGCCAATACCTGGATGCAGCTGGAGCCCATCCTCCAGCGTGCCGGCGCCAGGTAAGGCGCCGGTTCGGGGGGATAGCGGCGATGCTCATCAAACAGCTCAGACTGAGCGGTTTCAAGAGCTTCGTCGAGCCTTCCACCCTGCGCATCGAACCGGGGCTGACCGGCGTGGTCGGCCCCAATGGATGCGGCAAATCCAACCTGCTTGAAGCGATCCGCTGGGTGATGGGCGAAAACTCGCCCAAATCCATGCGTTCGGGCGGAATGGAGGATGTGATCTTCGCGGGCACAGCCACCCGCCCGCAGCGCGATTTTGCCGAAGTCCATCTGTCCGCCGAAACCGACGATGGTGACGAGCTGGAGGTTATCCGCCGGATCGAACGCGGGGCGGGTTCCGCCTATCGCCTCAACGGCAAGGATGTGCGGGCCAAGGATATCGCGCTGACCTTCGCTGATGCCGCCACCGGCGCGCATTCGCCAGCGCTGGTGAGCCAGGGCAAGATTGCGCAGGTCATCGCCGCCAAGCCGGTCGAACGGCGCATGATGCTGGAAGAAGCGGCAGGGATCGCGGGCCTCCACGTCCGCCGCCGCGATGCCGAAGGCAAGCTGCGGCAGACCGAAGCCAATCTCGAACGGCTCGAAGATATCATGGCCGGGCTGGACAGCCAGATCGCGTCGCTGCGGCGGCAAGCCAAGCAGGCCGAGCGCTACATAAAGCTGTCCGACGAGATCAAGACCGCCGAAGCGCGGCTGGTATTCGCGCGCTGGCGCGATGCGGCCGCCGCTGCGGAGGAAGCAAAGCAGGCTGCTGCGCAGGCAGATAGTGCGGTTCAGGCGGCGCAGAAAGATGCTGACGAGGCTCAAAAGGCGCAGCGGACCGCTGCCGAAGCGCTTTCCGAAGCGCGCGAGGAACTGGCCGATCGGCGCGACGATGCCAGCGCCCACGGACACCGGATGGCGGCGCTCACCAGCCAGCTCGAAGCTGCGGAACAGCGGCTCGCCGATCTCGACCGGCAGAAGGCGCGGCTGGAAGAAGATCGCGGCGATGCCGACCGACTGACGCGCGATGCCGCCGAAGCGCTCGCGCGGCTCGAACGCGACCTTGCGGCAAGCGAGAAGGCGCTGACCGAGGACGAGGCGCGTCGCCCTGCCCTGCTGGCGCAAAGCGAGGATGCCGAACGTGCCAGCCGCGCGGCCGAACTGGCGCTGGCCAAGGCGACGGCGGACAATGCCGGGGTCGAAGCAGAATGGCGCGTGGTCGAAGCCGAAATCGCGCAGGCGCAGGCTCGGCTCGAACGGGTCGAGGCCGAAGGTCGCCGCATGGCGGAACAGCGCGCGGCGCTTTCGGGCGAGGATGCAGCAGGCGCCGTCAAAGCGGCGCGCGAGGCGGCCGCGCTAGCCGAGGCCGCGCTGGGCGAAATGCGCGGGCGTATCGAGAAGATGCAGGCGCGCAAGGCCGAGCTGCAATCTTCGCGTGACGAAGCAGCCAGCGCGCTGTCCGCTGCACGGGCCGAATTGTCGGGCGTCGAGCGCGAATATGACGCGCTCCAGCGGGATCGCGATGCGCGCCAGCGGGCGGCGGAAAAGCGCTCTGGCCGCCAGCAGGCCATCGACGGGGTGCGGGCCGAAAAGGGCTATGAACGCGCGGTCGCGGCGGCGCTGGGGCGCGACGGCAAGGCGCTGCTGGGCTTGCCCGATGCCGGGGCGGAAGGGCGCTACTGGACCGGCGCCGATGCGCCGAAAGCTGTGGCTGACAGTCTGGCCGATCACCTTGCCGCCTGCCCCGCAGAATTGCGGGCACGGCTGGCGCTGGTGCATGTCGCGGCGGAGGATGATGGGCGCAATCTTGCACCGGGCGAAAACCTCGTCACGCTCGACGGGAAATTGCGGCGGTGGGACGGGCTGGTGGTGCGCGGCGAAGGCGCGGCAGAGGCTGCGCGGCTGGAAGCGGACAACCGCCATGCCGAACTCGATGCGCAAATGCCCGCGCTTCGAGCGGCTGTCACAGCTGCGAATGAAGCGCTTGATCTGGCCACTGAACAGCTTGGAGAACTGCAGCACTCTCTGATCGGGGCCGATCGCGAGCTGGCAGCGGCTGCCGATGACGAGCGACAGGCCTTGCGCGCGCTCGATCAGGCCGAGGCCGCACGTGAGCGCATTGCCACGCGGCTCGCCGAGCTGGACGAGGCGCAGCGCGACCATGCCGATGCACTCAAACTGGCGCAGGCCGATATGGCCGCGGCAGAGGCCAAGCGTGCCGCTCTGCCCGATCCCGAGGCTGGACGCGCCGCGCTCGAAGCATCGCGGGCGAAGAACGAAGCCACCCGTGCAGGTCTGCAGGCCCGCGCTGCCGAGCTCGCCGCGCATGACCAGGGCCTAGCCGTGGCGCGCGAGCGGACCTCTGCCCAGCGCAGCGACATTGGCAATTGGCAGGCCCGCTCGGGCGAAGCCGCCCGCCGCCTGTCCGACATGGCCCGCCGGTTCGAGGAAATCGAAGCGGACCGCGCCGTCACCGCCGCCAAGCCCGAAGGGCTGATGCGCGAGATCGAACAGGGCGATCAGCTGCGCGAGAGGCTGGGCAATGAACTGGCCGAGGCCGAGAAAGCCGTCGCCGCCGCCAGTGAAGCGGCGCAGCAGGCCGACCGCACTTTCGCCGCCGCGAATGAAACGCTCGCCAGCGCGCGCGAAAACCGCGCCACGCTTGCCGCGCGGGCAGAGAACCAGGACGGCCGGCGGATCGAGATGGCGCGTATTTCGGGCGAACGGTTCCAGTCGCCCCCGCCGCTGCTGCCGGGCAAGTTTGCTTTCGCCGAAGATGCGGTCAAATCCGCCGATGCCGAAAGCGAGGAGATGGACCGCCTCACCGCCAGCCGCGAGCGGATCGGCCCGGTCAATCTCGTCGCCGCCGAAGAACTGGAACGGATCGAAAGCGAACATGGCGGCAATGCTGCCGAGCAGGAGGAATTGCGCGAAGCGGTCCACCGGCTGCGCGGTTCGATCGGCAATCTCAACCGCGAAGGGCGCGAGCGGCTGCGCGAGGCGTTCGAGCAGGTCAATGCCCACTTCAAGCACCTGTTCACCCGCCTGTTCGAAGGCGGCGAAGCACATCTCGCGCTGATCGACAGCGACGATCCGCTGGAAGCAGGCCTCGAAATCTTCGCCCAGCCGCCGGGCAAGCGTCTGCAATCGCTCACACTGCTTTCGGGCGGCGAACAGGCACTGACCGCCACCGCGCTTATCTTCGCGCTGTTCCTCACCAACCCCGCCCCGATCTGCGTACTCGACGAGGTCGACGCCCCGCTCGACGATGCCAATATCGACCGTTTCTGCGACCTGCTCGACGCGATGGTGCGCGAAACCAGCACCCGCTATCTCATCGTCACCCACAACGCCGTGACCATGAGCCGCATGCACCGCCTGTTCGGCGTGACCATGATCGAACGCGGGGTCAGCCGCCTGGTCAGCGTGGACCTTGGCGGCGCGGAAGAACTGCTGGCGGCGGAGTAAGGCGTTCGATCAGAGTTGTGGCATCAGCACTACGTCCCAGTGTTCCTCCAGCAAGGAAAAACGCCGCGCCTCTTCCTCGTCGAACTTCGCGTTCTTGGTCTTGAGCTGGGCGACTACCTCGTCGAATGTCGCGATGAATGCGCTATCCGTTAGCAGCGCGGCCTCGGCATCGCGGTAGGTTATCGTCACTCGCAAGTCCCACCGTTCGCCACCCGCCATGTGTGTAAACGGCATATCAATCCGGATGTCGTTGATAATACCGCGGTCCTTCGCCTTCTCGAGAATAGGGAGGTGGTTCTTTTGATACAGCGACATGAAGTCACCATCGGAACCCCATTTGATCTTGTAATAGGATTCGACCACCACCGTCGTGGTGTCGCGGCTTTCGGCGCTCTGCGCCGATAGGGGCTGGGAAAACAGGCCTAGCGAAGCGGCAAAGATAGCAACGGACCGGTATCGTTTCTGCATCGTTTTTCCTCCGAGGAATTAGCGACCGTCACGACCCGAAATGTCCACCCTCTTGTCAAAGGGAGTGGTGTGCATATTATTCGTGCCAAAGTTTCGGGCGCAATGCGAACAATTTCGGGGGATTTTCACCATGCGCTGTCGAATGCTTGCCGCGGCCATTTCGTTTGCGGTGATGACCATATCTGTCCCCGGATTGGCTGGTGACCCGGACGAAACAGACGAAGACAATGTTGCGGTGACCAAGATACTGCAGGATGTCCCGCTGATCGACGGTCACAACGACCTGATTATTCATTACATCGACTTCGACACCGGCGAGTTCCGGGCCGCCGATACCTATGACATCCGCCAGCCGACTCCCGGCCAATCCGACATTCCGCGTATGCGTCAAGGGATGCTGGGTGCCGCAATATTCACGATCTGGACGCCCGATGATCATGCGCCGGAAGCCGGGCTGGAGCAGTCGATTGCGTTGTTTCACGAACTTGCACGCCGCGCCCCGGGCGATCTCGCCGTTGTGACGTCACCGGATGAACTCGTTGCCGCGCACAAGGCAGGCAAGATCGGCATCATGCTCGGCCTGGAAGGCGGCAACCCGGTCGAGGGCGATCTTGCCCGGCTGGTATGGATGCGTGAGCGCGGGGTTGCCGAGATGGGCCTCGTCTGGAGCAGCAACCGCATCGGGACCGCGGGGCGCGCGACCGACCAGCAGGCCGGGCTGACCGAGCTTGGCAAGCAGGTGGTTCGGGAGATGAACCGTTTGGGGATGATCATTGACCTGTCGCACGCCTCGCCAGCCACAGTGCGCGACGTCACAGCTCTCACAACCGCGCCGGTGATCGACACCCACGCGGTTATCGGAACCGTGACGGTCGATGGCGTGAAACTGGGCTGGGGCGATCAGGCGCGGACCGATGCCGCGATGCAAGCGATAGCCGCAACCGGCGGCCTGGTGATGCCTATGTTCATGCCGGACGCAATCGACGCCGCATACACCGACTGGATGGAGCGCCGGAACGCCGAGTTCACGTCCATTGCAATCCGCGTGCTCGGCGAAGAAGCGGGTAAGAATGCTGTCCACTTCCTGCCTTGGCCTGCAGAGGTCGTGCCCGAAATGAATGCCTGGATCGCCGCCAATCCGCCGCCGCAAATCAGCCTTGAAGGTATCGCGGATGTGTATGACCATGTCCGCACACTGGTCGGTATCGATCACATCGGCATCGGTTCGGACTTCGATGGAATGGGCTTTCACCCCAGCGGCTGGCACCCGGCGCTAAGGGATGTGTCCCGTCTCCCGGCGCTTCTGAATGTCCTCAAAAGACGCGGCTGGAGTGACGATGATTTGCGGAAGCTGGCCGGTCAGAACTTCCTGCGGGTGTGGCGGGACATTCTGTCCAGCGCATCATCGCGGTAGGTCTGGCGGCGCTGTTTTCAGTCGACGCCGTAATGACATCGTCAGGACGGGCGCGAACCGGCATTGCGATTGCGATTCAACCCGGCTGGCAAACCGGCTCCAAATCCAGTAATATCGGCCCGCGGTCGCCTCGGTTTCCAAAGGAAACTTGCGATGCGGCCCGGGTTCACTCTTCCGTTCGTCATGCTCGGCAGCCTGGCGTGGGGGGGCGCGGCGGCCACTCAGGCTGAGCCCGTACTGTCGGATGCGGCCTTCGCCATGCTCGATCCCACGCTGGCGGGGCGCAAGGCGTGTGGCGATCCGAACCGGCCCGATGCAGTGCTGAATGCGCGCCTGAATCTGGCGGGTTCGCTGGCGGCTTCGCGCGATATGGGATCGGCGCCCATCGGCCTCTATTCGGGTATCGCCCCCACCGATCTGCCGCTGGGAGAAATGGACCCCGAGGCGCGGCGCTATTTCGATCAGGGGCTGGGATTTGCCTATGGCTTCAACCATGCGGCCGCGATCCGTTCGTTCCGCAAGGCGCAGGAAATCGACCCCGAATGCGCTGCCTGCTGGTGGGGCGAAGCACTGGCGAACGGTCCCAATATCAATGCCGCGATGAGCGGGGCGCAGAACGCCGCGGCGCTCGAAGCGCAGGCGACCGCCACCCGGCTTGCACCGAGCGCGACACCGCTGGTGCAGGCGCTGATCGAAGCGCAATCGCTCCGCTATTCCAGCGCTGCGGATGCGGATCGCGGCGCGCTCGACCGGGCCTATGCGGCAAGGATGCTCGAACTCGCCCGCGCCAATCCGCAAAGCGACGATCTGGCGGTGCTGGCGGCGGAATCCGCGATGAACACCAGCCCGTGGAACTACTGGACGGCTGACGGTGAGGCCGTGCCGCTGATCGCCGAAGCGGTGGGGCTGATCGAGAAGGTGATGGCGCGCAACCCCGCCCATCCGCAGGCCTCGCATCTCTATATCCACCTGCTCGAACTGCCCGATCCGAAAAAGGCGGAAGCTGCCGCCGACCGGCTCCACGCCAGCGGGCCCAAGGCGCTGGCCCATCTCGTCCATATGCCGGCGCACATCTATTACCGGGTCGGGCGCTATGCGGATTCGATGGAGGCGAATATCGCGGCGGTCGCGGCGGACGAGGCCTATCTGCGCGAAGTGGGCGACGATGGGCTGGTGCGGTTCGGATATTATCCGCACAATGTCCATTTCCTGCTCGCCTCTGCGCAGATGATGGGCGATCCGGGGACGGTGGTGAACCAGACGCGCAAGCTGGAATCGATCCTCGATGCCGATACCGGGCGCGACCTTTACTGGGTCCAGGCGATCTACGCCGCACCCTATTTCGCCTATGCGCAATATGCCTCGCCAGCTGCCACGCTGGCGCTGACCGACAGCGCCCATCCGCTCGATTACGTCGAGGCCATGCGCCATTATGCGCGCGCAACCGCCCATGCGCAGAACCGGAACGCTGCGGCTTTCGATGGGGAATTATCGGCGCTGGAAAGCTTGGCCGATGCCTCGTCAGTGAAAGTGATGGAAGCCAACGGCTTTCCCGCGCCTCTGATTATCCGGCTGGCGGCAGAGGTCGCCAGGGGACGCATGGCAATGGCCCAATCGCGTCCGGCGGCCGCAATCGCTCATTTCACCCGCGCGCAGGCAATGCAGCAGGAGATCCCCTATAACGAGCCGCCCTTCTGGTATTATCCGGTCAGCCAGTCGCTCGGCGCGGCCTATTTCAAGGCAGGCCGGTTCGACGACGCGAAGCAGGCGTTTCGTGCCGCGCTGATGGAAGCGCCGAACAGCGCACTGGCGCTTTACGGGCTGGCGCAGACCGAGAGGAAGCTGGGCAACCGGCTGGAGATGCTGGCCGCAGAACGCGCGCTTTCCGCGGTGTGGCGCGGCGAAAGCGAATGGCTGGATATGGGGCGGATCTAGCAGCGCGGACTGTCGCTAGTGGGCGGAAATCGACCGCCTCAAACGGCCAGCGCGCGCTTCAAGTCGTCACGTATGCTCTTGAGGCGCGGGAGGATGTCGCCCGCCGGTGCTGCTGACGTCTGCATCGTAGCAGCCGGAGCCACTACAGGCGCTGCCTCACCCGCCCCGCCCTTCAGCGCGGCCTTGGCGCCTTTCAGCGTATAGCCTTCGCGGTTGACCAGCCGGTCGATCGTTTCGACCAGTTTCACATCCTCTGTCCGGTAATACCGCCGCCCGCCGCTGCGTTTCAGCGGCTTGAGCATGGGAAACTGCTGTTCCCAATAGCGCAGCACGTGAGTCTTGATGCCGGTCGCACTGGCGACTTCGCCGATGGTGCGCAGGGCACCGCTTTCCTTGTGATCGTCGAAGTCGGCCATGCGTTTTCCCGGTATCGGCCTCAATAGCTGTTGGCGATGCGTTCCTTGAGCAGCTGGCTGGCGCGGAAGGTCATCACGCGGCGCGGCGTGATCGGCACTTCGATCCCGGTCTTGGGATTGCGGCCGAT
>CBFGON010000074.1:0-12409 GCA_965650395.1 uncultured Qipengyuania sp. | reverse complement strand
CGGTGCAGGTGAGGCCTTGCCGGTTTTCGACGCCGATGCGCCCAACGATCTCGCGGTAATCCTGCGCGATCCGGCTCAGGCGCCGGGATTGGGGTTGTCAGGGGCTCGATTGGCCAAGGATATTGGCGCGCGCTGGCTGATCGTCACTGCATCGCAACCGAACGGGCGCAGCGACAGCGCAACTGTAGAAGCGGCCTTCCGGTCTGCAAGGACCGGCTCCACCTTGCTGGTTGGCGCTCAGGCCGGCGCCGCGGGCTCGCGACTGGAGCTGGCGGACAGCAGTGCTACTCAGATCGATCTGGACCGGCTGCGGAATGTGGTGCCAGGGCTCGAAATCGGCTTTGCAGGCCTGCGTTCGCCAGGAGCCGGTGCACGGGAGGCGGCTGCAAGCCTGCAACTCGGCGCAACGTCCATTGACCGGTTGATTGGCGGTGGACTGAAACCCGGTGCAGCTTTGCCACAATGCCGTCAACTGGCACCCACCGGCAATGCGCGGCCGCCCAAGCAGGTTTCGCAGCTGCTTTATCTGCGCGAAGAGGTCGTCAGACCCCTGCTTGATCACATGACAGGCGGAAGTTCGCTTGCTGTGCCTTTGCAGAGCGCAAGGGCGCTGGGCATGGAACTGCTATCTTGCTCCGATGGCGGGCGGAGCCTGCTCGCGCTCAATGGGTCGTCTGGTACCGGGGCCTATTTCTTCGATCCACAGGGCGATGCCGACAGGATCGTGATGTCGTCCACGCGCCGCGAAATTGCCGGGACGGAAGGCGAACGGACGCTTGCGGCCGATGCATTGCACGAAGCCGGCTTTGCCTTGCGTCGCTCGTCATCGGCCATGCTGCTGGCCAGTGCGCCGCGCGAACTGGGATATGACAGCAACCAGTCGACGGCATTCGGTGTGGTCCTGCAGACCATGCTCGACCGGGAGGGCGACGGTGGTGCGCTGGTGCTCCAGTTGCGCAGTTACCCTGAAGATGCACCGGCCATTGCGCGAGGACGGGTGGTAATTACCGCCGACCGGCTGGGCACGCTGCCCGGGCGCACTGCCGAACTCGAAGCGCTGGTACGCAATGCGGGATTTGATCCGGTACTGGCGCGGCGGACGCGCGAATGGGCGGGATTCGAAGCCTATCCGCAGACAGCACTGCTTTATCTCAACCATTCGCTGTCGAAGCGTTTTGCCGTCATCTACATTCCCTCAAGCACGAAGGAGCTCTGAAATGCGGCTTTCTTCAGTCGGGAAGGCTTTGGGCGCAGTTTCGGTTTTCGCGCTCGCCAGCGGCGCAGTGTTTGCTTCGCGTGACCTGTTGGCACCCATGTTCGTCCGCGATCAGACCGCAGATCGCCGCGAGCTGGGCGGGACAACACGCACGCTGGTCTATCGTGTACCGACCGAAGGTACGCTGAATTTCAATTTCTCGCGTCCGGCAGCGCTGGTCAAGATCATCTCGCAGCCCAACATTGCGCCCGATGCCTGGGGCGAGCGCGGCAATTGGATCTATGGATTTCGCGTGATCCTGCGCGACGAGGATGGGGCGGAGATCGCACGTCACGACGTCTTCTCGCGCTCGCTCCACCCGCGGCGTCTGCGGCCGTTCAAACGCCCGGTGCGCTTTCGCCGTGACAGCGATGAACAGATCGGGCTGCAGGATGAAGTAGTGATCGTCTCGCCGCGCCCTGCAACGACCATGGAACTGGCCGCGCTGCCTTCGGATCGCGCAGTGCGGAGCATCGACGCGCGCATTTACGAGCGGCTTCCTTTCATCGGCGATACGGCGCAGTCGGCGTTCCTGCGTCGGTCGACAGCCGATCAGGCCTCGCTCGCGCGCGCTGACGCCTTTCCGCCCGAACTCCTCAGTGACGGAGAACGGTCGGCGTTGATGACCAATCGCTGGAAAGTCATGGGCCCGAGCGGATTATCGGGCCGCGATTATCAGGTCAGCGTGTTTTACGAGCGGCCATTCCAGGTTGCAGGACAGGAGGAATGAAGCGCCTGCCGCGCCATTGGCGTTGGTGGTCGATGGGAATTGTCATGGTGGCCGCTGTAATCCTTGCCAGCCAGTTTCTGCGCCCCTTGCGCGAAGCGCGGGGCTTTGACGTGCCGACTGCGCGCGAGGCAGAGCGGGCGCGGGCTGGCTTCGCGTCGGTTCTGGGCGGCGGAGATGGCGTGCCCGATGGGCTCGAGAGATTGCGCTTCTCCGATCGCGCGGGCGTGACCGGCCTGCGCGAAGCAGCTGGAGCGTGCCAGGGGCGTGGTGCCTATCTCTTGCGCAAAGTGTCGATGAGGCCGCTGGCACTTGTTGCGCCGCATCGCGGATCGGACCGGCATACGGGCACGCTGGTCGATCTGCTCTTTGCCGAACAACCCATTGCCGCGGCGGCATGGAACAGTGCGCCGCGGCGGGCGGGCGAGAGCTGCGCTGCAGGCGATCCGGCGCGACACGCAACCCATTACCTCACCGCCTTCTCGCTCGCATTCGCCCAAACCTATCCGGGAGGGCGCATCATACAGCTGCACGGGTTCGACACAAAAAAGCGCGAAAGTAGCGCGGCGCAACTTGCCGACATGATCGTCAGTGAAGGCAGCGACACACCGAGCGGGCACTTGTTCGACCTTGCCGATTGCCTGTCCGCCACGCTCGCCCCGCGCCGCGTAGCGGTCTATCCGAATGAAGTTGCCGAGTTGGGCGCGCTGACCAACCAGCAGGGGCAAGCGTTGCGCAATGCCGGGTTCGGAGGTTTCGTCCATATCGAGATTTCGGCACAATTGCGGGCCGACATGGTGCAGGATCGCGCCTTGCGTGACGGCTTTGCCGCTTGCCTGTTGGCCGGGCTCGAATGACCGGAAGCAACGCCCCCTCCTTGGCCGAGGCAATGGCTATCGGAATCGCCGCGCCAATGATGCCGGTCTATGCCGACATCGTTGACGAAGTCGCGGCGTCACCGCTTGTTCCAGAGAGCGGCTGGCTTTCCCATTGCCGTCGCCTGACGCTGTTTGCTCAGGCACAAATCGCGCGGATCGAGCAGTTCAATGCCGATGCCGCGCTGTTCAGCGCGCGCTACGCCAATGTCGAGGATGCAGCAGAACAGCAGGCCGCCGTGCTCGATCTCGCAGCCAAGTTGGGCGCAGACCGTCGCCGTTTGCGCCGAGACCGACGCGCCTTCGCTGCCTGGTTCGATGGCGATGCTGTGCTCGAACGCTACCGCCGTCGCGTGGGCGAACGAGAGCGTGCGATGGCGCATGCAGCGGAGCGCAGCGGGCTCATGGCAGCTCGTGCACTGGAAGATGGCGAATGCGGCGACGATCATCCCGTACTGGTGCGCGATTTCGCGCCGATGCTTGACGCGCTCCGGCGATATCGCGGCGAACCGCGGGTGCGCGAAGCCGCGCATCGCGCGCTTTTGCATATCGCACAGGCGCACGGGACGCGGCTCGATGCTTTCTGGGTCGAAACCGCATTGCGCGACACGCGCCGCGTGGCGCTCGAATGGCGCGAGCCGGTGTGGTCTCAATGTGCCGCCTTCGATACGCTGGCCGAGATTTCACCCGACAGTTTCCGTGCCGTGCTGGCCAAGCGCATGTCGGGCGACGGCGGCGCGGATACACCTCTCAGGCGCGACAATCGCATATTCGTGCGCCGCCACCTTGCGCGCCTGCTGGCAGCAAGGGTGGGTAATGACTGCCGCTTGCTCGATCCGCTTGAACGGCTCTCGGTCGACGAGGAAGGCGCGGTACGACAGGCTCTGGCCGAAGCAATTCCGCTTCTGCCACAAGAGCTTGCAAATGCCCTGACCACACGGCTGCGGATCGATCGCGACCCTCAGGTACGCGCGCAGCTTTTCGCCGATGCGCCTGCCATGGCGCGCGCCTGCGGGACTTCGCGCTACGCTCCCCACATCCTCCGCATTCTTGCGCGCGAAAACGACGAGTTCGTACTGCGATTGGCGATGGACGCTTCCTGGCGGCTTTGCGAGCATCTGCGCGAGGAAGAGAGTGCAGATTTTGCGCGGGTAGCAAGCGATATCCAGAAGGCGCTGATCGCCCTGCGCGAACGGGTCGAGAAACCCAAATATCGCCGCTGGGCGAGCGAGGCATTCGAACGCATCTGGCTGCTCACCGATGACGAAGCGCTGGCCATAGCTGCAGAGGCGCGCGAGGCCGGTGAGCGGCTGCAGGAAGGCCAGTCTCGCCGTGTTGCCGCATTGGGCGAGGATGTGCTCGCAAATCCCGACAAGGTCGGGCGCACGCTGGCCGTTCTGGCGCAGGCCGATTTCGGATATGACATTACCGAAGCCCGCAAGCCCGTACTCCAGCGCGGTGACCGCCTGGCACGCAAACTGTGGCGGACGCTGTTCGAATTCCGCCACAGCGCGACCGACAAGCGGCAAGCCTATCTCCACACTACCGGCCGCGTTTACGAAGGCACAATTGCCGCACCCAGCGCGCGCATGGCCGAACTGGCCCCGACCAAGGTGCCCGGAGAGCCTCTTTTCCAGTCGGAAGACGGCAATTGGCGCAACTGGCTGCCGCTGGTCGATCACGTCCTCTCGGCGCTCGATCTCGGGAAGAGGATTCGCATTTTCACCAGCGAAGGCGTGACTTCAATCCTGCCGCCAGAGGGGATCTTTCCCCGTATGCGTAGCCATTGGCGGCTTTCACGCGACTTTGCGAAGCTGGCCGAACTGCGCAACCGTGTGGGGCACGACTATTTGCGCAAGCTCGCCGAATTGGGCGTCACGCTGGAATTTACCCCACATTTCACGCCGCCCGGGCTGGAACTTGACGAAGCGCGTTTGCCCGCCGACACCTCGGTCACGCGCTTCTTTTCCGTTGCCGCGCCGCTCGCCATGTTGCCGCTGATGTGGAACGATCTGGTCGCTTATTCGGCCACTGTCTTCACCAACACGCTGGCACAGCTGGCGGCTTTCCTGCTGGTTGTATGGCTGTGGTTCTTCGGGCGGCATATCGTGCTGGGCCAGCATGCGCGGCGAGTGCGCAGTGGAATCGCGCTAAGCCTCGGTGGATGGGGTACGCGCGGCAAGTCCGGGACCGAGCGGCTCAAGGCGGGGCTGGTCAATGCCCTGGGTCCGCCGCTGGTCTCGAAGACGACGGGTTGCGAGGCCATGTTCCTCAATGGCGAGGCTTTCGGCGACCTCACCGAAATGTTTCTCTTCCGGCCCTATGACAAGGCGACCATCTGGGAACAGTATAATCTCATCAGGATCAGCCGGCGTCTGGGAGCGCGGGTTTTCCTGTGGGAATGCATGGGGTTGAACCCTGCCTATGTCCGCGTACTCCAGCGTGACTGGATGCGCGACGATATCGGCACACTGACCAATACCTATCCCGATCACGAGGACGTTCAGGGCCCTGCCGGGCGTGATATCCCGATCGTGATGACCGAATTCATTCCGCACAACTCGATCTGTCTGACGACCGAGGAAGAGATGCTGCCGATACTTCGGCAAGGGGCGGAGAAAGCCAATACAAGACTGCGGCCGGTCAACTGGCGGCAGGCTGGCCTGATTCACCAGACGTTGCTCGACCGTTTTCCCTATTCGGAGCACCCCTACAATATCGCGCTGGTCACGGCCATGGGCGACGAAATGGGGCTGGGCCACGATTTCTGCGTCAAGGAAATGTCAGACCGTGTGGTCGCCGATCTCGGCGTGCTCAAGACTTATCCGCGCTCGCGGATCGAGGATCGCGTGCTCGAATATGTAATGGGCAATTCAGCCAATGAGCGCTTCGGGGCGATGGGCAACTGGACGCGGATGGGCTTTGCCGACCATGATCTGGCAACAGATCCGCAAATCTATATCTCCACGGTAGTCAACAACCGGGCCGACCGCGTGCCGCGCAGCCGGGTTTTCGCGCGCATCCTCGTGACCGACATCGCCAGCGACAAGCATTTCCTGATCGGCTCGAACATCGAGGGGCTGATGGGTTTTATCGAAGAGGAGTGGGCCGAATACGAACGCTCGCTGACGCTGGTGCAGGAAGGCAAGGATGCCAATGATCTCTTCGCTGCCTGGACGAAGCGTCAGCGGGTGCCGTTGCAGAAAAGCGAGCTGACGGGGTTGCTTGCCGCCATGATCGAAGGCGTGACAGGATCGGCTGACCGTGCAGAGGTTGAGCAGGCGGTTGCTTCAGGCAACGAAGAATCGCTGCTTGAGCGACTCGTGCCGGAACGAAAATCCGATATTATCACGTATTATCGGGAGCTTGCGGGCTACCATTCCGAATATGAAAAGTTGCGCGGCGCAATTTCTTCCTCGGCCAATCCGGCCTCACTCGATGGAGAATCGCGGGCGTTCCTCCGCCGTGTGTTCATGGCAAAACTCGTCCCGATCCGCGATTATTACATCAAGGGCGAGCAGATCATCCGCCTGATCGCACAAGCAACCCCACCCGGCCTCGTAAACCGGATTATGGGGATGCAGAACATCAAGGGTACCGGGCTCGACTTCGTCTATCGCTGGCAGGCGTGGGAAGCGGTCAGCAAGGCCTGCGACCAGGCGCTCGACGATGACGAGGCGACTGCTGCACGAGGGCTATCGCAATTGGCCACATTCCAGGAGTATGGTGTGCTAAGTAATGCGCGGGTGCGCAGCACAGTCGAAAAGGTGCTGGAACGCGGCAATCTTCCGCCAGCAATTACCGAAGCGCAGGTCGAAGCAATTCCCGGCCGCCTGACCGAACAGATTTCGGCCATTCCTTATTCCACATTGGGCAATGACGGGGGTGGGGCGAAGAAAAAGGGCCCGGGCGCGCGCTTCCGCGCCTATTTGATGAATCTGCTCGAAGGTTTCCTCGATGGGGGCGATGCCATTCGTCGTCGCCGCAAGGCTGACCGCATTTATGAGGCAATGATCGCCGAACAGGTCAGCAATCCGCGCGCTGCACTCGAACTGAAAAAACTGACGTCGCGACAGAAGGGCGGCTGGCTGGCCAGTGCAATTGGCGATTCGATCGCCCGCTTGCTGCCGCACCGGACCTAGTCAGAAGCGGTAACCGACTATAACTTCGAAATAGGGTGCGCTCTTTTCATAGCGCGGATCATTCGAATTGCGGAACTGATAGGCAGCGCGTGCACGCCCTTGCAGCCCCTCGGTCTTGCCGTAAGACAGGCCGACTTCAGGCTGGACATAGCTGTCGTGACGAAGATCACCGTCGACCGTGTCGAGTACACGGCGGCCGTCATAGGTCCAGTTCCAATATTCGATCTGCGGGCGCAGGCGCCACATCTTCTGCCCATCGAGCGGATGGCTGTAGCTCGCGCGAACCATATAGCGTTCGTAGCCACGGCGAGCGTCTGCGCTGTCGATGTCTTCGGCACGGGCTTCGAGCCGCGCCCATTGCCAAGCGGCAATGCGATGGTTGTATTGCGCGTCATAGCGCATGCCCTTGCCCTTGGTGGGCGTGGCCAGATCATATTCGCGTTCGCGATATTGCGCGCGCAGCCGGATACGGTGAACCTTGTCTTCATATTGTACCTCGACGCGGATCGCGTCCTGATCGGTGTGATAGGCTTCCAGCGTCGGGGTATCTTCGAGATGTCCGGCGCTCACGGCGACGCTCACGGTTTCGCTCAGGCCCTGGCCAACGGTCGCACTGGCAGAGAGGCTGCGGCGTGTTCCGCGTGCTTCGTCCTCATAGTCGAAGATGCTTGCGCCAAGGTCGAACTGCACTCGCGTGCGCCCGTTCCTCCATTCGAAGCCACCGTCTGCCGAAACACCCACGCCGCTCGATTCGACCTCATCGCCTTCGGTCACCGTGCGGTCACTTTGAACTGCGCGCGCGTCTATTTCGGCCCAGATATCGACGCCATTCCTGGCATGGCCCGGCGTTGCCGGAAGGGTCACGAGCGCTGCCAACGCGGCAAGTTTTGCAAGGAAGCGCATCAGGCAGCCGCCTTGAGCAGCTCGAGAGTGGCGACGACTGCGGTGCGCAGATCGGCTTCGGCGGCATCGACCAGCAGCGCCTCCCCGCGTGCGGCAGCGGCGCTCAACTCGGTTTCGCCGAAGGAACCGGCCGTCCCCGCCAGCTTGTGCAGGTGTTCGCGCAGTTCGGCAGCGAGTTCGGGCGCAAGCGAACTTGCGGCAACGGCCAGCTCGAAACGTTCGAGAACTTCTGTCTTTCTCAGATCATAACGACGGCGCAGAGAATCGCTGGGGCGCGGGAGGCCCGATTGCGCAGGCCGGGCACTTCGGGGGACCCAGGCTTCGATACAGCCAGACAGCTCGGCGATCGATACCGGCTTGGACAGGTAGGCCTGCATGCCCGCGGCCAGATATTCGCGGATTTCTGCCGGATCGGTCGCCGCAGTGACCGCGACGATCGGCAATTCTTCTGCGGTGATGCCGTCGTGACGCAGGCGGCGGGCGGTTTCCACGCCGGTCAAGACCGGCATCATCGCGTCGAGCAAAACGATGGCATAGGGATCGCCCTTGGCCTGCGCGCGATGCACCAGATCCACAGCATCGAGGCCATTGGAGGCGCAGTCGATCCGGTTGCCCAGCCGCCGCGCCATCATCGCGATCAGCTCGCTCGCGATAACATTGTCCTCTGCCAGCAAGATGCGTGTTTTCGCACCGCTGATGTTGGGAGTTGCAGGACGGGGACCGAAAACCGACTTCATCGCCGGATAGCTAACCCGCTTGTGGTTAATATCCGGCTAAGGGCGATTACCTGGCACGTTGCAGGGCGGGGCTACTCTACTTCGCGATAAACCGCTTGCTGCGGGATCAGCACTGTAACCGGGACGAGCATATATTGCTGCCCATAGGTCACCGGCTGCGGCTGGATCCGCCCGGCAGCGGCGCTGGCCATATAATCGTCGAGGTAGGATTCGCACTCGTCTGGCCCGACCGGTGCCGTCGCCGGATCGCGCAAATCTATGCCGAGCCGCTTGCGGCATTCGGCAAGCCAGCCGAGACGGTCGAAGGTTACTAATTGTGCGCCCGGAGGCAGTGCGACTTGCGCGCCCGGGTGTGCGTAAACGGCGGTCGGGACGGTGCCATACGTACCGGTGGCGGGAATTCCCTGGACGTAATAGCTGGGGGCCTGCTGCACAGGATAGGCGTAAACCACCTGCGCTCCGGGCTGAACGGCCTGCATTGTTGGCTGGATTGTCGGGCTGATGACATAGACTGGTGTGCCAGGCTGAGTCTGACGCATCGGGATCACGCGCTGCGCCGGCAGTACCTGCTCGTGAGCCGGTTCTGAGTGCGTGACGACCGTATCTGTGGCCTGGCTTTCAGCAGGCGGCTTGCCGCCCTCATAATCGATCTGAGCGTCCTGGGCGCTCGCCGGAGTGGCGACAAATGACAGCCCGATCAGGGCAAGACTGATGCGCGAGCGCATGCCAGTGGCTCCTTCCACAGATGCGAATCGTTCCGCAGTTGGCGATTCGCTGTTGGTTTACGCAGGGTTACCACCGCGCTGCCGCCTGAGCCAAATCCTTCGCCTGCGGCTGTCCCGCCGCGGGGCGGTCAGATGCGGTCGGCGAGCATCAGCGCGAGTGCCTCTACGCCATTGCGGTCGTCTGAGTCGAAGCGGGCCAGCGAAGGACTGTCGAGGTCAATCACGGCAATTACCGCGCCGTTGCGCGCCACCGGCACCACCAGTTCGGAATGGGTCACCGAATCGCAGGCAATGTGTCCTGGGAAGGCGTGTACGTCTTCGACCAGTTGCGTCGCGCCGGTTTCGGCAGCAACGCCGCATACGCCATGGCCGAGCGGAATGCGGATGCAGGCGGGGCGCCCCATAAACGGGCCGAGTACCAATTCGCCTTCGATCATGCGATAGAATCCCGCCCAGTTGAGATCGGGCAGGAAATCCCACAACAGCGCCGCAACATTGGCCATATTGGCAACGCCGTCGGGTTCGCCCGCAGTGAGCGCATCTGCAGCGTCGAGCAATTGGCGGTAGGCTTCGGGCTTAGGGCAATCGGGTGCGGGGCGGAAATCAAACATGGCAAGCGATCTAGCGCGCATCGGCCTCTATGCAAGGGGCGTTGCGGGCTCGCCCCGGCTGGCCTATCCGAAGGATATGAGCATCCTCAAGAAGCTGGGCATTGCCCTCCTCGTCCTCGTCGTCCTCTTGGGCGTGGCGATCTACTTCCTCTCGCGCGGGGATACGTCAAACGTTCCCTTCGCCGAAGTTGTCGGCACCGACCCGCGGCTTGACGAACCGGATTCGGAGATGTTCCCTACGGTGGTGATTGCCGAGCCTGTGGGCTGGAACAAGGGCGAAGCGCCCGCGGCTGCAGAGGGCCTGGCGGTAGCGCGTTTTGCCGAGGGCCTCGATCATCCGCGTACCATGTACACGCTGCCCAATGGCGATGTGCTGGTCTCCCTGACGCGTGCACCCATGAGTGAGGGCGGCGGCATTACCGGATGGATAGCCGATCGGCTGATGACCAAAGCCGGTGCGACTGGCGCCTCGCCGAACCAGGTCGTTCTGCTGCGCGATGCCGATGGCGATGGCGCGGCCGAAGTGAAGCAGGTGCTGGTGGAAGGGCTCAACTCGCCGTCGGGTCTCGCTTGGGGCGATGGCAAGCTGTATATCGCCAACAACGACGCGGTGTTCGCCTACCCCTATCGATTGGGCGACGCCACGGTGTCGGGCAAGCCGAGCAAGATCACCGATCTTGCTGCAGGCGGCGGACACTGGATGCGTAACCTTGCGCTGAGCCCGGATGGCGAACGCCTCTATGTCGCCGTTGGGTCGGACACCAATATTGCCGACAAGGGTGTGGAGGCCGAGCAGGGCCGCGCGCTGATCTGGGAAATCAACCTCGAGAGCGGAAGCCGCCGCCAGTTTGCGGGTGGCTTGCGTAATCCCAACGGGCTCGATTTCAGCCCCTGGACGGGCGAACTCTGGACCACTGTGAACGAGCGCGACATGCTGGGTTCGGACCTCGTGCCCGACTATCTCACCAATGTTCCCGTCGGCGCGCAATATGGCTGGCCCTGGGTCTATTGGGGCGACATTTACGACCGCCGTGTGAAGTACCCGATCCCCGAATACATCAACTATGTCCGCAAGCCCGAATATGCATTGGGGCCGCATGTTGCCGCTCTGGGCTTCGTGTTCAGTCAGGAAGGCGCCAAATTGGGGAGCAGCTTTGCCAGTGGTGCGATAATTGCACAGCATGGCTCGTGGAACCGCAAGCCCGCTTCGGGTTATGACGTAGTCTATGTCCCTTTCGATGCACGCGGCAATCCCACTGGCAAACCCAAGCCGGTGCTTACCGGTTTCCTCAAGGATGACGGCACGACGCGCGGACGCCCGACATGGGTTGCCTGGGCAGGCGATGGTGCGCTGCTGGTAAGCGATGACACGGCTGGCATAATCTGGCGCGTGATAGCTCCGAAGGCCTCGGCACAAGGCGGCATCGAGCAGTTAAACGGTAAACGACTGCCGCCGCAGCGCGAACTGCGCGGGCAGGAAGCCACATTCGGGGGTGAAGACTACGCGCGCGAGGTGACCGCAAACTAAGTCGCGCGGCGGACCTGGTCAGCTGGCCAGTGTCGCGCTGTCGATGGCGTAGAGCGCTTCCGCGCCTGCGGTTGCTGAGTGCTTTAGTCCTGCGGCCTCGGGCACGATCCGGTCGAGGAAGAAACGTACCGTTGTTGGTTTGGTCGCTGCCAGTGCCGGAGCCTCGCCGTTTTCCACCGCACGCAGTTGGCGCAGCAATTGCCATCCGGCGGTCGCCACGGCGAGCATGGTGCAGAAGGGCACCGATCCCGCCAGCCGGTCATCGAGGCTGGCGTCGCTGCGCAGCCATTGCGCTACGCCCATACAGTCCTTTGCCAGAGCATTGAGCACTGGTTCGCCCGCACTCTCGCGCTCGATATCGGCGATCAGGCCCAGCAGCGCTTCGCCATTGTCCATGCCCAGCTTGCGGGTAACCAGATCTGCCGCTTGGATGCCATTGGTGCCTTCGTAGATCGGGGCGATGCGCGAATCGCGCCAGTGCTGCGCTGCGCCGGTTTCCTCGATGAAGCCCATGCCGCCGTGGACTTGCACGCCGAGGCTGGCGACTTCGATCCCGGCATCGGTTCCCCAAGCCTTGATCAGCGGCGTCAGCACTTCACCGCGCGCGCCTGCTGCAGCATTTCCCAGTGTGCCGCGGTCGATCTGTCCGGCTGTGTAGTAGAGCAGCGCGCGCGTTCCCTCGGTCAGCGCCTTCATACGCAGCAGCATGCGCCGCACATCGGGATGTTCGATGATTGCCACAGGGTCTTTATCGGGGGAGCCTGCCCGCGCCGATTGCACGCGGTCGCGGGCATAGGCGAGAGCTTGCTTTGTCGCGCGCCCTCCGATCTGCACGCCCTGGTTGCCGACATTGATCCGCGCATTGTTCATCATGGTGAACATGGCCGCCAACCCGCGATTCTCCGC
>CBFGON010000073.1:0-12565 GCA_965650395.1 uncultured Qipengyuania sp. | reverse complement strand
GTCAAGGGGCTGACCCAGCGCACCTTGCGGATGATCAGCCAGACCCGCGCCATGGAAATCGTGGTGACCAATAGCGAAGCCGAGGCGCTGCTGCTCGAAGCGCAACTGGTCAAACGCTATCGCCCGCCGTTCAACGTCCATCTGCGCGACGACAAGAGCTTTCCCTTCATCCTGCTGCGCAGCGACCATGCTTTCCCGCGCATCCAGAAACATCGCGGCGCACGGCGCGCCAAGGGCGAGTATTACGGCCCCTTCGCCAGCGCCGGATCGGTCAACAAGACGCTCAATGCACTGCAAAAACTGTTCCTGCTGCGCAGTTGCACCGACAGTTTCTTCAGCAATCGCGACCGGCCCTGCCTGCTGTACCAGATCAAGCGTTGCAGTGCGCCCTGCGTCGGGCGGATCGACGAGGCGGGCTATGCGTCGCTGGTGGGCGAGGCGAAGGACTTTCTCACCGGCAAATCGGGCGCGGTGCAGGCCAAGATCGAGCAGGATATGGCCCGCGCGGCAGAGGAACTGGATTTCGAGACCGCCGCGATCCTGCGCGACCGGTTGCGCGCGGCGACTTTCATCCAGGGGTCGCAGGCGATCAATGCAGCCGGGGTTGGCGATGCCGATGTCTTTGCGCTCGCCGCGAAGGGCGGGCAGATCGGGGTGCAGGCCTTTTTCATCCGCGGCGGGCAGAACTGGGGGCACCGTGCCTTCTTCCCCCGCAATACGCAGGACGAGGAACAGGGGCAGGTGCTGGCCGATGTGATGCTGCAATTCTACGAGGAAGTGCCGCCACCGCGCACGATCCTGACCGACCGCGAACTGCCTGAACAGGCATTGATCGCCGAGGCTCTGGCGGAGAAATCAGGTCACGGCATCACAATATCCGTCCCCCAGCGCGGCGATAGGCGGCGGCTGATGCAGCAGGCCAGCCGCAATGCGGTGGAGGCACTGGAGCGGCGGCTTGCCGAAAGCGGTACCAAGGCCCGGTTATTGCGCGAACTGGCCGAATTCCTCGAACTGGACGATGTTCCGCAGCGGATCGAGATTTACGACAACAGCCATATTCAGGGCGACAAGGCGCTGGGCGCCATGGTTGTCGCGTCGCCCGAAGGGTTCGAGAAGGGGCAATATCGCAAGTTCAATATCAAGACCGCACAGACCAATGACGATTTCGGCATGATGCGCGAAGTGATGGAGCGGCGGTTTCGCAACCTCGCCGAAAATCCCGACGGGGCGGATGGCAAGCCCGGCACCCATGAAACCGTATGGCCTGATCTCGTGCTGATCGATGGCGGCAAGGGCCAGATGAGCGCCGTGCGCGAAACGCTTGAGGAACTGGGCATCGAGGATGTGCCGCTGATAGCCATTGCCAAGGGCCCGCATCACGGGCGCGAAGGGCGCGAAGTGTTCCACTTCCCTGACGGGCGCGAAAAGACGCTGCCGGTCAATTCGCCGCTGCTGTTCCACCTCCAGACCCTGCGTGACGAAGTCCACCGCTTTGCCATCGGTGCGCATCGCGCCAAGCGCAGCCGCGCAATCACCGCTTCGCCGCTCGACGAAATCCCCGGCATCGGCCCCAATCGCAAGCGTGCGCTATTGCTCCATTTCGGCACCGCCGGAAAGGTGCGCGCCGCCAGCCTCGAAGACTTGCAACGCGCACCCGGCATCAACGCGGGCGTGGCGCAGCAGATTTACGATTTCTACCACGCCGGGGCGTGATGCCATCGCAGCCGCTATTGCTTCACCAGGTTCAGGTCGTGGAAGTCGTAAGAGAAATCGGTGATGTCCGAGATCGCCTTCATGCCCATGCCGCTCACCTTGCCATTCTCGAGCTTGAAGGTGACGAAGGCATCGGCTTTCAAGGTCCGGTCGGGCCAGATGGCGGTGAAGACATCGCCATTGTAGCGGGTCAGCGGGCCGTCGAGTATGGCGGAACGCTGCATGTCGAGGAACAGCGCGCCGCTCTTCTCGGTTACAGTGACATTGCCATACCACGGGTCGTGATAGGTCCCGACATAGGCCGATAGCGGCAGGCTGGGCGGCGCAGCATCGGCTGGAACCGCCACCGCTTCATCCACCAGTTTGCGCGCTTCGGCATTCTGCGCGGCGTTGCGTTCGGCGGCATAGGCGATCACGTCACGGTCCTGCGCGCCCACCAGCCCGTCGGCCACGTGCATGGTCCATGCGTTGGCGGTCGACATGTAATCGTTGGACGAGGCGAAGATGGCGATGTTCTTCTGCGGCAGGAGGATGAAATTGCTCGCCACGCCGGGCGCGCCGCCCGAATGGGTGACCATCGGCGTGCCTTCGAAATCGCGCACCATCCAGCCGAGTGAATACATGACGAGATTGGTCGAGCCGCCGCCCGGCGCGATCACGCCATTGCCCATCGGGGTGACGCCCTTCCACAACTCGTTCGCCTGCTCTTCGGAGACCAGCCGCGTGCCATCGGCAGTAACCCCGCGGTCGAGCCAGAATTTGCTCCATGTCATCATGTCGCCCACCGGGCAGTAGATCCCGCCCGCTGCGGCCACCGCGATGCTGAAATCCATTCGCGGGTCGATCGGCGTGCCTTCGCTGGCACCTGCCGCACGCTCATGCCCGCTGGCGACCGACTGGCCGGGGCGGATGCGTGATTTGTCGGCGGCGCAATTGCTCATGCCCACGGGCTTGAAGATTTCCTCGGTGACGAAGTCAGACCAGCTCTTGCCCGATACCCGCGCCACCACTTCGCCGGCGACGATGTAGAGCAAATTGTCATAGGCATAGGCGCTGCGGAATTCGCTGCTGGGCTTGAGATGCGGCAACGCGGCGATCACATCCTTCACTTGCGCATTGCCGTCGGGCCAGAACAGCAGATCGCCTGCACCCAGTGGCAGGCCCGAACGGTGCGTCAGCGCATCGCGGATGGTGAAATGCTCGCTCACCCACGGATCGTACATGGCGAATTCGGGGATGTATTTGCGCACCGGATCGTCCCACGCGATCTGTTTGCGGTCGACAAGGATCGCCAGCGCAGTGGTGGTGAAGGCCTTGGAGATCGAGGCAATCGGGAACAGCGTATCGGTGGTGACGGGCGCCGCCTTGCCTTCTTCCAATACGCCGAACGCGCCGGTATAGGCCACCTTGCCATCGACCATCACGCCGGCGACCATGCCGGTGGCGTTCATCTGCCCGGTAATCCGGCGCGCCTCGGCCTCGTAATCGGGCGCGGTCTGCTGCGCTGCAAGCGGTGCCGCCGCCACGCTGGCGAGAGCCGCCGCGATCCAGAACCTTGTGCTCATCCCCAAATCTCCTCTCTCGAAGAAGACCTTAGGGACGAGGCGCGAGGTCGCAAGCCGCTATTTGTCGTGCTTGCGCGGTTTTCCGGCGAAGGGCTTTGCGCCCTTCTTGAACGGAGCTTTGCCCTTGAACGGCTTGCCGCCGCCTTCGCCCTGTGGCTTGCCCTTGAACTTGCCGCCTGCGGGCTTGCCGCCCGGACCCTTGCGAAACGGCTTGGCGTGGACGCGCGGTCCTGCAGCGTTGTCGCGGTACTTGAAGTCGCGCCGGTTCTGGCGGGCTTCTACGCGCGGGCCATCGGGTGCTTCCTCTATAGTGATGGCGTCCTGTTCGTCATCGGGCGAGGCGGTGCGGGCAACGGCATCGGCGAATTTGGCGGCCAGCGGGCGCGGGATCTGGAACCAGCTTTCGTGCTGGCCCACGCGGATCGCACCGATTTCGTTGCGAGTGATGTGCCCGCGGCGGCAGATCAGCGGCAGGATCCAGCGCGGCTCGGCATTCTGGCGGCGACCGACGCCGATCTTGAACCACACCACATCCTCGAAACCCGGGCGGTGCTTTTCAGCCTTGGCCTTCTCACGCGCTTCGGGGGTGTTGGCGAGCAGTTCCTCGGGCTCGGGCAGCTTGGCGCGGAGCGAGAGGACCAGCGCGGCGGCGATGTCTTCGGGCGTCATGCGCGCCATTAGATCGGCGGCCAGCTCGCGATCATCGTCCTCGAATTCGCGCGGCTGGGTGAGTGCTTCCATCAGCCGCGTGCGGTCCTTCTTGCGGATCGCCTGGGGCGTGGGGGCATCCATCCAGTCGGCGGCGATATTCGCCCCGCGCAGCATCCCTTCCACCCGCTTGCGGCGGTTGAACGGCACCACGATGGCAGCGGTGCCCTTCTTGCCGGCGCGCCCGGTGCGGCCCGAGCGGTGCTGGAGCGTTTCGGCATCGCGCGGAATCTCGACATGGATCACCAGGCTCAGCGTGGGCAGGTCGATCCCGCGTGCGGCGACATCGGTGGCCACGCACACGCGCGCACGGCGGTCGCGCAGCGCCTGCAGCGCCTGATTGCGTTCGGATTGCGAATTCTCGCCCGAGAGCGAGACGACTTCGAAGCCACGGTTCTGCAAAGTGGTGTGGAGCCTCCGCACATTCTCGCGCGTGGCGCAGAAACAGATCGCGGTTTCGGCCTCGTGGAAGCGCAGCAGATTGACCACCGCATTCTCGATTTCGGAAGGCGCCACGGTGATCGCCTGATAGGCAATATCGCCATGCCCGCGGTCCTCGCCCACCAGGCTGAGGCGCAGCGCATCGTTCTGATACCGTTCTGCCAGCCGCACGATCGGGCGCGGCATGGTGGCGCTGAACAGCAGCGTACGGCGGTTGTCGGGCGTGGCGTCGAGGATTTCTTCCAGATCCTCGCGGAAGCCCATGTCGAGCATTTCGTCGGCTTCATCGAGCACCACGCCGATCAGGCCCGACAGATCGAGCGCGCCGCGTTCCAGATGGTCGCGCAAGCGCCCCGGCGTTCCGACGACAACCGCAGGCCCGGTGCGCAGCGCGCGGCGTTCCTTCGATGCATCCATCCCGCCAACGCAGGTGGCGATGCGCATTCCGGCACCGGCATAGAGCCAGCCCAGTTCGCGGCTGACCTGCAGCGCCAGTTCGCGCGTGGGGGCAATCACGAGTGCCAGCGGCTTTTCAGCCAGCGGCATGGAGCCCACCTCGGCCAGCAGTGCATCGGCCAGCGCGAGGCCGAAGGCCACGGTCTTGCCGCTGCCAGTCTGTGCGGAAACGACCAGATCGCGCCCCTGTGCATCGGGCGCAGAGACAGCGGCCTGCACCGGCGTAAGGTCGGAATAGCCGCGCGCGGCAAGGGCTTCGCCGATCACCGGCGGGAGGGTTTCAAAGGACATGATGCTCTTGTTTCTCGGGTGCGCGGCGGTGCAGGGAGCACGGCGCAGGCGCATGTTGAGCGGCCCTATAGCGGGCTTTGCTCGATTTGGCTTGTGTTATTTTGCAGGTGCGAAAAGGGGGGCTTGCTGTCCGGTTCAACGCCAGTCCGAGCGGCGGTCTATCCGGCGTTGCATTCCGGCGGAAAGCGAAGCGCGGCGTGCACGGAGCAGTATCTGCCGCCCTTTCTCGCTGCGGGTAAATACGCATTGCGATGGCCCGACGCGTTGAGACCATTCCTCTGTGAACGCCTGTGCGGCTTCCTTGGTGCGGGAAAATGCAGCGGGGATGGCGTGAAAGTCCTTTCCCCGCCCAAGCAGACCGCCTCGGCGAACCAGCAGGTAACGCGGATTCTGCACCGGGCCGAGCAATTCGGAGAGCGCGTCCATGGCGGTCAGGTCCGCACTGCGATTGAGGCCGTCGAAGTAGATGATCCGGCTGCCACCCAAGCCCGCTTCCGTCTGGACGCTGGTGCCCTGATATTCCTCATCACTGATGTGCTTCGCGTTGCGCAGGCTCGACAGGATCACCTGACCGACCTGTGTCAGGCTGCGCTCGAGGCTGCCATTGCGCCAGGCCAGCTTGAGAGCGCTTGCGACGCGGGGCATGGCTGCCAATGCGGCGGCCGATGTGGCCCCCGCCAGCAGCAGCGTAAACGGCTGCGCACCCAGGTTTGAAACAAGCTCGTATGAACCCGCTGCGGCTCCGCTGGCAACGCCGCCGATGGCCAGGGATTCAATCGTATTGTGCCACACCAGCCGCCGCGGGGAATGGCGCGGCGCGGCAACTTCACGCACATGCGCGCGGGTAGGGGCATCGCCTAGCGAAAGCGACCAGTCCTGCGCCAGTTTCATGCGATCCGCGGCGCGCGCGAAAGTGGCGGTGTTGGCGTGATCCAGATTGGCAAAGCGTGACAGGCCGAGCCGCTCGATCCCGGTTCCTATGCGCCGGGAATCGTCGTTGGATATGCCGGCAAAGGCCTCGAAACGGCGCGTCAGCAGGTCAATGTCGGCGGATTTGCCCTGTCCTTCACTTACGGAACCCCAGGCGAACTGTTCGGCCACATTGTCGACAAGGTCGAGCGCTGCGGCGTTCGAAACGGTTGCAAGGTGCCAGATATTGGACACTTTGTCGGGCCGCCGCGGATCGACCCTGATCGCCCGGCCGCGCATCTGGTTCGACAGCATGTAACTGGCCGAATTGCTGGCGAGGACCAGGCTGTTTATTGCCGGCGCATCCCAGCCTTCACCCAGCAGTGCCTGCGTGCCGACCAATATTGTCACGTCTCCGCGCTGGAACAATTCGGTCACCAGCGCGACAATTGCGCGTTTGCCTGCACCGCTGGCATCGACCGTGCTGTGGCTGTCGCAGTGCAACATCGACGCGCATCGTAGTTCTGCCGGATCAATGCCGCGTGCTTCGGCCAGCAAGCCCAGCGCGTCACATGCGGCATTGGGTAGAATGACCAGTGTTCCCGTCAGAACCGCCAATCGCTGATCCGGCAATGCAAGCCGCCGCAGGAACTCGAATATCGGGGCGACGCCAATCTTGGCTGGCTCGAAATCCGCGTCCTTGTGCTTTGGCAAATCATTGCTGCGCACGTGATCCGCCAGCACCACCATGCGCAGATCCGCGCCGCACTTTCCCGCTTCGGCTTGGGCAATCTCGCCGATACTGCCGATCTTGGCCTTGTCGCCCGCCATCATCTGCACGATGCGGCGGGTCTCTCCCAACCGAACCCGTTCGCCTTCGATCAATCCGTGTCGATGCAATATGTCGGCCAACGCCTTGCGGCGTGCCGGATCAAGCGGTCTCGTGTCGCCGAGATCGTAGAGGATGGCGTTGAGGAAGGCCTCGAACCACCGGCCGGTCTGGAAAGGAACGTTCCGGGCATCGACGCCCAGCAGCTCCACCGCAGCTTTTGGCAGTCGCCTGCCAACCACCGCCAGATGAACCAGCATTGCCGACAACACGGTTGGGTTGTCGAGGATCGGGGCAAGGTGATCCAGCGGCTGGCGAACCCAGGGGTGGATTTCGATCGCGTCGGCAAGCGCCACATCCGCGCGAACGCTTTCGACGATTTCCGCGACAGCCGCGCGGCGCTTGTCGAGCAGGGCGAGCAGGTCTGCACTGGGGCGCGAGAATAGGACGTGATCCTGATGCGGACACAGATCGCCATTGCGGACAAGTTCGGGAATGCCGATCTCGAAATCGATCGGGCCACAGGCATCCTCATAGCGCCGCCATTCGGCCAGCGGCGCATCATAGGGCGGCGTTGCAGTCAGGGCGACGACGTGGACATCCGGCAGCCCTGCAATCAAGGCATCGAGCGCACGCCACCATTCGCGCCGCAGGTGGTGCGCCTCGTCCAGCACCAGCGTGACCGGCCCGGCGCGCTCTGCCCAGGCGAGCAGTGCATCGAAGCGTTGGCGCGCCTCTTCCGCCCAGATCGCATGGAGCAATTGGTATGTCGCGCCGGTCAGGACAGCAGGAGCATCGAGATTGTGCGAGAAGAAGTCGGCCCCGGGATGCGTCTCGCGGAACAGTGGCACCAGCCTTTCGGCCCATTGATTGCGGATGGTCAGCGAGGGTGTGAGGATAATTGCAGGCCGCCCCAACCGCCGGACAATTTCGAGACCAAGAATGGTCTTCCCCGATCCCGGCGCTGCGACGACATTGATCTTAGTGTCGGTGAGGTGCTGATCGATCTCGTCAAGAACGCGTTGCTGGTAGTCGCGCCAAATGCCTGTGAACTGCAACCCCTCGATCATGACGCAGCAATGCCGCGTTCGCTGTGGTTTGCCTAGCTGCCGGACACTGCAGACTGTGGGCGCACGCACTTTTCTTCTGCGGGCCGGTGTTTCATAGTTCGAGCCACACAGCGAAACCCATGGAGAACACCACAATGATCGCCAATTTCAGTGACCATGCGGCGAATGAGCGGACGTTTCTGGCGTGGGTTCGCACGGCGATGGCGCTGGTCGGGTTCGGGCTGGCGCTGTCGCGACTGGGGAGCGCGGCGCCTTCGCCGCGGGTCGAGATTGCGCTGGTGGCGCTGGGCGGGCTGGTGGTGGCGATTGCTTTCCTGCGGATGCATCTGCTGCTCAGGCATATCGAGACACCGCAGACGCAGCCTTATGCGGGCGGCTCGCTGGGCGTGACGATGGGGCTGGCGGTCGCGGCGCTGGCGGCGCTGATCGCGCTGTTTGCAGCAGGGTTGATCTAGCGGCGCTCAGCCCAGGATGACATGCGGCACATAGCGCGCAAGATCGCGGGTGATCGGGCCTGAATCCTCGCGGATCGACATCGCCACCGCTTCGTCGCCCACGATCCAGCTGCCGATCACGGCGTAATTGCCGCCCGATTGCGCCAGCGGGGCATAGGCCTGCACGATCGCGTCTTCCGCGCCATATCCCTCGCTGGGGCCCCGGTGGCGCGCCTGTCCGTCATAGAGCGCAATGTCCGCCCCCTCGCGGCTGAAGAAGGGCTTACGCACATGCGCCTCGCGGGAAAGCGCACGGCCTTCGGGCGCATATTCGAAATAGGCGGGCAGCAGGTTCGGGTGGTCCCGGTGCCTTTCCCACAGCAGCGGCAGCATGGCCTTGTTCGACAGAATGGCCTTCCACGCCGGTTCGATGAACAGCGTCTCGCTGGCGGCGACATGCGCGGCAAAGCTTTCGCGCAGCATGTCCTCCCACGGATAGAGCTTGAACAGAGCGCCGATGCGCCAGCCTTCGGGATCGGTGAAGCGCCCGTCGGCGGTGACGCCGATATCGCTGATGTCGACAAAGCGCGTTTCCATTCCCGCCTGCCCCGCCAGATCCTCCAGATAGGCAACCGTCGCCCGGTCCTCGATATGCGATGCAACGGCGGAAAAATGGAGCAGGCTGCCGGGGGTGAAGATCGCCTGGAACCGCTCTATCAGCGCTTCGTGCAGGCGGTTGAACTGGTCGGCGCTTTCGGGAAATTCGCCCGCGGCCACCATATCCTCCAGCCATCCCCACTGGAAGAAGGCGGTTTCATAGATGCTGGTCGGCGTATCGGCGTTGAACTCCAGCAGCTTTGCCGGGCCGCTGCCGTCATAGGCGAAATCGAACCGGCCATAGAGTGACGGATCGCCGCCACGCCAGCTTGCCGCCACGACGTCACGCATGGGTTCGGGAATGGCGAGCCGTTCCATCAATTGCTGGCTGTCGCAGACCTCGTCCACCAGTTGCAGGCACATGGCGTAAAGCTCGGTCGAGGGATCCTCGATCCGGTCCTCCACCTCTTTCAGCGTGAATTGCCAGCAGGCGCGCTCGTCCCAATAGATAGCGCCATCGACGTGGTGGAAGATGAATCCGTTGGCGCGGGCAGTCTCTTCCCAATCGGGACGTTCGGTTACTTGCTTTCTCAACACTATGCAGACCCCCGCGACAACGATTTGTCAGTAATTCCTGCCTATAGAGGCCTCCATAACGCGAACCCGGGGTGTTCCAATGACCAATTTCCAGACTTTCGACAAAGCGCGCCGCAAACGCTCGGGCCGGGTCGTGCTGACGACGATGGCGGCGCTGGGCGGCGGCGCGATGCTGTCGGGCTGCGGCGAGGCCGAAGCCAGCACGCAGACGCCCCAGCTGCAGGTCGCCGACAAGGGCGAGAAGGTCGAAGTGTTCGAGAATGTCTTCACCTGCGCCAAGGTCACCGGGAAAACGCGCGAGGAATGCGCCGACATGCGCGAACAGGCGGTTGCCGCCGCTGCAGAAGAAGCCCCGCGTTTCGAAGCGCTGGCCGATTGCGAAGAGCAATACGGGCAGGGCAAGTGCATGGAAGCGGGCGAGCCTGCGGCGAATACCGCCAGCAATGAAAGCCAGCACCGCAGCCATTTCTCGCCCTTCATCGCGGCCTTCATCTGGAGCAAGAGCTCGTCGCGCCCCGCGCCGGTATTTTCCGCGCCGGGCGGCGGATACCAGACCGGCCGCGGCGTGCGGCTGGGCTATGGCGGCGCTCCGGGCAAATATTTCGCCGGGTCGCGCCCGTTCGAAAAAGCGCGCACCATCCCCAAGGTGAAGGCCGCGTCGGCCGCTGCAAAAACCGCGATGGGCGGCTTTGGCGAGAAAAGCCGCGGGTGGAACCTCAACAGCCGCAGCGGTGGTTCATCCCACGCCAGCGCCAGCCGCGGGGGCTAGGCCGCCAACCGCGCCAGCGCCGGAAGAGGAGGGGGGAATTTGCGCCTTTCCCCTCTGCCAACCCTCTCCCCTCAAGGGGAGAGAGCTCAAATTTGGGACAGCCGCGCCGCTGCGCTTGTCCCCGTCATATCCGAGCGGCGCACTCCCGCAACCTGCAGATTTTCCTACATCCCGCGGCGGTGCTAGCGCTGCGGCGAGGTCTGTTGAAAGGAGGTGTCATGAGCCCCGCATTCCGTCCCCGCCGCAAGGCCAAATGCAGCGGCTTTTCCGTGCAAGCAGAGGGGTTTTGCGCAAGGAGCAAGTTTGCCCCCTGAACAGTGTAACACGTGTAACACTTTACAGCTTTCGCACGGCAAAGCTGAACGGATCAGACCTTGCGTTGCGCATATGTTGTCTGCCCTACCGCTTCGCTACTTGAGGGAGTCCCTGTCTGCCCTACCGCTTCGCTACTTGAGGGCTTTGCGGATCACGCCTTCCTGCGCCACGCTGGCCACCAGTTCGCCCGCGCGGTTGAAGATGCGGCCGCGGTTGAAGCCTCTGCCGCCGCCGCTCCACGGGCTGTCGGTCGCATAGAGTAGCCATTCGTCGGCGCGCGCGGGGCGGTGGAACCAGATCGCGTGGTCGAGGCTCGCCCCCATCAGCTCGCCGCGCGCCCAGCTGAGGCCATGCGGCAGCGCGGCGGTGCCGAGCAGGGTGAAGTCGCTGGCATAGGCGATCACCGCGCGGTGGATCGCCGGGTCGCTTTCGATCGGGGGCAGCGGGGCGACAGTGCGGAACCAGCTGTGCGCCTGCGGCGGGCGCGGCGCGGCGTTCATCCAGTGGAGCTGGTCGCTGGTGCGCATCTCGATCGGGCGGGGGCGCAGCATCATGTGGCGCTGCGCCTCGCTGACTTCGCCCGCCTGTTCGATGAAGCGGCGGCGGTGCTCCATATCGGGCACCAGCTCTTCGGGCGGGGGGAGATCGGGCATGGGGCTATCGTCATGCTCCAGCCCCGTTTCGGGGCGCTGGAAGCTGGCGGTGAGGTTGAGGATCGGCGCGCTCTCTTGCCGCGCCACCACGCGGCGGTTGGCAAAGCTGCGCCCGTCGAAATCGGCGGCAACGGTGTAGTTGGTGTCCACCCCTTCGCGTCCGCCGCGCAGGAAATAGGCATGGAGCGAATGCGCCTCCAGCCCATCCGGCGCGGTCGCCTGCGCGGCCTGCAAGGCCTGGGCAATGACCTGCCCGCCGAACACGCGGCCAATGCCGCCGGGCATCTGCGCGCCGGTATAGGCTTCGGCTCCGTCGGGCGTCACGGTCAGCAGGCGGACGAGGCCGGCGACGAGCTGTTCTGGGGTCTTCGGTTCACTCACATCTCGCGATGTGCGTTCCGTTTACGTGAGCGTCAAGAAAAAGGCGGCGGCACCCGAAGATACCGCCGCCCAATTCTGGCACAGATGATCGAGGGATCAGCCCGCTGCGAGTGCCGCCAGCAGCAGCAGTGCAACGATATTGGTGATTTTGATCATCGGGTTCACTGCGGGACCGGCCGTATCCTTGTAGGGATCGCCAACCGTATCGCCGGTCACTGCAGCCTTGTGGGCTTCAGAGCCCTTGCCGCCGTGATTGCCGTCTTCGATGTACTTCTTGGCATTGTCCCACGCACCGCCACCGGCGGTCATGGAAAGCGCCACGAACAGACCGCCGACGATCACGCCGAGCAACAGAGCGCCCAGCGCGGCAAAGCCGTTGTCCTGTCCGGCAATCGCCGAGATCACGAAATAGACCACGATGGGGGCCAGCACCGGCAGCATCGAGGGGATAATCATCTCCTTGATCGCGGCCTTGGTAACGAGGTCCACCGTGCGGGCATAATTGGGCTTGGACGTGCCCGCCATGATGCCCTTGTCATTGGCGAACTGTTCACGCACGTCGACCACCACGTCACCCGCAGCACGGCCCACGGCGGTCATGCCCATCGCACCGAACAGGTACGGGAGCAGCGCGCCGAGCAGCAGGCCGACGATGACATAGGGGTTCTCGAGGCTGAAGTTCACTTCGGCATCGGGGAAGAACTCCCGAAGGTCGGTGGTATAGGCGGCAAACAGCACCAGTGCGGCAAGCCCGGCCGAACCGATGGCATAGCCCTTGGTCACGGCCTTGGTGGTGTTGCCCACCGCGTCGAGCAGGTCGGTCTTCTCGCGCACGCT
>CBFGON010000072.1:0-12703 GCA_965650395.1 uncultured Qipengyuania sp. | reverse complement strand
ATCATTCGCGCGGCAGATCGTCTGCGCACGATCAGGGCGAGCATTTCGTGAATCGAGCCACACTAATTTTTGCGCTGTTGCTGGCGCTCGCTCTGCCGCTGTCGCTGCTGACGGGACGGGTGTGGATCGATCCGGCGAGCACGCCCAATGCGGCACTGATCTTGGGCGAATTGCGGTTTCCACGCGCCTTGCTTGCGATTATCGTGGGAGGCGGGCTGGGTGCGGCTGGCGCGGCGATGCAAGGCTATTTGCGCAATCCTCTAGCCGATCCTGGCCTGTTCGGCATTGCGCCCGGCGCGGCGCTGGGCGCGGTAGCGGCGCTATGGTTTGGCTACACGGCCAGCGCCTGGTTGCTTCCCATGTTCGCTCTGATCGGTGCGGGTGGCGCGATGGCCTTGTTGGCCGCTATAGCCGGACGCACCGGCGGGATTGCGCTGTTCACACTTGCCGGACTGATGGTGGCGAGCCTGGCGGGCGCGCTTACAGCGCTGGCGATCAGCATGGCACCCAATGCTTTCGCGATGAGCGAGATCGTGCTGTGGCTCAACGGCGCGCTGACCGATCGTAGCTGGCGCGAAGTGACGCTGGCCGCGCCGCTTGTGGCGCTGGGAATTGCGCTATTGTGGCGAAGCGGGCGCTCGCTTGATGCGCTGACGTTGGGAGAGCCGGTAGCGCGCTCACTCGGCATCGACCCTGTCCGCCTGCTGTGGCTGCTGATACTTGGCGTTGGCCTGACTGTCGGTGCGAGTGTGGCAGTGGCGGGGATCATCGGCTTTGTCGGTCTGATCGTGCCGCATCTTGTGCGCCCCCTTACTGACCGGCGGCCGTCGCAACTCATCATACCCAGTGCCGTCGCGGGTGGCTTGCTGGTTCTTGTGGCAGATAGCGTTGTGCGTGTTCTGCCGTTGGTTACGGAATTGCGCCTCGGCATTGCGCTTAGCCTGTTAGGTGCGCCTTTCTTCCTGTGGTTGCTGCTGCGGATGCGAAAGGGCTTGGCGTGACTCTGGCAGCGACTTCAGTTTCGCTTGCCGGACGGCTGGTGGACATATCCTTTGCGCTTGAGGCCGGGACGATTACCGCCATTTGCGGGCCTAATGGTGCGGGCAAATCCAGTTTGCTACAGATCCTCGCGGGATTGCTTCACACTGATTCAGGCGTCATCAAACTCGGCGCGGACACCCTCGATGCCATGACTCCGCGAGCGCGGGCACAGCGGATAGGATATCTGCCTCAAGCACCTGAAATTGCCTGGGACGTCCCCGTTCGCAGCCTGGTCGAACTGGGCCGGCTCCCGCATGGCGACGGGCGTAAGGAGCCGGTAGATGCCGCACTCGATGCACTCGACCTGCGCGGATTCGAGCACCGCCGCGCGCAATCGCTATCGGGCGGCGAAGCGGCGCGGGTGCTGCTGGCACGCGTGCTGGCGGGGGAGCCTGACTGGATCCTCGCTGATGAGCCGCTCGCAGCACTGGACCTGTCGCATCAGCTCGCGCTCATCCGGCATCTGCGCCGTGCTGCCAATGAAGGTATGGGCGTGGTGCTGGTGTTGCACGACCTCGGCATTGCGATGAACCACGCAGACCGCGTTCTGGTTCTCGATCAAGGGCGGATGGTGGCCGATGGCACAAGCGAAAACGCGCTCGATCAACAGGTGATCGAGCGCGTCTGGAAGGTTTCCGTCCGCTGGACCGGCGACGCCGGCAAGCGGGCGCTGATCCTGGGCTGATTACTTGCCAGTCAACCCGCGGGCTTCAAGCATCGGGCCGACTTCGGGACGACGGCCGAGGAAGTTCTCGAACATCTTGTAATAGTCCATTGTTCCACCACGGCTGAGCACGGTTGCACGGTAATGGTCGCCGTTCTTGCGTGTCAGACCGCCATTGTCGAGGAACCACTTGCGGCTGTCGCGGTCGAGCATTTCGTTCCACAGATAGCTGTAATAGCCCGCCGAATAGCCAGCAGGGCCGCTGAAGATGTGGTTGAAATAGGTGCTGCGATAGCGCGGCGGGACGAGGTCGATCTCGAGGCCGAGTTCCTTGAGCGACTGCCGTTCGAAGGCGTCAACCTTCTCAGGTGTGTCGATTGCCGCGGCCTGTTCCTTGCTGAGCGCAGCCCACTTCATGTCGAGCAGTGCGGCTTCTACCGTTTCGCCAAAATCATAGCCCTGGTTGAACTTGGATGCGGCTTCGATCTTGTCGATCATTTCGCGCGGGATCGGTTTGCCTGTCTTGTAGTGCACAGCATAATTGGCGAGCACTTCGGGATAGGTGGCCCACAGCTCGTTCACCTGACTGGGATATTCCACGAAATCGCGCGCGGTGGCGGTGCCCGAAAGGCTCGGATACTGCTGATCGGCGAAGAAGCCATGCAGCGCGTGGCCGAATTCGTGAAACAGCGTGTTCACGTTGTCGAAGCTGACCAACTGCACTTCCCCGGCAGGTGCCTTGGGGATGTTGAGCACATTGTAGATCACCGGCTTCTTGTTCCAGAGATAGCTCTGGTCGACGAAGTTGCTCATCCATGCGCCGCCACGTTTGGACGGGCGCTGGAACGGGTCGAAATAGAAGATGCCCAGTTCGGACCCGTCGCGATCATAGACCGTGTAGGTCGATACATCGGGGTGATAGACTGGCAGATCGGTACGCTTCTTGAAGCCGAGCCCGTAGAGCTTGTTGGCGGCAAAGAACACGCCGTCTTCCAGCACCTTGTCGAGCTGGAAATACTCCATCACTGCATCTTCATCCAGGTCGTAGCGTTCGGCCTTGATCTTGTTGGCAAAGCGATACCAGTCCCACGGCTGGACCGTATAGTCGCCGCCATCGGCCTTGATCGCTTCATTGAGCATCGCGGCTTCGCGCCGCTGTGTGGCAGCAAGGGCCGGTACCATCTGCTCCATGAAATCGAGCGCGGTCCTGGGCTTTTCGGCCATGCGGTCCCACATCGCATAGGTCGCCCAGTCGGGCGATCCGAACAGATTGGCCTTTTCCGCCCGCAGTTCGGCGATGTCGGCAATCAGCATTCGGGTATCGACCGCCATGCGGCCATCGGCGCGGTGGAAGCTGGCCTTGAACAGCTTTTCGCGCGCGGCGCGGTTGGTCATGCCGGGAAGTAGCGGCTGCTGCGTGGTGTTCTGCAGGGCGATAGCGTACTTGCCCGGATGGCCCTTTTCGGCGGCGAAGTCGGCAGCAGCCTTGATGTCGGCATCGGACAGGCCGGCAAGATCGGCGGCGCTGTCGAAGATCACCGGCTGGTCGGCCATGGCCGAACGGGCCTTCTGGCTGAAATCGGTGGTCAGCGTTGTCAGCTGCGAATTGATCGCCTTGACCCGGTCACGCTGAGCGTCTGTCAGCAGGGCACCAGCATGAACCATGCCGTCATAGGTGTTCTCGAGCAGCTTCGCGTCTTCGGGCGTCATCGTCATCGCGGCGCGATTGTCATAGACTGCCTTGACCCGGGCGAAGAGCACCGGGTCGAGCGAGATGCTGTCGCTATGTGCGGTCAGTTTGGGGCCGATCTCGGTGTCAATTGCGTCGAGCCTGTCGGTGGTGTTGGCGCCGGTCAGCGCATAGAATACGGTCGCCACGCGGCCGAGCATACGGCCCGATTTCTCCAGCGCGACAATGGTGTTCTCGAAAGTGGGCGCTGCGGGATTGGCCTTGATCGCTTCGATCTCTGCCTTGTGGATCGCCATACCCTGCTCGAATGCGGGGATGTAATCATCTTCCGAGATCTTGGTGAAATCGGGCGCGCTCATTGGCAGCGTGCTGTCAGCTGCGAAATAGCCGGTCCCTTGCGGAACGGCGACGGATGCGTCGGTTACGGATTCCATTTCGGCTCCGGGAATGGTGCTGCAGGCAGACAGTAATGCGGCGGCGGCAGTAGTGGCCAGGATATGGGCCTTCATGGTCTCTCCAGTCTTCTAGCGGGTGCGACTTCCGGCACGCGTTGACGCGTGTTGGTTGCATTTGCGACGAAGTGGCTTGAACCGGAGGTGAAGGGCAATTGCAAGAGCCGCATAGCCCTTCGTCGATTGAGCTATGTGGCCGGTCGAAACGAGACCGGAAACTGCCGGGTCAGCCTCTGGCGCGGTAGCTGCATATCGGTTCGTAGAGCGACCCTTGCGCGCGCAAATGACTGTCATAGAGGACAAAGTCTTCGCACAGCCACGGCCCAGACGCGAAGCTGGCATTGCGGGAAAGGAAAGGGGCCAGATCGCTGCTGTCCCGGTTCATTCTGGCGAGCGTGATATGCGGATGGAACTTGCGTTCTTCGGGTGGAAGTCCGGCCGTAACGCAGGCGCGCTCTACTTTGCCTTGCAACCGGAGCAAGGGAGGACATGCATCGACACCTGCCCACAAGGCGTTTGCGCGCCCCTTTTTCTCGAATATCCCTGTAGTTCGTAACCCAAGCTCGAATGGATCGAAGGTAATCTTCTCCAGCGCAGCCGCCAGATCCTCGGCCCGGTGTGCCTGTACTTCGCCGACATAGCGCAGGGTCAGATGCAACTGGGCGTCATCCTGCCAGCGCGCGCCGTCCATACCTCGCTCGATACCGAGCAATGCGTGACGAATTTCGCTGGGTGGACGAATGCCGACGAATAGGCGGTGGGTCATCGCTTGCTGTTTTAAGTACCTCAAATGTTAAAGCAATTTTCAATCCGGCTTATGCGCAATGCAACTTGTCGCAGATAAGGGCACAGTGTGGGAAACGCGCCCTCGGCTGTCCATTGGAAAGGCATGGCAATATCGCCACACTTACAAGGACATTGATTATGAGTTGGGACCGCGTGGAAGGCAACTGGAAGCAGTTCAAGGGCAAGGTGAAGGAAGAGTGGGGCGATCTCACGGACAACGAAATCACCGAAGCTGAAGGCAATCGCGAGAAGCTGGAAGGCCGAATTCAGGAAAGATACGGCATCGAAAAGGCGGAAGCCCGCCGCCAGGTTGATGCCTGGGTGGATCGTCAGCAGTTCTGATCGATCAACCGATTATTAAACGCACTTCGATGAAGTGCGATTAGCCCCGGCTTCGTGAGGAGCCGGGGTCTTTTTCATCACGCAGCGGCGCGAACGGCATTTCTTCCGGCGTGTTTGGCGTCATAACAGGCCAGGTCGCTGCGCTGGAGCACATCGTCCAGCACTTCCGATGTTTGCCAGCGCGCCACGCCGATCGAGGCAGTGACGGCCAGGCCAGGATACTGCGTCGACATCTGCTCTGAAATTGCGGCGATGTCACGGCGCAGTTCCTCGGCGCAGAGATTGGCCTCGTCACAGTCGAGACCGTCGAGGATCAGCAGGAACTCTTCGCCGCCAAGGCGGAACGCCAGCTGATTTTCGCCGGGCAGTTCACCCAGACGTGCGCGGATTGAATCGGCCGCGGCAATCAGCACATGGTCACCTGCCGAATGGCCGAAGCGGTCGTTGATCGCCTTGAATCGGTCAAGATCGACCATCAGCAAATGCCTTGAACCGTTGCCCGATCCCAAAGCCCGTTCTTCGAACAGCTTGCGGCGGTTGAACAGCCCCGTCAACGGATCGCGCCAGCTGAGGAATTCGGCATGTGCCAGGGCTTCGGCGAGTTCTTCAGACAGACGCCGGTTCTCGACCAGGATCTCGGCCGATGAAACAATGTGCTGGCCTGTGTTGTGCGAATAGACACGGATGCCGATTACCGCGACACCAAAGACCAGAAGGAATGCCAATGGCGGTTCCGACGGGTGCAGCAGAACCAGTGCGCTGGACGTGACGAAGAAACTCGCCAGCATGGAATCTCTCGCTGCCGGTAAGGCGGCGAGAGTTACTGAAATCAGCACCAGTACCACTAGCGAGACGCCGCCAATTGCAACGACTGCTGCAATCGGGGCAGTGGGTGGCTGAGGCCACATCATCAGCGCCAGCGTACACCCTGTCCCGGCCATGGCCAATGTCAGCCGTTGTTCCGCCCAGACCAGTTCTTCCTTGCCGCGCAAGTGTCGTTCCAACCCGACCACCGTTGAGCGGGTGATCAGGAAGGATGCGAAGCGCAATGCGAGGAGTGCGAACATGAAAGTGGCGTCGGGAAGGTAAGCGATCGCTGCAGCAAACAGCGCCAGCGCGAACAGGCTGGAAGTCAATGATCGCCGTTCGCGCTCCAGCATGGCTAGCACGGATTCGCGGCATACCTCGTATGAATCATCGCCCCCGCCAGCAACAATGCGGCGGGTGCTGTCGATATCACTGGAAATTCGAGGCGCCCTGGCGCTCAACCTGTTGAATCCTTTTCCCTGCAAGGAAGCCGGAATCTAGCCGCTAAACGTTAACAAGATGCGATCTTGCATTAAGCTTGCCGTGCTCCGCGTCCGCGGTCGGGCTGGAGGGGTAGCCCGACAGCGGAGCCTGCGGGACAGCAGGGCGGAATTTCAGCGGCGCGCCCTCGTTCGGGGCACGCTGAAGGCAAGAACTTCTACTGTCCCCTGTCCGCGAAGTGCGCGGTCGATCACATCATCGCGAACCGGGATCACCGCGGCCATCGTCTCGCGATGACAGGCGCGGATTGACGGTGTTATCAAGACATTGAACGGGTGATCGTCGCCACAGACAAGCGTGATCGCTCGGTCGATCCTGGAATTCAGGCGTGCCTGCCCTTGATCGGTCGTCAGATTGAGGTCGCCAAAATAGACCTCGGCGGTCGGCATCTGATCCTGAGCGGCGAGGTTGGCTGGTGAAAGTGCGGCCAGCGCTCCCACGGCCGCCAGGATTGTAGGTGAGTACCGCATCTCCGTAACTCCTCATTCGAGTCCTGTGCGACTGGTGGAGTATGCGGCCAGGCGATCTTATCATGCTACCAAGCGAGCTTATGAAAACATTATATTTCGCTGCGCGACCCGTAATATTTCCATTTTGGACCCGGCACACGCTTATCGCGGCGTTAAAATTGCGCTATACGGCTGTCACAGTTTGGGAGCGGTTCAATGCTTTATACGGCGATGGAACCGGGTCGCGAACTCGATCACAATCCGGTCGACCTGGCGCATGAGCGTCCAACGATAATCGGCCCGGTTGTAATAGAACCATCGCTTCGCCGCATTTCGGCGAATGGGGTGGTGCGCAACCTGGAGCCCAAGGTGATGCAGGTGCTCGTGGCGCTGATGCGCGATGAGGAGCGCATTCTTTCGCGCGACGACCTGATCGACGTCTGCTGGAAAGGCACGATCGTCGGCGACGCGTCGATCAACCGTGTCATTTCGCTTCTCCGCTCGTCCTTGCGCGATGTTGCGGGCGATCAGGTGGTGATCGAGACTGTCCCCAAGGTCGGCTATCGTCTGCTGGTCCATGAGGAAAACCGTGACGTTGTGACAGGTTCCTCTCAAGGAGCGTCACAGGTCAGACGATATTTGATCCTCGTTGTCGGTCTCGTAATTGTCCTTTTGGGCGCTGCAGCCTTTTACAACCTCCAGCGGCCTGCGCATTCGACGATGACCATCGCCATCGTCCCGATCGAGGCAGGGTCTTCCGGCGAAGAATTCTACGCCAGCGGAATGACTGGGGAAATTGGATCGAGACTACCTGAGATGGGCGACCTCACTCTCGTCGCCCCGCAATCGACCGAGAAGCTCGCCGAAGCAGGCGTAGAGCCACTGGAGATCGGCAGGCGCCTTCGCGCGGACGCGGTGATTGCCGGTAAACTGCTTCACAGTGGCGACGAAGTGGTCCTGTCGCTTGCCCTTTACAGCGTGACGGAGGGCCGCAGGACCTGGAGCGGACAATTGCGCAGCCCTGCATCGCGGGCAAACGACCTTCCCGATCGGGCCATAGAATCATTACGCCGGACCCTCGAACTGACGGTTCCGGCTGCAGCCAGGGTCGGCGGCATCAAATCGTCGAACTATTCACTCTATCTCGTTGCCCAAGGCATGCTGCGAACACGCGACCAGGAGCAGATCAAGGCTGCCGAATCCATGCTGGTTGCGCTTACCACTGCGGAGCCGCATTTTGCCAAGGGGTGGGCGGCATTGGCGAAAGCGGTGGCGTTGGGACGCGGAATGCGTATTTATCCCAATTCCGATAGCGCTCTTGCCGACGCACGGCGTTTTTCCGCGCGCGCTCTGGCGCTCGATGCCAATTCTCCCGAAGCGCTGGCCGTAGCCGGACTTCTCGCATCCCGACCGAGCGAAGGCCAGCGACTGCTGGAAAAATCCATTGCGATTGCGCCGAACAATGCGGAGGCCTGGCTGTGGCTGTCCAACGCCTATGTCATGCAAGGCATGGACCGTAAGGCGCTCGACGCGATGGTCCGTCAGTTGATGATCGACCCTTTGTGGGAACGCTCCGTACAATCCCCCGATGCAGCGGCGACGATGGGCGAGACAGCTCTTGCCGACCGCCTGGACCGCGAAGTGATGCGTGTAGCCGTGGAAGGTTGGCAACGCGATCTGGCACTTGCCCGGATCGCACGGCGACACGGTGACTGGTCGACCTATTTGCGCCTCAGCCGCACAGCATCGCTTGCTGCGCCACCGGGACAGCGCGCCGAACTGGATCGCAGCGTGATGACGGCGCGGGCCTATCTGGGCCTGCCATTCGGTCCCGCCGATTCACGTCCGTTGGGGATGATCGGCTTTCGCGTAATGCGCGGAGAAACGCCGACGCTATCCGAGATCCGGAGCGCCGGTCTTAGCGAAGGCCAGATGTTCTATGAGGGGACCTGCCTGGCTTCGATGCCGCGCACATTGGTGAAGCAGGGCAGGACCAGAGAGCTCCTGGCTCATTTTGACGGGTCGATTGGCACGGTCGACAAGCTGGTGGCACCGCCGTCGGTTGTCGATCGACAGTTCGGTTTTGAAAGCGTGCCATATCTGGCGATGGCGATGAAGGCGGAAGGCCGTACGCAACAGTTCGGCCAGTTGCGTCGTCATTTCCAACCGAAGATGGAAAAGGTCGCTTCCGGAGCCCATGCCACCCATCTCGATGTTGTGATCGGCTTGGCGCGCCTGGCCGCTGTTTTCGATAATCCCGAACTGGCGCGAAAGCTGCTGCTTCGTGCGCGTGCAATGGGTTGGCCCAATTCGCTGCCCCTGTTCACCCCTGCTCTGACGGCGCCGCTATCCCGTGATCCGGCATTTGCAATTTTCAGGGGCGAGGACTGGTTCGAGAATCTCAGCGGGAAAATCGAGGCGGAGCGTGCGAGGGAACGGCGTGAAGCCAGCGACTTGGCGTCGCTCTGAGAGTGACGGAATTAGCGACCGGTCCGGCAATCCGAATGGGTGACAGAGCCTGAGCCCAACCTGCCGCGCAGCTTGGTCAGAGTACGAAGTCAGCGCCCGTAAGCGGGATGTCTCCGGTGAGGATGATCAGCAGGTCTGCAGTGCCATCGCCGTCCATGTCGCCTTCGACGCTAGTCTCAACGCCATTGGTGGAGAAGCGCAATTCGCCCGCCGTGCCGCTAAAGGCTGCGTCACCGATAAAGGTAAAGGCGTCGTTGCCCGCCACGCTGAAGTTTGCATCGATCAGCGAAAGATCGATCAGATCGCCTTCCGCACTGGAAAAGTCCTGAATGATATCGGCGCTGGCCGGCCACCGATTGAACTCTCCCGGCCCGAACACGAAAGTGTCTGCACCCGCTTCGCCCCACAGGACGTCCTTGCCCCAACTGCCACGCAACTGGTCGTCACCATCACCTCCATGAAGGAAGTCGTTGTCGGCTCCGCCATCTAGCCGGTCGTTCTCGGTGCCGCCATAGAGTGTATCGGTTCCGGCGCCACCTACTAGCGAGTCCTCGCCACTTTCGCCGTAGATCGTGTCATTTCCTAGTTGGCCCCAAAGTATGTCGTTGCCTTCGCCGCCGTGGATCAGGTCGTCCTGGCCTTCGGCATAAACCTTGTCATCGCCGAGGCCCCCCTCGATCGTGTCGCTGCCGGCTCCACCCTTGATCAGATCGCTGCCATTGCCGCCGGACAGGAAGTCGTCACCCTCATCGCCGCGGATAATGTCCCAGCCGGCGCCCCCGTAAATTGTGTCATTTCCGAGATCGCCAAACAGGAGATCGCTACCGGCGCGACCGGTTATTATGTCGTCACCTGCGCCGGCGAAAATATCATTGGCCAGGTCATCGCCCGTCAAATTGTCGGCAAAAGCGGAACCCTGCAGGTTCTCCATGGCGATCAGTGTGTCGATGCCTGCACCAATCGTATTCTGCGCAACGCCCTGGATCGCAAGGCTGACGGTAACACCCGCGGTTGCGAGCGTATAGCTGACCCTGTCGCGACCATTGCCGCCATTGACGACATTGTCACCGAGACCTGCTTCGATAATGTCCCAGCCGGCGCCGCCGACCAGGGTATCGCTGCCAGTTGCGCCAATGAGCCGGTCGTCGCCTACGTCACCATAGTATGAACCCGAACCCGACGAGACGATCAGGTCATTGCCACCGTCACCATGAATCGTATCGGTGCCGAGCACGCCGAGGATAGTGTCGTTTCCATCGCCCCCGCTGATTGTGTCATTGCCAGCGGTCAATGTGGTTGCCGTGGCAACATGGCCGGTAACCGAAACGTGCATGAACACCATTTCGCCGCCATCGAAGACATTGCCGTCCTCGTCTCCTGCCTCGCGCAGGCGGATGTAATAGACGCCGGCTGAAGCGGCGACATAGCTGACCATCGGATCGAGCGAACCGAACGAGCCGAAATCGCCGCCATCGACCTCGCCGGTTGCCAGGACGTTGCCCTCGGCATCGAGGATGTCGACCAGCGTATCGCTGCCGCCCCAGCCGGTGCCGGAGGTGAAGTCGATATCCACGGCGATTGTTTCGCCTGCACCGGCGGTCACCGCATAGAAGCGCTGCTCGCCCGCATTGGGTTCGATCGCCACGCTGGTGTGTGGCCCGGCTGCTTCGATGTAAGGATTGCTGGCGGTCGACCAATTGGCCGAGTTATCGATGTTCAGTGCCGATCCAATGGAGGTGTTGGTGCCGGTATTGAAGTTGAACCAGAAATGTTCACCGTCGCCCAATATCAGGTCATTGCCCGCGTTACCGTAGATCGTGCTGTCCGGGCCTTCGAGTCCGGGAACGTCGACGATAAGGTCGCGACCGGCCGTGCCGAACATCGGTTCTCCGCCAAACACCACACTTGCCATTGCCGCCAGCTTTCCTTCGCATCGCAACCCGACAGACCCCAGACAGGCCATGCGGGTCAGTTGATTTCGTACAAAATCCACGCGAATTCGAGGATTTCGCCAACACACCTGCCACCGTACGGAGGCGGTGCTGTGTCGGAAATGCGAGTCCCGATTTACCGCAGCCCAGCTGTTTCAGCTTTGTTAACCGCAACGGTTTTGAGCAATGATATGCCGAACGGCGCTTCAATAAAAGCCTAAAAAAATCAACGTCCTTTCTGTCCCATTTATGAACAGAATGGCCATGCGGACAATGCCGGCTTCAGGGCACCGAATGCCCGGCTTGCGCGGCGTTTTGCCTGGCTAAAGGATGAAATCGCTTCCCGTAAGAGCGACATCGCCGTTGAGGATGATCAGGATGTCGACCACGCTGTCGCCGTTAATGTCGCCTTCGATCAACGTATGAACTCCATTGCTCGAGAAGCGCAATTCGCCAGCCGTGCCACTGAAAGCCGCATTGCCGATGAAGGCAAATGCATCATTGCCCGCGACGCTCGAATTAGCGTCCATCGCTGAAAGATCGATCCGGTCCTCTCCCGTTGCGAAATCGGTAATCACATCGGCGGATTCAAACCACCGCGTGGTCTCGCCGGGGCCGATGATGAAGGTGTCAGCGCCTGCGCCGCCCGTCAGTTCGTCGCGCTCCCACTGGCCGCGAAGCACATCGGCACCATCGCCGCCGATCAGCACGTCCTGTCCATTGCCACCGAGCAGCACGTCATTATCCGCCCCGCCATCCAGCACATCGTTGCCGGCATCACCCTGCATTCTGTCGTTTCCGGCTTCGCCGTACAGTGTGTCATCGCCCTGTTGGCCATAGGCAAGATCGTTGCCGATCCCGGCGCGTACGGTATCGTTGCCTTCGCCGCCAAACAGGTAATCGCTGCCATTGCCGCCATCGAGCGTGTCGTTACCGCCATCGCCGAGCAGCCGATCCCAACCGGTCCCGCCCAGCAGCGCATCGTCGCCATCGCCGCCGTAAATCACGTCGCTGCCATCCTGGCCATCGAGGGTGTCAGAACCGGCATTGCCGGCTATCGTGTCGATCCCGCCACCGCCTCTGATCGTATCGTCTCCATCCAGACCGGTAAGCAGATTGTCGAGCGCATTGCCGGTGAGAACATCGGCAAAGGCAGAGCCCGAGAGATATTCCACTGCGACCAGCCTGTCGGTGCCTGCGCCCAATGTGTTCTGCGCTACACCCTGCAATGCCAGGCTCACCGCTACTCCGGCGATGGCGCTGGCATAGGAGACGGTATCGTTGCCGTTCCCGCCGTCGATGAGGTCATTGCCTGCACCGCCATCGAGGGTGTCCCAACCCGCGCCGCCATAAAGGCTGTCGATCCCGTCATTACCGCGTAGCGAATCGTCGCCCGCGTCGCCGGACAGCGTATCGCTGTTCGCACCGCCGTTGAGCACGTCTGCGCCGCCGCCGCCGAACAGCACGTCATCGCCCGCAAGGCCTGAAATCGTATTGGCGAAATCATTGCCGGTCAGTTGATCGGCCAAGTTCGACCCGTCCAGATTCTCGATGCCGGAGAGCCAGTCCAA
>CBFGON010000071.1:0-12951 GCA_965650395.1 uncultured Qipengyuania sp. | reverse complement strand
ACCATCCCGGTCGAGATCATGCGCGGCTGCCCATTCAAATGCTTCTTCTGTACCGAGCCAGCGGCATAGCCATAGAGCTTGCCAGTGCGCGCGACACCGCACTGCACTTCGTCAAACACCAGCATAAGATCGTTCTCGTCAGCCAGCTGGCGCAGGCCGCGGATAAATTGATCCGAACCCGGGCGGATGCCGCCTTCGCCCTGGATCGGTTCGACCAGGAATCCCGCAGTGTTCGGGCCCATCAGCGCCTTGGCGCTCTCCAGATCGTCGAACTCGGCATATTTGAACCCGGCGAGCAGCGGCATGAAGCCCTTGTGCATCTTCTCCTGATTCGAAGCGCTGATCGTCGCCATGGTGCGCCCGTGGAAAGCGTTGGTGAACGTGATCAGCTCGTATTTCTCGTCATTGCCGACATGCTGGTGATAGGCGCGCGCGGTCTTGATCGCGCATTCCACTGCTTCGGCACCCGAATTGGTGAAGAACACCGTGTCGGCGAAGGTCTTGTCGACCAGCCGCTGCGCCAGCGCCTCACCCTGCGGGCTGCCATAGAGGTTCGACACATGCATCAGTGTTTCGGCCTGGCGCTGGATCGCGCCGATCAGGCCCGCATGACTATGGCCGAGGAGGTTCACCGCGATGCCGCTGGCGAAATCGAGATAGCGCGTGCCATCCTCGTCGATCAGATGGCAATGTTCGCCCTTGATGGGGCGCACGCCGCAACGGGGATAGACGGGCATAAGCGGGCTGATCGACATGAGAACTCCGGAAGAATAACGGGTCAAAGACAAATGGCGGCCCGTGAGAGCCGCCATCTGCGAATTGTGCCAGCGATCTATTGCTTCCGCCGCCCCGGGTCAAACCGTCAGCGGCGGAAGTTTGTTCATTCCGATACGGGAACGAGATTGACCGCCGAATGCTTGCCTCGTCGATCGACTTCAAGGTCGAACTCGTAACGCTCACCTTCGTTAAGGCCCGAAAGCCCCGAACGCTCAACCGCGCTGATGTGCACGAATGCGTCAGGCTGGCCGTCGTCGCGTGTGAGGAAACCGAAGCCCTTCATCGAATTGAAGAACTTGACCGTACCACTCGCCTTTTCACCGGTCAGTTCGCGACGCGGAGCTTCGCTGCGCGATTCGACTGCAATGACATCGCCGACGACCTGCAGGTCCTGCGCCGAAACCTTGCCGCCGCGATCAACCAGGTTGAATTCGAGTTCCTGACCTTCGGCCAGACCTTCGAGACCTGCGCGTTCGACTGCGCTGATGTGGACGAAGATGTCTTCGCCGCCGCTGTCCTGCTGGATGAAGCCGAAGCCCTTCTGCGAATTGAAGAACTTCACCGTGCCCTTGCCAGTGCCGACGACCTGTGCGGGCATGCGGTTGCCACCGCCACCACCGCCGCGCGGGCCGCCGCCGAAGCCGCCACCACCGCCGCCGCGATTGCCGCCACCGAAGCCGCCGCGGTCACCGCCGCCGTAGCCGCCACGATCGCCACCGCCAAAACGGTCACCGCCGCCAAAGCCTCCGCCCTGGCCTTCGAAACCACCCGGCGAGCCACCGAACGGATCGAAACTGTCTTCACCGAAACCGTCCCGCTTGTCCCGTCCGCGGCGCCGCCCTCTGTCGTAACCCATAATTCGCAAAATACCTTGTCGCGCAGCCGGTCTTGTATGCGCTGGCACGTTGGCTGCAATGCGTGCCGAACGCGAGCAGGCCGTGCATTTCATGCAAGCCCCGCCCTCATCACTTTGCTGCATAGCGCGAAACTTCGCGCCATGCGAACGATTTAGCGTTTATAGCCCCATAGACGCAAATTTGTGACATTTTCGCATGGCGCCACGAACGCTCGTTTCGCTTGCAAGCTGGCGCGAGCTTGGGCATCGGCGGCGCCATGGACATCATGGCCCTTCTCAGCGACCCGGCAACCTGGCTCGCACTGCTCACCCTGATTGCGCTCGAAGTCGTGCTTGGCATCGACAATCTCATCTTCATCGCGATTCTGTCGAACAAGCTCCCCGAACACCAACAGCAGCGCGCGCGGCGGATTGGCCTGGCGCTGGCACTGATCATGCGTATCGGCCTGCTGATGCTGATCGGCTGGCTGGTGACGCTGCAGACCCCGCTGTTCTCGCTCGGCATCGAAGGCGAGATCAACGAATATACCGGCCACCCCAGCTTCGAGACCGACTTTTCGGGCCGCGACCTGATCCTACTTGTCGGCGGTCTGTTCCTGCTGTGGAAAGCGACCAAGGAAATCCATCACTCGATGGAGCCGGGCGACGATTCGGGCGATCTGCTCGACAAGACCCCGGGCAAGGCTGCAGTGCAGGCGACCTTCGCTGCTGTAATCGCGCAGATCGTGGCGATCGACATCGTGTTCTCGGTCGATTCGATTCTCACCGCTGTGGGCATGACCGACGATGTGCCGATCATGGTCGCGGCCGTGGTCATCACCGTGGCGATCATGATGGTTGCCGCCGATCCGCTCGCCCGCTTTATCGAGAAGAACCCCACGCTGGTGATGCTGGCGCTGGCCTTCCTCGTGATGATCGGACTGGTGCTGATCGCCGATGGTTTCGGCTTCCACGTGCCCAAGGGCTATATCTACGCGGCAATGGGCTTCTCGGTCGGAGTCGAGATACTCAATATGACGCAGCGCAACCGGCGGGCGAAGAAGCTGGCCGAAGCAAAGGGAGAGGCGGCATGAACGGTTTCCGCAAGCTGACCGACAATTTCTACGCCAGCCCGCAGATTGTAGCGGCAGACATTGCCGAAGCCGCGGCGCTGGGAGTGACGCTGGTGGTCAACAATCGCCCCGATGGCGAAGCGCCCGATCAGCCTGCAGGGGCGGAAATCGAAGCAGCCGCGCGGGCGGCGGGGCTGGATTATGTCGCCATCCCCGTGTCGTCGGCAGGCTTCAGCGCGCCGCAGGTCGAAGCGCTGCGCCAGGCTGTCGCTTCGTCGAGTGGTCCCGTCCTCGGCTACTGCCGTTCGGGTACCCGCTCGACCTTCCTGTGGTCGCTGCTGCAGGCAAGCGAAGGTGGCGATCACGAGCAGATTGCTGCGACCGCCGCGCGGGCGGGCTATGATGTCAGCCCGATCCGCCCGGCCATGGATGCCCTGGCACCACGCAGCGACGACTGATTATTTCCTGAAATCGAGCGGCGGGGCCCGATCGCCCAGCAGCGAGACATATTCATAGTCTTCGCCGCGCGATGCGTCGAATTCGGCGCGCGCAGCCTTGCGCAGTTCGGGATTGGTGAACAGTTCCGCCGCCATCAATGTCATGGCTTTTGCCGCCAGTTGCGCTCCCTTGTAGCCAATACTGCGCCCGCTGGCCGCAACCGCCTGCCAGCTATGTGCGCTGGTGCCTGGAACCCAGGTTGCAGTCCGCACACCAACGGTCGGCGTTGCCCATGACACGTCCCCCACATCCGTCGAACCATAGCCCAGCGTCTTGTCATAGGGCTGGACCTTGCCCGCTTCGTCGATCGGCTTGGCGTCTTCGCCAAAGCTCTTGGCAATTTCCGCGGCCCAGGCCCGCTCTTCTGCAGTATATTCTATTCCGCCCAGACTGCGCAGCTTGGCATCCATCACCCGGGCGAGCGATTCATTGACCAGCAGCGGATTGTTTCCGTGAATGATTTCCCATTCGACCTCCGTGCCGGTGCCCAAAGCCGCGCCTTTCGCCGCAGCCTCAAGCCGCGTCCAAAGGGCGCGCACCTGATCTGCGTCGGGGTGCCGCACGTAATAGAAGGATTCGGCAAAGTCGGGCACAACATTGGGCGCAGAGCCACCCTCGGTGATCACATAATGGATGCGCGTATCCATGTCGGTGTGCTCATGCATCATATTGGCCATCATGTTCATGGCCTCGACCCCGTCGAGTGCGCTGCGCCCGCGCTGCGGCGCTCCTGCAGCGTGGGCAGACTGGCCCCGGAAGCGGAATTTGGCTGACCGGTTAGCCAGGCTGGTGCGCGCCGCTGCGCTATTCTCGTCATCGGCATGCCAGTGGATCGCCACATCGACATCGTCGAACAGGCCGGCACGCGTCATATAGACCTTGCCCGAACCGCCCTCTTCAGCCGGTGTGCCGTAAAGCCTTATGCGGCCAGGAGTTCCGGTCTTCTCCAGCCAGCGGCGCACGGCAATCGCAGCGGTCAACGATCCTGCGCCAAAGAGATTGTGCCCGCAGGCATGGCCCGCATGCTTCTCCGCCAAGGGATCACGGGTGGCAGAATCTGACTGCGTGATGCCCGGCAGCGCGTCGTATTCGGCCAGGATAGCTATGACCGGCCCGCCCTTGCCCCATTCGGCGACAAAGGCAGTGGGAATGTCCGCCACGCCTGCCTTGACCGTGAAACCCTCGCTCTCCAGCTCGTCCTGAAGCAATCCGCTCGACCGGCTTTCCTGATAACCAAGTTCGGCCCAGTCCCAGATCTGCCTGGCGACCCGTTCGGTGCGATCCCGCTGCGCCTCCACCTCATCTACGGGATCGGACTGCTGGGCTGCGAGGGGCGCTGCGACCAGTGCGGTTGTTGCGGCGAAGATGGCGATCATTCTCATTCTACTCTCCCTTGTGCGTCCAGCTTGCCGCAAACCGCGCGCCGTGCCAATCGCCGCGTCATGGAACTGTCGTCGACCTTGCTGCAATTCATTGGCTCGCTTGTCGCCATACTCGGGCTGGCCGGACTGGCACGATGGATGCGGCTCGGCCCCGAAGCGCGGCTGGACAGTGATACGGCTGCACGGGCCGCGGCAGAGGACGCGGTCAGCGGCTTCTGCCCGGTTGAGATTGCGCGGGATGAACAGGGTCGTGGTGCATTACTACGTGACGGCAGCGGCCGCATCTTGCTGCTGCGTCCTCACGGTTCGCATTTGGCAGGCAGATTGCTGACGCCAGCCGCTTCTGCGCGGATCGAAGGCGATCTGCTGGTCGTCGACACCGCCGAAAAACGCTATGGTACAGCGCGATTGCGGCTGGCGGATGCACCTGCATGGATGCACGCCATCGCAGATCTTGGGAACCGCACGAACCATGCCTGACTTCTCGCCTGTCGACTACGCCGTCCCCGGCTTCGTGGCATTGGTCCTGATCGAGATGATCTGGGCGTGGCGCAAACGCCCGCAAAGCTATGAACCGAAGGATACGCTCACCAGCCTTGCTTTCGGGCTGGGCAGCACGGTCGCTGGGCTGCTGACCGGCGGTGCATTTCTGGCACTGTTCGTGTGGCTATACCAGTTCCGCCTGTTCGACATCGGCTGGGTTTGGTGGGCTTGGATCGCCTGCTTCGTGCTCGATGATCTGAAATATTACTGGGTCCACCGCTTCGGGCATCGGGTGCGCTGGTTCTGGGCCAGCCATGTGAACCACCATTCCAGCCAGCATTACAATCTTTCGACTGCACTCAGGCAGACATGGACGGGCTTCCTGACGCTGGGCTTTCTGTTCGCAGTTCCCCTGGTCCTGCTCGGCTTCCATCCGGTGATGATCGCCATCTGCGGCGGCTTTAATCTGATCTACCAGTTCTGGATCCACACCGAAGCGATCACCCGCATGCCGCGCTGGTTCGAAGCGGTGATGAACACGCCCAGCCATCATCGCGTCCATCACGCCACCAATCCGCGTTATCTCGACCGCAATTATGCCGGTGTTTTTATCGTGTGGGACAAGATGTTCGGCACCTTCGAGCCCGAAGTGGAGGACGAGAAGATCCGTTACGGCATCGTCAAGCAGCTGGGCAGCTTCAACCTGCTGTGGTCGGTATTCCACGAATGGATCGGCATCGTGCAGGACATGTGGCGCAGCCCCTGGAAGCACAAGCTCTCCTATCTCCTGCGCGAACCCGGCTGGACGCATGACGGCAGCCGCGAGACCAGCGACCAGATCCGTGAAGCCTGGCTCGCCCGACAGGGAAATCCGGTTGCGGAAGAAAACCCGATTGCGGGCGACGCCAAGCCTGCCTAACCTCTCTGCCGGAGAGGAGACATCATGGACGAATTCGACGTTATCGTAGTTGGCGGGGGAAGCGCCGGCAGCGCAGTTGCAGGGCGGCTGGCCGAAGCGGGCCGCAAGGTCTGCCTGCTCGAAGCGGGCGAACGCAACGATACGATGATGGTCAAGACGCCGGGTCTGATGCCCTTCCTTCCCGACAAGGTGAACTACCGTTATGAAACCGTGCCGCAGAAGGGTCTTGGCGGGCGCGTGGGATACCAGCCGCGCGGTCGCGGGCTTGGCGGCTCATCGGCGATCAACGCCATGCTCTATATCCGCGGCAATCCGTGGGATTACGACAATTGGCAGGCGCTCGGCTGCAATGGCTGGAGCTATGAAGACGTGCTCCCCTATTTCCGCCGCGCCGAGCATAATGTGCGCGGAGCCGATCATTTTCACGGCGATCGCGGCCCGTTGTGGGTGAGCGACCAGCAATGGGCCAACGCCGCGAGCCATGCCTTCGTCGATGCCGCTGCCGAGCTGCAATTGCCGCGCAATGCCGATTTCAACGGGGCCGAGCAGAAAGGCTTCGGGCTCTATCAGGTGACGCAGAAGGATGGCGAACGCTGGTCCGCCGCGCGCGCTTATCTCGAGCCGCTGCGCGGCTCGAAATTCCTCGACGTGCGGATCGGGGTGACCGTCCAGCAACTCGAGATCGAGGACGGGCGCGTGACCGGCGTTTCCTACATGGTCGGCAAGCGCGAGCGGACGGTGAAGGCACGCGCGGGCGTGGTGCTGTCGGCAGGCGCGTTCAATTCGCCGCAGATCCTCATGCTGTCGGGCATCGGTCCCGCGAACCACCTGCGCGAGCACGGCATCGACGTGGCGCTCGACAAGCCTGCGGTCGGTTCGGACCTGCAGGACCATATCGACTATGTCTCAAGCTGGGAAACCGAAAGCAAGGAGCTGATCGGCGACAGCCTGGCGGGCACCTTGCGCATGGCAGGCGCGATCATCGAGCATCGCCGCAAGCGCACAGGCATCATGACCACGCCCTTTGCCGAAGCGGGCGGTTTCTGGACGGTGATGCCCGGCGCGCCCGCGCCCGATACACAGTGGCACTTCGTCCCCGCCATGCTGGAGGATCATGGGCGCGCCAAGGTCAAGGGTCACGGCTTTTCGGTCCATACCTGCGTGCTGCGCCCCGCCAGCCGGGGGACGGTGCGGCTCGACAGCCGCAACGCCTATCACCCGCCACGGATCGACCCCAATTTCCTCGATGACGAGCGCGATATTGCCACCTTGCGCGAAGGCGTGCGGCTGGCCCATCGTATTGCTGCTGCACCCGCTCTGACGGCATTCGGCCCGCGTGACCGCTATCTCATCGATCTCGACGACAATGACCAGCTAGACGAACTGATCCGCAGCCGCGCCGATACGGTCTATCACCCGGTCGGCACCTGCCGCATGGGCGCAGATGAGGAGGCAGTGGTCGATCCGATGCTCAAGGCGCGGGGTATGGAGGGGCTGTGGGTCGCCGATGCCAGCGTGATGCCGCGCCTCATCAGCGGCAACACCAATGCGCCAAGCATCATGATCGGCGAGCGCTGCGCCGATTTCGTCAAGGCCGAGCTTGCCGGATAGGCTGCGCGCCTGGGCGAAGGCGCTCAAGCGTGATGTCATTGCGCTGCATATTGCCGCACGCGATCCGCGCACGCCGTGGAGCGCGCGGCTGCTGGCGCTGGGCGTTGCAGCCTATGCGCTCAGCCCGATCGACCTGATTCCCGATTTCATCCCCGTGCTGGGCCTGCTCGACGATCTGTTGCTAGTCCCGGCGGGAATCTGGCTGGTGCTGCGGCTGATTCCGCCCGAGCTCATGCACGAGTATCGCGCCAAGGCCGAAACCGTGGCCGCGCGCCCCCGCTCATTCGCAGGTGCGATGGCGGTGGTTGTCTTATGGCTGGCCGCTATTGCGCTGGCCTGTTGGCTGATCCTGCGCTGACACAAAAAAGGGGCCGGAGGCTTTAACCCCCGACCCCTTGCCAGGTTCACGGATTTACCAGCTCTGGCGAACAGTCACACCGAAGGTGCGCGGCTGGTTTACCGAGTAGGCGAGACGCGCCCGCCCGCCGCGTTCGCGATCGAAGCTGAGCAGCGCGTTCTCGTCGAGCACATTGTTGACATAGCCGACCAGCGACAGTCCGCTGTCGAAATCGATGCCGACGCTGATATTGGCGATGTCATAGGAGGGCAGCTCCAGATCGACGGTGGTCGATGCATCGGCAGGTGCCCCGCCGAAAGGCAGCCCGTGGACGAAGGTCCGCGGGTTGTTCTCCTGATCGGCCGGCTGCGTATAGCGGCTGCCGACATGGCTCCAGGTGGCCGACAGATAGGCATCTGCGCTCGACGACACCGGCCATTCGTAGCTGCCCGAAACCGAGAACTGCAGCTCGGGCACCGATGCCAGACGATTGCCTTCGCGAATGCCGGTTGCCGTGGTCAACGGTTCAGGGAGGGTGGTATCGAATTCAGCTTCGACCCAGCTGCCCGAGAACATGAGGTCGAGGCCCTGCGCGGGCGAAACCCCGAACTCGGCTTCGACGCCCATGGTGTGGGCTTCGGGCACGTTGAACACGATACGCGACGAACAGCTGCCAGCATCGAGCGTGACCTGCAGGTTCTTGATGTCGTTATAGAAGCCCGCGACATTGGCATAGAAACCGCGACCCTGCGCCTTGGCGCCGATTTCGTAGTTCCACAGCGTTTCATCGTCATAGGACTGGAACGAACCGAACAGCGCTTCGTCGGCCGGCGAACACAGCGTTTCGTTGAGCGGGTCGTTCACCCCGCCCAGACGGAAACCCTTCGATGCCTGCGCATTGACGGTCAGGCTGTCGCTGACGTCATAGCTTACCAGCACGCGCGGGCTGACGCCGTCGGACTTGGTGCTGTCACGCTCCCTGTCGCCATTGGCGAACAGACCGCCGGAGATGAACTGGCGTTCTTCGTTATAATCGTACCAGCGCGCACCCACGGTGACGTCGAGCCTGTCGGTAAACGAATAGGTGCCTTCACCGAACACCGCAATCTGCTCCAGATCGTAGGGCAAGTCCGCATTATAGGGCGAATCCGGTCCGAAACCGTTGGCGATGTCTGCCGCAGTCAGCGGTACGCCACCAGCACCGCAATCATCGGGGTCGGCAGCACAGGCGTCAGCGAAGAAATCATTCACATAGGCATCGTAGCCCGGCGTCGGGAGCCGCTGGCGATAGAAGCGGTCGGTGCTCGAATAGAACGCGCCGACCAGCCATTGCAACGGCCCTGAACTGTCCGAAGCCAGCCGCACTTCCTGTGTGAAGGCATTGAGATCGGTCGTGTCGCGCAGATTCGACGGCAGCAGGACTGCAGCGTCGGGAAAACCAAGATCGACCGATACCGAACCCGACAGCGCGCTGGCATCGCGGCTGACAAGGATATTGCGATCCGAATAGGAGCTGACCGAAGTAAGGATGGCCGCACCCAGATCGGCTTCGGCCACCAGATCGAGAATCATCGTCTCGTCTTCGAACCCTTCGCGCAGCATCAGATATTGTTCGCGCTCGTTGAACGTCACCGTGGGGCGTGTGGTGGTATAGGGGTTGGCGTAGAGATTGTAGATCTCCTGCCGGTTGAAGCCGTCGGCCTTGACCTTCTGGTAAACGATGCGCGGCGTGATGCTGAAGCCATCGCCGGTGTCGACACGCAGCGCCAGACGGCCGCCATAGCGTTCGCCGCCATTGACATCTTCGCCGCCAGCCGGACCGATCGCATTGATGAAACCGCCATATTGGGTGTGATAGGCGACCGCACGGATGGCGGCATTGTTGCCTACCGGCACATTGACCGCACCCTTGAGGTGCCAGCCAAGATCATCGCCATCGACGAGATTGGCATTGGCTTCGACCGTGCCTTCGTTGACGCCGATCTGCGGCTGGTTGGTGATATAGCGGATGGTGCCGCCAACGCTGCCCGAACCGAACAGCGTGCCCTGCGGACCGCGCAGGGTTTCAACGCGGTTGAGGTCGAACAGGTCGAGATCGGGCGTGAACAGCGACAACGAAATCACCGATTCATCGAGATAGACGCCAACCTGTTCTTTCACGCCCGGCTGGTCGCGCACGACCTGACCGGCGGAAACGCCGCGCACCGAAACCTGGCTCTGGCCGGGCCCGAGGTTCTGCACCGAAAGGCCCGCAACATTGCGGCTGAGAGCCTCCAGCGTCACCGCGCCGGATTTCTGGATGTCTTCCTGCGTCTGGGCGTTGATCGAGAATGGCACGTCCTGGATCGTCGAAGCGCGCTTGGTCGCGGTCACGATGATGACGTTGGTTTCTTCTGCTGCAGGCTCTGCATCCTGTGCGAAAACCGGCTGGCTCAGCAGCAGCGTTCCGCAACCTGCAAGCAATGCTCCACGAATGGAGACGCGCGCGTAGCTATGATGCTTGGTCATGAATTCCTCCCTAGCCCGGGCCATTGATTGGCCTTCTGCTAAAGTGGAGGGTGAATCCGCTGCGATGTAAATTCAATCCGCGCGACGCAACCGGCGCCGGAATATGCAACAATTGTTACTATCCAGTCACAGTCGGCAAAGCACAAAAAAGAGGTCGGAACCCGAAAGTTCCGACCTTTCAATAGGCTTTGTTCGCAGGAGGAACATGGGTAGGCGGGACCACTAGGAGAGAGGAGAGCGGCGGCCCCGCCAAGCTTGTGTTTATGTTGGTCGCATCGCGAAAGGCGAAAACCGGGTTCCACTTTTCGCGCGATGCTCCCGATCAGTTGTAGGCGCGTTCTCCGTGTTCGCCGATGTCGAGGCCTTCGCGTTCGACATCTTCGGAGACCCTGAGGCCGGTAACGAGCCTGGTGGCAAAGGCAGCCACGGCCGTTCCGGCAGCCGCCCAGGCAATCGCCACGGCCACCGCGACGATCTGCGTCGTGACCTGTGCGCCCATCACATATTCAGCCGCATCGCCAGGTCCGCCCAGTGCAGGCGAATAAACAATGCCGGTGCCGATGGCGCCGACGATCCCGGCAACCCCGTGGATGCCGAACACGTCGAGCGCGTCGTCATAGCCGAACTTGTGCTTGAGCTTGGAGACCGCGAAATAGGCCACTGCCGATGCAATAATGCCCAGCACGATGGCGCCGAACGGCCCGCTGTTGCCCGCTGCCGGGGTCACGGCAACCAGACCGGCAATCACACCCGAAGCGAAACCCAGCGCCGAGGCCTTGTGGCCTGCGAAACGCTCCATCAGCATCCAGCTGAAGGCACCTGCTGCCGTGGCGACAAAGGTGTTGATCATGGCAAGGCCCGCAGTGCCGTCGGCTTCGAGTTCCGAACCTGCGTTGAAGCCGAACCAGCCCACCCACAGCAGGCCGGTGCCCACCAGCGTCAGCGTGAGGCTGTGCGGCGGCATCGGTTCGGTCGGGAAGCCCTTGCGCTTGCCGAGGAACAGAGCGAGCACCAATGCCGAGACACCGGCATTGATATGCACCACCGTGCCGCCGGCAAAGTCGAGCGCGCCCATGTCGAACAGCAGGCCACCGCCCGCCCAGACCATGTGGGCAATGGGGAAATAGACGATCGTCAGCCAGATGGCGGTAAACAGCATCGCGGCCGAGAACTTCAGCCGCTCCACCGTCGCGCCCAGCACCAGCGCAGCGGTGATCGCGGCGAAGGTCATCTGGAAGCTGATGAAGACATATTCGCTGATCACTTCTTCGCTGAAGGTCGCAGCCGTGCTGTCGGTGGTGACTCCAGCAAGGAAGAACTTGCCCCAGCTGATGAACTGGTTGCCTTCCGGCCCAAAGGCCAGACCATAGCCGTAGATCACCCAGATCAGCATGGCGAGACAGGCGGCGGCGCCGACCTGCGTCATGGTCGAGAGCATGTTCTTCTGCCGCGTAAGGCCGCCATAGAACAGCGCGAGGCCGGGCAGGATCATCAGCAGGACGAGGATGGTCGAGGTCATCATCCAGGCATTATTGCCCGGATTGGCGACTGCTGCGGCGGCGGCCGGGGCCGCAGCGGGCGTGGCTTCGACAACCGCCTCGACGGCTTCCTGCCCCAGGGCAGCGGTGCTGGCAAAAAGCGCGAGGCCGGCAGTGGCGGCGCCGCGCGCGAGATTACGCATGGTCATGAATTCACTCCTTGGCCTCACAGCGCGGTGTCGCCGGTTTCGCCGGTGCGGATGCGGGTGGCGCTGGCGAGGTCGAACACGAAGATCTTCCCGTCGCCGATTGCTTCGGTGCTGGCGGTTTGCTGGATCGTCTCGACGACCTGCGCGGCAAGCTCGTCGGCCACCGCGATTTCCAGCTTCACCTTCGGCAGCATGTTGGTTGAATATTCGGCACCGCGATAAATCTCGGTCTGCCCTTTCTGCCTGCCGAAGCCTTTGACTTCGGTGACGGTCATTCCCGCCACGCCCATATCGCCGAGCGCCTCGCGCACTTCGTCGAGCTTGAATGGCTTGATGACTGCAATGATGAACTTCACGCCTTCACCCCCTTGCTGGTCCACCGGACCCGTCGCCGGCCTTCGCACTTGCAGCAAAAGTCGTGCCAAATGCGTTTTGCGGGGGATTTCAGGGAAAGTTACAGGACGGGCACCGCCACGAGCGCCTAAATTTCAGGCAGCAGCCTAATTTTTCAGCAGCTCAAGTGTGGCGCTGATCGGGAGATGGTCCGAAGCCACGGCAGAAAGGGCGGTGTGGTGCACCTGCTCGGTCACGAGTTTCCAGTGCGGGCTCGCCACAATCCGGTCGAGCGCGGCGACCGGCTGTCGGCTGGGATAGCTCTTGCCGGGGGTGAGGATGGTCCAGCCGCCCGCGAATTCGCGCATTGCGCCGGTCTGGCGGCCCCACTGGTTGAAATCGCCCATGATCACGGTCGGGCAATCCTCCTCGCAACCGCCAACGAAGGACAGTAGCGAGCGGATCTGGTCGCGGCGGCGCAGGCCCGACAGGTCGAGATGGGTGCCGA